>JBAUWA010000025.1:0-11485 GCA_049583555.1 Candidatus Dormiibacterota bacterium | reverse complement strand
GCCTGGGCCTGAGGCTGGCCTGACCCAGTCCTCCGACCATCGACTCGCGTCCCTTGGACCGGGGAGCGCCCGGCCGGGCGGCGACGGCGACGGCGACGGCTGGGGGCGGCGCCACCCGAGGAGAACTTAGCCAAGAGCCGTTCGTTGTGTTGGGGATCCCAGCTGCCGCTGTCTCGCGGCCCGATTGCAGCCAACTTGGCGTCGAACTCCTCCAGAAATTCGGCCAGGGGCCGCTTCTCCTTGGTAGCGTTGGATATCTGCTTCTCTGCCCAGGGCTGATAGCGAGGCGACTCCGGGTTGAGGAACTCCGGAGGAGGGCCGCTGTCCGGGCTCACCTGGGTGGCCTGGGGAGCCTCTTGGTCAGACTGGTCCACCTCTCGAGTATAGGTCGAGGGTTTGCGAGCTCAACTGGCCGGCCGAGGGCACGGATTCGCTACGGGCTCCGTGCCGCGGATGCTCGCGCT
The DNA here is from genome assembly GCA_049583555.1 of Candidatus Dormiibacterota bacterium. Lineage (GTDB taxonomy): Bacteria > Chloroflexota > Dormibacteria > Aeolococcales > Bog-877 > Bog-877. Next base: position 11,021 of record JBAUWA010000025.1, on the reverse strand, counting down.
GGGATACGGTCATGGGTGGATACCGGCCGCAAGAGAGAGGGAGGACAGACCTGGACCGCCTGCTGGCGCCTGGAATCTGGCAGATCGACACCCAGCTGGGGGGCTGGGAGGAAGTCAATTCGGTTTTCCTGATCGAGGCCGATCAGCCCACTCTGGTTGAAACCGGCCCCCAAATGGACGCCGCCAAAGTCCTGGACGCGCTTTCACGGCAGGGACTCGACGCCAACGACCTGGCCTGGATCGTCCTCAGCCACATCCACCTGGATCACGCGGGTGGAGTCGGTGAGATCGCGCAGGAGTTCCCCAAGGCCCGGGTGGTCTGTCATCCCCGGGGCCTGCGCCACCTCTCCGACCCCACGCGGCTGATCGCAGCAGCTAGCCATGTTTACGGGGCGGCCCTCGATTCACTGTACGGCCGGATGACGGCGGTGCCCTCCGACCGCCTCCTGGCGGCGGAGGACGGCGCGACCCTGGACCTGGGCTCGGGCAAGAAGTTGCTTTTGGTCCATTCGCCTGGGCACGCCAAGCACCACATCGGCGTGCTCGAGACGGGATCGGGGGTCCTGTTAGTCGGGGACGCGGTTGGAGTGAAATTGCCCGGGGCAGGCCCACTTCGCCCCGCGACACCACCCGACGACTTCGACCTGGCTCTCGCGATCGGGTCCCTGCACAAGTTCGGTGAGCTGCGCCCCAGCCAGCTGATACTCACCCACTTCGGCTCAGCCGGCGAGCCGCAAGGGGTGCTGGGGGAGGCGGAGGATCAGCTGCGGATCTGGACCACGATCGCCAAGGACGCGTACCAGGAGCGAGCGGAGGTCGATCACATTGAGCAGGCGTTGCGCCAGCGACTCGGCCCGCCTGAGGGTGCGGACCCCACCAGGCTGCCGGCCGCGGACACCCTCAACGGTATTGGCTCGAATGCCGCCGGGATATTCGGATGGCTGCAGCGGCAGGGAGAATCTCTACCAAATGAGTCTTGAAATTCGCCAGAGTCGGAATTGAGCTTGCGGCCGGTCCGGTTGGTGAATACAATGCGGCTGACCGCCCGGTCCGGAGATCGGGCTCTACTTCAGTGGAGGGGCAACAGGATGGCCGTTACCGGCTTTTGCATGAAGTGCAAGCAGGCGCGGGAAATCTCCAACCCACAGCCGACAACGTTGAAGAACGGCAAGCCGGCGACCACCGGTACCTGCCCTGTGTGCGGAACCAAGATCTTCAAGATCGGGAAAGCGGCCTGAGGACCTTCTCACTCGGCCCGGACCTCGCCAAGGCGAGGGCCCGGGGCCGGTGAGCCGCGTCGACGACCTCGAGGCCGCGATCGGCGCCCGGGAACGCTCCCTAGTCGAATCTCTGGTGCGCTGGGTAGCGATCCCCTCGATCAGCACCGATCCCGAACACGCGAGCGACATGCACCGCTCAGCTGAGTTCCTGCGCCAAACGGCACTTGAGGCTGGCTTTGCCACGGCCGAAATCTGGGAGAGCGAAGGCCACCCCGCGGTGTTTGCCGAGCTCCTTCAAGATCCGTCACTGCCGACCGTGCTGGTCTATGGCCACCACGACGTCCAGCCCGTCGACCCAGTGGACGAATGGGAGAAGACTCCGTTCGAGGCCGTGGAGCGGGACGGGTTGTTGCTTGGCCGGGGTACCGCCGACGATAAGGGTCACCTGCTGATGCACCTGGAGGCGCTGCGCGGCTACCTCCAGGCTCGGGGCAGCCTCCCGATCAACCTCAAGCTGATCGCCGAGGGGGAGGAGGAAGACGGCTCGGAGCACTTCCAAGCTATCGTCACCTCACACCTGGACAGGTTGCGCGCTGACGTCGCCGTGATCTCAGATACCGGGATGTTGGGCGAGACCCTGCCAGCCCTAACCGTCGCGCTTAGGGGGATGGCCTACTGGGAGTTGCGGATCGAGGCCGCCGCCACCGATCTCCACTCGGGCGTCTACGGCGGAGCGGTTCTCAACCCGATCACCGTCCTCACCGAGATGCTCTCCAAACTCCACGACGCTGACGGACGGGTCGCGGTGCCCGGCTTCTACGACGACGTCCAGGTACCTAACGAAAGGGAGCGGCGGGAGATCGCCGCAATCGAGTTCGACGAGGCGGGGTTCTTGAAAGAGGTCGGGGCGCTGCCGGGTGGCGAGAAAGGCTACAGCACGATGGAACGCCGGACGATTCGCCCCACCATGGAGATTTGCGGCATCTGGGGCGGATACCAAGGAGAGGGAGCCAAGACCGTGATACCGGCCCGCGCCGGAGCCAAGCTGTCCTCGAGGTTGGTGCCCAACCAGGAGGCCGACCAGGTGACGCGCGTGGTTGAGGCCTACCTGCGCCAGATCGCGCCCGATGGCGTTCGCGTCGAGTTCGAGACCATCCACACCGGTCGCTGGGTCCTCACTTCCTCAAGCCACCCAGCGGTGAGGGCGGCCGCCCAAGTTGTAGCCGAGGTTTGGGGCACGCCACCCGACTTCATCCGTGAAGGGGGGAGCATCCCTCCGGTGGCGACCATAGCCGACGAGCTTGGGGTTCCCTGCGTCATGTTCGGGGTGGGCCTTCCCGGGGATCACATCCACGCGCCTAACGAGAGGGTGGTCCTGGCCCAGCTCTTCAAGGGCATGCAGGTGGTGGGCAGACTCTGGCAGCGCTACGGCGAGCTGGGCAAGGCTGGACTCACAGAACAGCCAGAGGGCGTCGCAGCGAACTCTCCAAGCTGATCGCCCCGCCGAGAGCGGGCCCAGAGAGCTACCCGGCCACCCTCCTCTGCTTCCTGCGACGGTCGATCTGCAACCAGACCAGCCAGCCGATCACCGCCAAGAGCGCCAGGGCCACGGCGATCAAAAGCGCCTGGCCACCCACCCGCAGGATGTCCTTGTAGTGGGACCCGACCGCATCGCCTACGGATACCACCGTGACACACCAGACCACCGACCCGGACACCATGGCCGGATAGAAAACCCGGGGACTGATGTCGGCGATCCCAGCCGCGTAGGAGGCGACGTTGCGCGCGATGGGTAGCACCCTGGTGATGAAGACGCCGATCCCCCCGCGTTTTCGCATCCAGGCCTCGGTACTGGCCAAGTGCTCCCCCTTGATTCCAACCCGGGCTGCCAGCCTGGCAACCACTGGCCTGCCCAGACGCAAGCCCAGGGTGTAGGAGACGCTGGCGCCGATCACGGCTCCGACGGTTGCACAGGCGATCGAGGGCGCCAGCTGGACCGTCCCCCTGTGGACCAGATACCCGACTACGAGCAACACCGCCTCGTCGGGGAGCGGCACGCCCACGGATTCGGCGGCCAGCCAGAAGAGGAGAAAGCCATAGATGCCCACCGCCGGGAGGTGGGTCAGCTCGAAGAGGATGTGGGACACGGTGGCCTACGGCCGTCTGACAGGCTCGGCGGCCCGGACCGCTACTCCTCCTCGAGATCGCCCGGCGGGGCCACGCCGGCGATCGAGCCCACCAGGTCCCCATCGTCTAAGCGCATCAGGATCACCCCTCGGGTCTGGCGTCCGGAGATCCTCACCCCCTCCAGGGGAATTCGGATGATCTGGCCGCCGGTGCTGATCAGCATCAGCTCGTCAGAGAGTTCGTCGACGATATTCATCCCCACGATCTCCCCCACCTTGGCGATGGCGTGTTGGTCCAGGGTGTAGACGCCCTGGATGGCGCGACTCTTGATCGGATAGTCCGAGATCGGGGTTAGCTTGCCGTAGCCGTTCTGGGTCACGACCAGCACATAGCTGTCGGGCCGAACGATGTCCATCCCAGCAACCAGGTCATCCCCTCGTAGCCGTACCGCCGTGACCCCCTGGGTGTCGCGGCCCATCGGTCTCACCTGCTTCTCGCTGAAACGCAAGGCTTTGCCCCGGCGAGTGACCAGCAGAATCTGGTCACCGCCAGTGCTTATCCGCACCCAGATGAGCTCGTCGCCATCGCTGAGGCTCATCGCGATCAGGCCATTGCGGCGCACCGAAGCGTAGGCGGCAGCCGGGGTCTTCTTGATATGCCCCCGCAGCGTCGCCATCACCATGTAGGTCTCGTCCGAGTAGGCGTCGACCGACAGCATCGCCGTCACTCGCTCGCCCTGATCCAACTCCACGAGGTTGATCACGGCAGTCCCTTTGGCTTGCCGGGAAACGTCGGGGACTTCGTGGGTGCGGAGCCGGAAAACTCTTCCGCGATTGGTAAAAAAGAGCATGTCGGAGTGGGTGGAGGCCACCTGGAGATGCTCCACGTAGTCTTCCTCACCGACCCGTTTCGCGCCCATCACGCCCTTGCCCCCGCGACGCTGCGATCGATAGTCGGTTACCGGTGTGCGCTTGATGTAGCCGCGGTGAGTAAGTGTCACCACCACCTGCTCGCGGGGGATGAGGTCCTCCTCGTTGAGCTCGATCTCACCATACGTGATCTCGGTGCGTCGCTCGTCGCCGTACTTCTTGCGCAGGGCGAGGAGCTCCTCGCGCACCACACCCATCAACCGTTCACGGGTCGCGAGGATGGCCTCCAACGCCGTCATTCGCTCCAGCAATTCAGCGTGTTCTGTCTCGAGTTTGTCGCGCTCCAAGCGGGTCAGGCGGCCCAGGCGCATGTCCACAATCGCTTTGCTCTGACGGTCGCTGAGTTTGAAACGCTCCTCGAGCTGGCGCTGGGCGCTGGCCTCGTCCGAAGCGGCGCGGATCAGTCGGATCACTTCGTCGAGGTTCTGCAGTGCAACTCGCAACCCCTCGACGATGTGGGCCCGCTCGCGAGCACGCTCCAGGTCGTGACGGGTGCGCCGCTCTACCACCTCGCGGCGATATTCCAGATAGTGATGGAGGATGTTGCGGAGCGAGAGAACCTGGGGTCGGCCATCCACCAACGCCAGCAAAATGCAGGAGAAAGTGGACTGCAGCTGGGTGTGCTTGTACAGGTTGTTGAGTACCGTGTAGGGTCGCGCGTCCCGCTTCAGTTCGATCACCAGACGGGTGCCCTCGCGCCGCCCGGTCTCGTTTCGAAGGTCGGCGATTCCCTCCAGCTTGCGTTCATTGACCAGTTCGGCAATGGTCTGCAGAACGCGGCTCGGGTTGACCTGGTAGGGGAGCTCGGTGACGATTATCTGCTCCCGACCTGCCTTGGATTCTTCGAAAATAACCCGTGCCCGCTGGACCACCCGGCCGTGTCCGGTCCCATAAACCTGGGCCAGGTCCCGGGCGTAGATGATGCCGCCGGTGGGGAAGTCCGGTCCCGGGATCAGCTTCATCAGCTCCTCGGTGGAGGAATCGGGATTGTCAATGAGCTGGACCAAGCCGTTGCAGACCTCGGTCAGGTTGTGGGGCGGAATACTGGTCGCCATCCCCACCGCGATACCAGAGGCCCCGTTGACCAGCAAATTGGGCATCGCTGCTGGCAGCACGGCCGGCTCCTGCTTGGTGGCGGCGTAGTTATCGACGAAGTCGACGGTCTCTTTTTCAATGTCAGCGAGCATTTCCGCCGCTATCGGTGCCATCCGAGCTTCGGTGTACCGGTAGGCCGCCGCTGGGTCGCCTTCGGGCGAGCCGAAATTGCCCTGGCCGTCGACCAGCGGATAGCGCATCACCCAGGGCTGGGCCAAGCGCACCAACGTGTCGTAGACCGAGATATCGCCGTGGGGGTGGTAGTTCTTGAGAACCTCGCCGACGATGGCGGCGCACTTCTGGTGGCTGGCTCCAGGGGTCATCCCCTGGTCCTGCATGGCGTAGAGGATCCGCCGCTGCACCGGCTTGAGTCCGTCGCGCACATCGGGCAGGGCCCGGGCCACGATCACGCTCATGGCGTAGACCAGGTAGGACTCGCGCATCTCCTGCACCAGCTCGACGCCGCGCACACCGCCCACCCTGCCGCCGCTCTGATCGATGGCCACCCCTACCTCCCCGACACCTGAGCCGGCACCCTCTCTTCAACCGCGGAGTGCCAGGACTGAGCCAGCCCGGTGCGGACTGCGGCGGCAGCGACCCGGATGGCGCTTGCGACGGCCCGCTGGTCGGAACGCCCGTGCCCGATGAAGACCAAACCACTCACACCGAGCAGTGGAGCGCCCCCCACCTGGCCCCAGTCCAGTCGCCGGCGCAGCCGGCGCAGGCTGGGGAGGAGCAGAAACGCACCCAGGCGCGAGCGCAGATTCGAGGTCGCCTCCTGGCGCAGCGCGGCGATGATCGACTCGGCGACGCCCTCGGCGGTCTTGAGCGCCACGTTGCCGACGAATCCGTCGGAGACCACCACGTCAACCTTCCCGGAGACCAGGTCGGTGCCCTCAACCGGGCCCAGGTAACGCAGGTCCAGCTGACTGATAAGGGCGTGGGCTGCCTGAACTAGGGCGTTGCCCTTTGTGGACTCCTCACCATTGCTGAGTAGACCCACCCGCGGCGCTTCCACCCCCAGGACCCGTTGGCAGTATTCGCTGCCCAGCTGGGCGAACTGAGCCAACCATTCCGGCCGGCTGTCAACCTCGGCACCGGCGTCGACCAGCAGAGTCTGGCCCGTGCGCGAGGGGAAGACGGTCCCGATGCCCGGTCTGGCGATGCCCGGCAATCGATGCAGCTGGAGCAGCGCGGTGGCGACGGTCGCGCCGCTGTTGCCAGCACTGAAGCAAGCGTCGGCGCGCCCTGTCTGGACCATCTTCACGGCCACCCCGATGCTGGAAAGTGGCTGGCTGCGAACCGCCTTGGCTGGGTGCGCGCCCATGGGGATGGCGCCCTCGGACGCTTCCAGGGCCAACCTTTCGCTGTGAGCAGAGGCCTCCGCAAGCAGGGGCGCCAACTGGTCCTGGGGGCCGACTAGGATGAGGTGGAGCTGAGGATCTGCGCCTAGGGCGGCCAGGCTGCCGCTGACCAGCGCCTCGGGTGCGTTATCGCCGCCCATCGCGTCGACCGCCACGGTCGGCGAATCTACGCTCAAATATCCAGGTTCCGGACGGTCTTGGCGTGGGCTTGGATGAAGCGCTTGCGGGGTTCCACCGCCACTCCCATGAGGCGGTCGAAGATGTCGTCGGCGCGGAGCGCGTCCTCGACCTCGACCTTGAGCAGAACCCGGTGCTCGGGGTCGAGGGTGGTCTCCCAGAGCTGGTCGGCGGTCATCTCGCCAAGCCCCTTGTAGCGCTGGACCTTGCTCTTTTCCCCCATCTCCTTCAGGGTTTCCCGGAACTCCTCCTCGCTGTAGCACCAGACCAGCCGTTTGCGCGAGCCCTCCACCCGGAACAGCGGCGGCTGGGCGATGAAGAGGTGACCGTCGTTGATGACCGGCTGCAGGTAGCGCCAGAAGAAGGTCAGCAGGAGGGTGCGGATGTGGGAGCCGTCCTCGTCGGCGTCGGCCATCAGCACCACTCGGTTGTAGCGCAGCCTCTCAATGTCAAACTTCTCGCCGACACCAGTTCCCAGGGCGGTGATCAGGTTGCGGATCTCCTCGTGCTGCAGGATCTTGTCCTCGCGCGCCTTCTCGACGTTGAGGATCTTGCCCCGCAAGGGCAGGATCGCCTGGTAACGCCGATCCCTGCCTCCCTTGGCGGTCCCACCGGCGCTCTCCCCCTCGACGATGAAGAGCTCACAGAGATCGGGGTCACGCTCGGAGCAGTCCGCCAGCTTGCCGGGCAGGGTCGCCGACTCGAGCAGGGATTTGCGCTGGACCAGCTCCCGCGCCCTGACGGCGGCGGCGCGAGCCCTGGCTGCGGTTAGCGACTTCTCGATGATCCGCTTGGCGTCGGCGGGGTTCTCCTCCAGGTACTGGTTCAATGCCTCGGAGACGACCGTCGATACCTGGCCGGCGATCTCCGAGTTGCCGAGCTTGGTCTTGGTCTGCCCCTCGAACTGGGGTTCCTGGAGCTTGACGCTGAGCACCGCGGTCAGGCCCTCGCGGACGTCCTCACCGGTCAGGTTGGGGTCGCCCTCCTTGAGGATGGCGGCCTTGCGGGCGTAGCGATTGAGGGTCGCCGTGAGTGCCGTACGGAAGCCCGTGAGATGGCTGCCCCCCTCCACCGTGTTGATGTTGTTGGCGTAGGCCAGAACGTGCTCGGCAAAGCCGCTGTTGTACTGAATCGAGATCTCCACCGTGCTGCCCTCGATCTCGCGCTCGGCGTACATCGGTCGGGACTGGGCTGCCCCCTTGCCGCGATTGAGGTAGTGGACGAAGGCCTCGATACCACCCTCGAAGTAGAAGTTGTCCTCGGTCCAGGGCCCGGTGCGCTCGTCGATCTGCCGGAACAGCACTCGCTTGTTGAGAAAGGCGAGCTCGCGGAGCCGGGAGGCAATGGTCTCGCGGTTGAGCTCGGTGGTCTCGGTGAAGACCTGCGGGTCCGGCCAGAAGCGAACCGTGGTGCCGCGACGGCCGGACTTGGTGTCGGGCTCGCTGCGGAGCTCGGTGCTGGGGATGCCCCGGGAGTACTCCTGACGGTAGACCCGATGGTCCCGGTAGACCACGACCTCGATCCGTTCAGAGAGAGCGTTGACCACCGAGAGCCCGACCCCGTGCAGCCCGCCCGACACCTTGTAGCCGCCACCCCCGAACTTGCCCCCAGCGTGGAGCTTGGTCATGACCACCTCCAGCGCCGGCCGCCCGGTGGGCTGGTGGATGTCGACCGGGATCCCGCGACCGTTGTCGGTGACCTGGCAGGACCCGTCCGGGGACAGCCTCACCTCCACCTCGTTGGCCTCGCCCGCCAGGGCTTCGTCGACCGAGTTGTCGATGATCTCGTAGACCAGGTGGTGGAGCCCATGTACATCGGTGGAGCCGATGTACATCCCGGGCCGGCGCCGGACCGGCTCCAGACCCTCCAGGACTTGGATCTGCTCGGCGGAGTAGCCATTTGCCTCGCCCTTGCGCTGCCTGCCTCCCCTGCGGCCGCGCTTGGGGGCGGCTGGCGACTGCTCGGCCTCAGGCTGAATGGGCAGCCACAATTCGGGGTCAGGCTCTGCCAAATACGCTCCTATTGGCGAAAAGCACGGCGCCGCCGGCGCCGCGGGAGGTCCACTGTCGGGGAGGGCGGTTCCGGGACCTCAGCAGTACGGAAGCCACACCCAATTTTAGCAGTCCGGGAGAGGCCTTTCGAAGGGCTGGAGGGGGCGAAACGGAAGATGGGTTGTACGTCCCGACCCAATTCGCGCTATCTTTGCGCATGCATGGCGGCCCGCCGAGGCGGTAGGGCCTGCCGGACATAGGCCTCGTGCTCGAGGCTTCGGCCTCAGCCAAGGAGACCGATACCGCTCAGCCTGTCCCAGGCTAGTTCCCGACACACGGTTCTCTCCGGAGGAAGTGGCGCCCTGACGCCCCCAACCCTGACCCTCAAACAGCTTCACCTAGTGGTGCCCGAGGCAAGTGAAGCGATGTCGTTCCTCGAGGCCCTCAACGGGCACGGCAACGGCGGTGCCCGCGAGCACTTCGCCGCCCAGATCGGAGCCCTGGACGACTTCGCGGTGATCGCGGGCCAGGGCGAGCCACCCGCGGTGACACTCCTGCTGCCCGGCCTGGACGTCTCCTGCACTCCGGTCCGACCGCTCCGAGCCAAAGCAGAGCGCACCGCGCTGCGGGTAGACAGCGTGCGACCCGCTCCGGCCCAACGTGACGACCTCGGCAACCGCGTCCTGCGTGTTAGCTGCCGGACCCCAGTGGTTAGCGCCGAGGACGGCATCCCCAGCGACACCTTCCACCTGATGGACCTGGCCAAGCTGGCCCGGGGCTCCAAGCAACCCGATCCGATCCTGCTTCAGACCCTGGCGCTGGTCGACGGCCTGGAGAGCGCCGAGCGCAATCGCGCCGCCACCCAGAGAACTCCCTTCAACGGGGTGGTCGAGATCTGGAGGTGCCGCAACTGCCGCGGCCTCTGGCGTTCCGACCGCGACGAGCGCTGCCCCTCGTGCGGTCGGGAGTTCACCGAGGAGGACCGTCGCCAGCCTGAGCTGGGCCGGATCGAGTTCTCCGTACCCAAGGACCACACCATCTCCCTGGCCGTGGACGCCGCTGTCATGGTCGAACCCGAGGACGAGCCCCACTACCTGGGACGGGTGACCAAGGTGGACCACCGGCGCCATCTGGTCGAGGTGGCCTGCAAGGCCTACGAGTCGGCCGGCACCCAGGGCTGGATCACGCCATCCTTCAACAAGCAGCTCTACGCCACCAAGCGCAGCACCCTGGCCTCGATCGCCTCGGGGGACGCCCGCAGCCTGCTCTTGGCCCAACTCCTGACCGACCCCACCTCGGTCTACGCTCCCGAGGTCGCCCCTCGGAGCGACTGGCTGACGCCGGGGATGCACAGCAATCCCGCCCAGGACCGGGCCATCGGGATCATGGTGGCCCTCGATCCCGGCCAGGCCGCCCTGATCCAGGGCCCGCCGGGTACAGGCAAGACCACGGTCATTGTGGAGGCCATCAAGCACCGCCTGGCTGAGCGGCCCGGGCAGCGGATTCTGGTCTGCTCCCACAGCAACCTGGCGGTGGACAACGCCCTGGAACGATTGGCCGGCACCCCGGGGTTGCGAGCGGTCCGGGTCGCCAAGGCAGAGCGCGTCCACCCCGCGGTGGACGCCTTCAGGGTGGAGGACGAGGACGACGACCGTCTGATCACCGCCAACGTCTTCTTTGCCACCTGCGCCACCGCGGCCACCTCCTCGATCACCACTGACGAGGTCTACGACATGGTGATCCTGGACGAGGCCAACAAAGCCCGCATCGACGAGGCCCTGCCCTGCCTGCGACTGGGTGCCGCCGTGGTCATGGTGGGAGACCACAAGCAGCTGCCGCCAGTGGAGGACGACGCCATTTACCAGATCGTGGAGGATCATCCCGACCTGGAGGAAATCGTCGATACCAGCCTCTTCGAGCGCTGCTGGGAAAAGGGTGTACCGGACCAGGCACGCTGCCTCTTGGTGGAGCAGCACCGGATGCATCCGGAAATCTCCGGCTACATCAGCTCCGCCTCTTACGACAACCAGCTTCAGAACGCGCCCGAGGTGCTGGAGTACGAGTACGTGACCCGCCGGCCCTTCCCGGTGGCCCTGCACATGGTCGACACCGCCGGGC
>JBAUWA010000024.1:0-14102 GCA_049583555.1 Candidatus Dormiibacterota bacterium | reverse complement strand
GCCATGAGCACCATCGCAATCGCTCCGCTGCCGGTGCCGAGGTCGATAGCTCGGCCCTGCCGCGGCAGCAGCTCCGCGGCCCTCTCAGCGAGGGGCTCACTCTGCCAGCGAGGCACAAACACCCCGGCGCTGATGGCCACCGAACATCCGCAGAATTGGGCCGCCCCGGTGATCCACGCGAGCGGCTCACCGGTTGTCCTCCGCTCAACGAACGCCGCCAGCAACGCTTCGTCTCCCATGGCGGCAGCGACCAGCTCCTCCGCCTCCTCCTCGGCGGCGAGGCAGCCAGCGGCGGCGAGCCGGCTCGTGGCTTCCGACAGAGCGCCACTCAACGGTTCCAGCACGAGCCGATTAGATCACGGATCCTGGCAGAGGACGAGGAGGAGCGCTGGGAACGCTTCGTCGGTTGCTAGGATGGGCTCGGCCTCGCCATTTCGCGGCGCAGCCACAACAAAGTGAGGGGGCACGTCAATCGCATCTTCCGATTCCTGGTCTCTGATCCATACCGAACGCCGTGCCCTGGCTGCGGACCTGGAGCAGCTCAGCGATGAGCAGTGGGCGAGCCAATCGCTGTGCGCCCAGTGGTCGGTCCATGAGGTCCTCGGGCACATGGTGGCTACGGCGAAGATGACGCAGCCTCGGTTCATCGCGGGGCTGGCCTCGGCCGGCTTTCGGTTCAATTCTTTTAACGCGGCTGGGGTAGCCCATGAGACCGCTGGTCCACCCAGGGAGACGCTGGGGCACTTCAAAGCTCACCTTGACTCCACCAATCATCCTCCGGGCCCGATCACCGCGATGGTTGGAGAGGCGGTCCTGCACAGTGAGGACATCCGCCACCCACTGGGAATCCGACGGGAATATCCGCTCGCGACCCTGGTGACGGTGGTTGAGTTCTACAAGGGATCCAATCTGTTGCTGGGAACCAAGAACCGCATCGCTGGGCTGACCCTGCGAGCCGCCGATTCCGACTGGTCCACGGGATCCGGGCCAGAGGTCGCTGGACCCATGATCTCGCTCTTACTGGCCATGACCGGACGTCCCGCCGGACTGGCTGACCTGTCCGGCGACGGCGTGGCGACCCTGCGATCACGGGGCTAGATCTCGGATCGGTCCGCCTTCACCCGGAGCACTGCGCTTGCGGTTGTCCCGGCCTCACCTCGGCGGCAGCGCCAAATCCGATGAATCGGGTCGCCACGGCAACCCCGTCTACCATCGGATTAGGATCAAGCTTCTCGACTGACCAATTCCGAGAATGGGACACCCGGCGCGGGTCTTGGTAGGCCGCCAGGGCCCGGACGCTTGTGGAAGACATGAGGGAGGGAACCGTCGGATGAGCTTCATTAGCCGTGGATTCCGAGGCAAACCGCGCGATCAGCTGGAGGCGGGACGACTGCCTCCAGGCCAGCACTTAGTTCAAGACTTTCCGGTCCTCTCCGCCGGGCCCACTCCGCGCACACCTCTCTCCGAGTGGACCTTTTCGATCACGGGTGCGGTAGACCAGCTCAAAAACTGGACCTGGGATGAGTTCCGGGCCCTGCCGACCGAGACGATCACCCGCGACATCCACTGCGTCACCAAGTGGTCCAAATTGGATACTCACTGGGAGGGGGTATCGGTGGACACACTCCTCCGGGAGGTGCGCTCCACGGCTGGCTACGTGATGGCGTTCAGTGACGGTGACTACAGCACCAACCTCCCTCTTGATGACCTCACCGGCGGCAAGGCCTGGGTCGCTTACTCCTTCGCCGGGGAGCCACTCGCTCCCGAGCACGGCGGCCCCGCCCGCCTCCTCGTCCCCCACCTCTATTTCTGGAAGAGCGCCAAGTGGGTGCGGGGATTGCAGCTGATGACGGCCGATGCGCCTGGGTTCTGGGAGACCTACGGCTACAACATGCATGGCGACCCTTGGCGAGAGCAGCGGTACAGCGGCGACTGACCTGGCGCCTGGCCGAGGTCACTCAACTCGTTGCGGAGACTCCCCGGGTCCGCAGTCTGGTACTTGAGGTGCCGGGCTGGCCGGGACACCGAGCCGGTCAACACCTGGACGTGCGGCTCACCGCGGAAGACGGCTACCAGGCCGAGCGCAGCTACTCCATCGCCTCAGCCCCGGACGCGGGCGAGCGGCTGGTAGTGACCGTCGAACGCCTTGATGACGGAGAAGTGTCCCCCTACCTGACCGAAGAGCTCCGGGTCGGCGATCAGCTGCAGCTCCGGGGTCCGATTGGGGGCTACTTCGTCTGGGATCTGGAGATGGGAGGGCCGCTGATGTTGATCGCGGGGGGCTCGGGCATATGCCCACTGATGGCGATGTTGCGCCGACGGGCCAACGGGAATAGCAAGGTTCCGACGCGGCTGCTCTATTCGTCACGCTCCATAGAGGACGTCATCTATAGGGATGAGCTCGACCGACTCGGGGCGGCAGATGTCGGGCTAGAGGTGATAAACACGCTCACCCGGGTGCATCCGCCTAACTGGACCGGACGTTCCGGTCGGATCGATGAGGCGATGCTCAGTGATGTCGTCTGGTCGCCCAACGACCGCCCGCTGATGTACGTTTGCGGTCCGACGCCGCTGGTCGAGCACGTGGCCGACGCGCTGGTGAGTCTGGGCCACGACCCGGACCGGGTTAGGACGGAGAGATTTGGACCCACCGGAGGCTGAGCACGATGGACAACAACCAGACGAGGCTCGACGGCAATGCGATAGGTGGGTTACTTGGCCAACTTTTCACCGCTGAGGTCACCGACGCACGCGGATCCTGCTTGGGATGCGGTGCGGTTGGACCGCTCGGAGCCCAGCACCTATATATGCACCCGCTGGCTCCCGGTGCTGTGCTCCGCTGTAGATCGTGCGAGAGCGTGCTGATGGTTCTGGTCCACGCCGAAGGTCGGGTCCGACTTGCGGTGAGGGGAATGGCCTGGCTCGACATTGAGGACAACACCTTGGGGAGTGCCTGAGCTTCCGGCTATCTCCGAGGGACCCGCCCTCACCCACATCTCAAGAGCCCCCGCGATCGCGGGGTCTTCGAGCGTCACTTAGGCGGGCTCTAGTCTCCGCCCCCGCTAGTCCGCCGGGTAATGCCCACACTCAGCGGTCAGTATCTTCTTGGAGATGACATCCGGCTCCCTGGAGGATCTGCGCACCCTGCTGGATGCGCCCTCACCAGCTGTGCTCACCACCAGTCGGGCCGATGGCACCGCGATGACGTCGCCGGTTTGGTATCGCTGGACAGGTCTGGCCTTTGAGATCGTGATCGCCCAAGGCGATGTCAAGCTCAAGCACCTCAAGCGGAACCCGCACTGCAGCCTCGTCGTATTCGAGACTATCCCTCCTTTCCGAGGGGTCGAGGTGAGGGGTGAGGCGATCTTGACCAACGGTGACCTGACCGAGGCTCGCACTTCCATCGCCACTCGCTATTTGGGCAGGGAAGCCGGTCAACGCTTCGCCCTCGAGCGCGCATCGAGTCCAGGAGTCCTGGTTCAGCTGTTGCCAGAGCGGTCGCGGGTGTGGGACCTAGCCGACATCATCCCCCAACCAGGTTCTCCGCCTCCCCAAGGCACCCTGCGGGGCCTGCTCGAGGCCGGGGTGCTGCTCGCCTCCGAACTCTCCTTACCCGTCCTCCTTCGCCGCCTGGTTCAGATTGCCATGCAGATCACCGAAGCACGTTACGGGGCGCTTGGCGTGATTGGAGCAGATGGCACCATCGTCGAGTTCATCAACTTGGGGCTGAGCGAGGAGGAGCGGCTGGCGATCGGGCCTCTTCCGACTGGCAGGGGCATCCTGGGGGCGCTCATCAGAGATCAAAAGCCGCTCCGCCTGGCCCGCCTTCAGGACGATCCCCGCTCGGTGGGATTCCCGGTTCACCATCCACCAATGACCACGTTCCTGGGGGCACCGGTTCGCGCCCGCGACAAGGTCTTCGGGAACCTTTACCTGACTGAGAAGCAAAGCGATACGTCCTTCACCGCCGCCGACGAGGCGGCGGTCGTGACCCTCGCCACCCAGGCGGGCGTGGCCATCGCTAACGCCCAGCTCTACCGCGAGCTGGAGCGGCGCGACGACTGGCTCGGTGCTCTCCACGAGATAACGACTGACCTCCTGGCGGGTGACTCCCAGGAGGGCCTGCTGACCGCGATAGTCCGCAGCGCCCGAGAGCTGATCCACGCCGACCTGGCCGCCATCGCCCTGCCGGTGGAGCCCGGGTCCTCAACCCTTCGGGTGGTCGCTGCTGACGGGATCGGCTCTGCAGCGCTGCTGATGGGTTCAGCCAAAGTATCGGGCACAGCGTCCCACAGCGTCCTGAATTCGGGATCGCCCCTAATCCTGCGCCCAAGGTCGGGAGATCTCTACGCGAGCTTTGTGGCGGACGCGGGCCTGCCGGTTGGGGTTCGGATGGTGGTGCCTCTACGGGGCCGAGAAGCCATCCTGGGTACGATCATCCTAAGCAGCTCGGAAGATGACCCTGCCTATGACGCGGATGCGCTGATGCTGCTTGAGAGTTTCGCCAGTCAGGCGACTCTGGCGATTGAATACCTCCGCGCTCAGGAGCAAGTCCGGCAACTGGCGGTGGCCGAGGAGAGGCGCCGGATTGCCCGAGACCTCCACGACGAGCCGGTCCAAGCCTTGATCTACTTATCCCGGCGACTGGAGTCGATGGCAATGGAGCCAAACGTCCAAGCTCCGGCAGCGAAGCAGCTCGAGCAGACGAGGGAGCTGGCGGTAGCGGTAGCGGACGGCCTCCGTCAGCTCACTGAAGGCTTGCGCTCTGAGATCCTCGACCAGGAGGGTCTGCCGGCAGCCCTGCATGACCTCGGCAGGCGCTTCATGTCGAAGACTGGCGTCGAGGTGGAAGTGACCATCCGCGGTCCAGTCAGGCGGTGGGCTCCCGAGCTCGAGCGCAGCTTCCTTCGGGTGGCCCAGGAGGCTCTGAGCAACGTGGAGCGACACGCTGTGGCCAATCGCCTTCGCCTCGATCTGATTGTAAGGTCCGGCCGCCTCAAGCTCAGGATTGCGGATGACGGGGTCGGCTTCGAAGTCAGGGGGGTCCACCAGGTTGCGCCCGGATTGGGAACCATCGGCATGCGTGAGCGACTTCAGCTCACTGGAGGCTGCCTCCGCATCTGGTCACGGCCAGGCCGAGGGACGGTTGTCGTGGCGACATCTCCAGAAGAGCCCCTGATCGAGTCGAGTGGCAACCACGCGGCCTCAACAGGTGATTCCACCCGGGCGGATCAAGATCCAAGAAGGTAGCGTCGATCCAATGACTGGATCCAGCCCCAGCTCAACCACGATCGTCTTAGCCGAGGATCACGCGCTGGTGCGCGAGGGTACCCGGCAGATCCTATCTGGCCATCCCGACTTGACTGTGATTGGTGAGGCGTCTCGTGGCGAGGAGGCAATTCGACTGGTCTTGCAGCTGCGGCCCCAGGTGGTCCTGATGGATATGCGCATGCCCGGACTCAACGGGATAGAGGCCACTCGTCAGATTCTGTCCCAAGCGCCGGACACCAAGGTTGTCATCGTCAGCGCTCACGAGGACGAGGACTACGTGCGCGAAGCGTTGGCTGCCGGAGCGGTGGGTTACATCCTAAAGACAGCACCGGCTCGCGAGCTGGTCGAGGGCGTCCGCGCGGTGGCGGCGGGTGCTCTGGTCCTGAGCCCCAGCCTCTCGCACCGGTTGGCCCAGGCCCGGGTCGATCCGGCCCGCGCCAGTGACAGGATCAGCACCCGTGAGCTGGCCGTGCTGCGCGAGATCGCCCTGGGCCACTCCAATAAGGAGATAGCCCGAGATCTGGGCATCAGCTTACGCACGGTGGAGGGGCACCTCCACAACATCTTTGAGAAGCTGCGGGTCAACTCACGGACCGAGGCCGTCGTTTACGCAGCCAATCACGGAATAGTCTCGATCGAGTCAACCGAGGCAACATGATCCTGAGTTCCTCTCCCCCCCGCCGCCATGAGGAGGCTAGGGTTCATCTCGGCACCGATCCCAGGCGGGATGTGGCCAGCGTTCTCAAGGAGGCGGAGGCGGAGCGGCGCCGGCTGGCGGAGCTGCTCAACGATGAGCCGGTGCAGGCGCTGGCTCATATCTCACGTGCACTGCGGAGCGTTGAGGGCACGCCTGGAACTCCCAAGTTGGTCACCGAAGCGGCCAGAGAGGCTAGCCTGCAGGCAGCCGCTGTCAGCGAACAACTGCGGCGGATCGCTCGGATTCTTCGGCCTTCGGTCATAGATGACATTGGGCTGGGTGCCGCCCTGAGACAGCTCACTTCGGAGTTTGCCGCAAAGTCTGGTATCACGACCGAGAGCGACGTCAGACCTGTAATTCAGGGACGCTATCCCGAGGTCGACATCGCCCTTTACCGCGTGGCCGAGGCCGCCCTGAGGAACGCCGAGGAACATGCGGCGGCAACTGCCATAAGGGTACGCCTGACCCGGCGCGGAGCCCGACTTATCCTCACGATCCGAGACAACGGTATCGGCCTTGCGGAGCAGCGCGAACCGGGAAATTCGGGAACGGGCTTCTTCGAGATGGCAGAGCGGATGCGATCGGTACATGGTCGGCTTAGGGTCCGCTCACGGACCAACCATGGAACTGTGGTGATGGCTTCTGCGCCCCACAGAATGGTCCCCGCAACTGTGCGCAAAACCTAGCTCGACGCGGGCAACACAGTGGTAGCGAGCACTTGCCACCGCATTGTCGGCAGGGGGCCCGCCTGGTATCCACGACCCGTCCCTGAGAACTAAGCATCATCCAGGCGGCCGGGCCACTAGGGGTTTCCACCCACTCCAACTTGCGCGATACCCACGTGGCCTAGGCGTCGTGGCTACCGACCCATGCGGTAGCGGGCCGGGCGGCTTCGGGACCCCCATGAGCCTGCTCGGTTACATGGCAGGTACTGTGACGGCAACGGCTGTCTGACTGGGCGAGATCGAGGTTAGGCGCCCGCCTCGCTATACGACCTTGGCCAGTCCGACCGCAGTGTGACCTCACCGCGGCCGACTGGGCCACTGCCTTCAGCTTAGGAACGACAATGCAGCAGGAACCCCGATCGGTGATTCCACCACCGCCAGAAACTCCGCAGCTGTCATGACCTGGCCGATCTTGGGGAAGATGAACCGCAGCGCGTGTTGCTGCTCTTCCTCCGTGTCGGCGCCGGTGCAGTCGGACACCACGATCACGTGATAGCCCTGGTCATAGGCCGACCGCGCGGTTGACTCGACGCACCAGTTGGTGTGGAAGCCAGCGAATGCCAAGTACTCGATGCCGTTCGCGTGCAGCAAATGGTGGAGCGCCGTGGAGTGGAAGGCGTCGAGTGTCCTGTTGCCCTCGATGATGAGGTCGCCCGCCTTGGGTCTCAGCTGGGGGAAAACCTCCGGACCGTCCAGTCCGTCGGTGCCTAAAACGGCGCTCCGCTGGCGAAGCTCGCCAATCTCTTCTACCGCCACAGCGGTATCGCAAGGCCAGTAATGACCGCACTCGAGGCAGACTTCACCCTCGTCGCGGTAGGCGATCTGATGGCGTTCTCGTATCTGGTCGATGCGGCTGGGCATCAGCGTCCACTGCTGCCCGGAGTACCCCGTCCCGCGCAGGCCGGTCCCCACGAACCCTCTCTCGCGTGGTCGGAAAGGCACGTAGATCACCTTTACGCCCCGCTCGCGCGCTCCTGCCAGCAGCGCCACCAGGTTGTCAACCACGCCCTTGCGAAGAGTCTCATCCTTGATGAAGGCGTAGAGCGTGCCACCGGGAGAGAGGAACTCGTTCTGGGGCTCGATTAGCACCACAGCAGTCTTATTAGCAACGATCTTAGCTGAACTCGTCATGGGGCCACCTCTGCTGTCGAGACCTGCGGTTCCGGCCGCCTTGTCAAGGCGTTCATGCCCGTCACCATGCACCCCGCTTGGGGCCGGCGCCAGCGTGTTACCCCCCGATGGGAACACGTGAAATCGTGCGCGTGGTCGGCTTCATACTGCCTGGGCCGCGCCCAACTGGAGACGATAGCCTGCACCGCTATGGCCACATAGGTGCTACTGCAGCGCTCTCTAGTTGGGAGAGCGAGGGCAGGGCTAAGAACCGAGGGCTCGTGGCCGAGGGTGTAGAGCACCACCTCGGCGGCGAGGGCCCCTGGGTGGTGCTTGGACTGCGGGCGTGCCTGGCACGCCAACCCACCCGCCTCGCCAGCTGTTGGCCCTGGCCCCCGCGGCCATGACGAAGTGGGACGGGCGTTCTGGCCGGCCCTTGGCGGCGGACGCACTCCGACCCACCCAGTAGATGGTGCTAGAAAGATACACCCACGATGAGCCGCAACTGTCTACACGTTCCGTGGGCTGTTCAGTCTAGGGGCCGGCGTCCGTAGAAAGCGGTGGTTCGGTGCGCTTCGAGGCCGCGTTGAACTGGTAGTGTTCGCGCCAGATCAGCCGATAGATAGGAATCCAACGGGGAATGTCGCGCAGGCCCGGTATGAATGGCGTTAGCAGCAGCAGGGTCGTGAGAAAGCCCATCGTCAGAATGACCAGCAAATCCGCATTGGTCGCAGTGTTGTACGGGGGGATCTGGTACCAAAGGGTGTACAGCCACAGCCAGGCTTGGCCGGGGTAACGGCCGGTCTCGTTCATCGTTCCCCATTGCGAACCCAAGAGGTGCTGCTGGCTCGCCAGGTTGACGATGTAGTTGCCATCGCTCAGGAAGAGCAGCGCCCGGGTGTAGTCGGTCTGATAGAAGCGTCCGCTGGTCATGAGGAGCGCGTCCAAACCGCCGCTGCGGGCGACGCCGAGCAAGCTCTGCATCATCGTCCCGACCGGGCCATACGCTCGTATCGGTACTAACACCCGGCCGTCGGCGCGACGTGCATGTCCCAGAGCCTTCCCGTAGGTGCTGAGCCAGCTCTGCTGCTGGGCACTACCCGCATCGTCATAGCGGGTCAGCGCACGCTCCAGGGCCGGCTCGCCCGAACTGGCGATATGAAGGGGAGAAAGCACGTCGACCGCGGCGGCATCCACGGGCAGGTGGACACCGGCCCAAAGTTGTGGTGCCAGGGGTCCCCAGGTCTGGACGGAGCCGTTCCCGTTGTTGTATGGAGGCCCATAGGCGGCGCTGATAGTCGTGCCCTGGAGCTCGCCGGTGGCGGTCGTCAGGAAATCGATGGGGTCCTGCCGAGCCCAGCTACGGATTGTGACGGGAGGTACATCAGGAGAGGAGAGCACTGCTGAGAGGACCAGCACGACCGCGAACATCACGACCAGGGCGATCGCGACCTCCTTGACTAAGTCGTAGGGGGCGGTAGGCACGCGGTTGTAGTAGGCGACTTGATCCCATCGCTTGCGGCTCATGGCTGGACGTCGCTCTCAATCGGTTTGACCACGCCCCGGCGCCGAACCCAGACGATGTGGAGCGCAATCAGTGCGGCGATGGCCAGGGGAAAGATGACAACGTGGAAGCCAAACATCTGGCCAAAGTTGAGCGCGTTGAAGAACGCTCCTACACCGATCGCGTTGATGGCGTCCTTGGCGTTAACGGCGATCCACTGGCTGTCAAAGTTCTGCTGAACAAGGTAGCCAGTGAAAGCGGTGACCAATGAGGCCAGGAAGATCACCATCCCGATCATCCAAGTGGTGGCCCGACCGTCGCGCCAACCGGCAGCGAAAAACTGGCCCCAAAGGTGGAGCACCATGAAGAGGAAGAACATTTGGGTGCTCCAGAAATGGAGGCTGTTGAGAAAGTGGCCTTGAGGCGAGACTTGCCACCACTGGGGTCCGAAGAAAGCCAGAGGGACGCCGCTGGCGACCACCAGAATGAAGGCCGCGATCGCCACCGAGCCAAACACGTAGACCCAGGACCCGACATAGGCGGGCTCACGGTCGGGCAGCAGATGTTCGGGCGGCAGCTCGCGCAGGATTAGCTGACGCAGTCTCAGAGTCCAACTTCGCCGGCTCTCGAGCATCGACTCCGAAGCCGGCTCGGGAAGTGAAGCGTGGGGTTCAGGCTTGGCTGTCATCGTCCCGCTCCTCGTAGGCTCGACGGCGCTGGCGGCGGCCCGGGAATGGCAGGATCAGGGCCAGGATGAATAGCGCGATCATCACCAAGATCACGCCGAGATTGGGCAGCGATATCAGGATGAAGCCCCAGTGCAGGTACGGCGCTGGCTGGTTCATCAGTCACCTCCCATCGTCTGGACCGACCTTTACGGACCTAGTATTCCTTGCCCGCCCACTCAGGCGTGCGGACCCGAGTGCCGGGCAATTGCCCAAAGCATCATATTGGCTCGGATGGGCCAAAGTCGGCCCGACGCACCCGTGAAAACCCCGGCACCAAGCTCGCCAAGGGTGCTTTGCGCCTCCCCGGGCATCGTGCTCACGACCGTTTGTTCGGGTTCGACCTCGCATTTCTCACAGACCAGGCAGGCCCGAACCGGCTTGCGACCTGCACCACCGTTCGCGAGAACCCTCTACCGACAGCCTTGAGATCGACCGGGTCCCCCCGCAGCTTGCACCGTGGCTGCAAGCCTGAGTAGGTGAAAACACCCTTCGACTCAGCGGTGATAGCCCGCTGTCACCCTCCCTGCTGGCAACGCAGACTGAGTTCATGAACTTGGGCCGCTGAGCGGCTAGGAAATCTTGGAGGATCATCATGAGGCGCAGGACTTTCGACCTAATCACTTCTGGAGTCGGTTTGCTTTTGACGGCGACCCTGGTAGTGGCGGGGGCATTGCTGATGTGGGGCGCCGTCTTCACCACCAATGAAGTACACAACCAATTGGCCAAGCAGGCGATCTACTTTCCACCCGCAGCGGCATTTGCGCACGCAAAGGCAGGAACCGAGATCACGCCGGGAATGAAGCCTTACCTCCTCAAGTACGCGGGGCAGGAGGTTCTCACCGGTGCACAGGCGGAGGCGTATGCGGACCATTTCATCGCAATCCACCTGTCTGAGATGCCCTACCACGGCGTCTACTCGAAGATCGCGACCGCGGCGATGACCAACCCCACCAACACTTCGTTGAAGACGCTGGAGGCAGTATCCTTCCAGGGAACCACGCTGCGGAGCATGCTTCTGCAGGCGTACGCTTTCGGGACAATTGGTAGCATCGCCTTCCTGGCATCGATCATCTCCTTCGTGCTGGCAGGGCTGATGTTGGTGCTGTCGGTCGCTGGATTCGCGCACATGCGTCAGGTACCGGTCGAAAAGGAAGTCTTCGCCCCAAAGGCGGCACAGAACAGAGCGTTCAACTCGGCTAGCTGAACCTAGTCAAAAAAGAGGGCGAGCCCGCAGTGGGCTCGCCCTCTTTCGTTTGTGTCCATGTGATTCGAACCCATCAACCGGGTTTTGGTCCCCCCCGGAGGGAGGTGTGAAGGACCGGCCGACTCCCCCATCTCGCGAAGATGGGCCCGCCGGCTCATCGTGACGAAGGGCAGGCCGGGCGGGCGGGGTTGATAGCACCAAAGTCGACTCGCTCCGGTGCTTCAGGCGCCAACTCGGCCGGAATGCCCGAGACGAGTCGGCCTGGCCACGATGCCCACCGGCGGCCGGGAGGCCGCAATGTGATCGACCAGTGCCGCCGGCTCTCGAGGGCGGGGCCCCGATAGGATAGGCAGCCATGAGATTGCACGAGCCCTACCACATCTACGTTGACCGTCGGCAGGGCAAGGGGCTGTTCCTAACCCCGTGCGCGCTCTGCTTGGGGGCCGAGCGGGGCTGGGACTATGCCTTCGACGATACCGAGGGCCAGAAGTACCACGTCTGCAGCACCTGCGCCTTGGCGGAGTCGAAGCGCCTGCGGGTGCGGGTCCGCATCGCGGCCGACGAGCTGGAGAGAGCAGCCAGGACGCTACGCGAGATCGTGGACCAGCTGGTACCGTTCGAGCCTCCCCCCGCCTAGCGACCTCCAAGCTGGCCCGGCCGCCCCGAGCGAGGGTGGTGTCGAGCATCGACTCGACGGCCGCGGCGAGGGCCTCAGGTCGGTTCAGGGGACTGAAGCCCGGGACCGTCGTCGATCTATTTGACTACCGCGCCGAGATGATGGCGACCACGGCTCAGCATCGTCAGCTGGGACGTCGCGTCGAAAGCAACCGAGGGAGCGGGGCTACCCGTGACCCGCGCCTGTGGCCGTGACAGTCCGGACTAGAACTCCCGCAAAAGTCAGGACACCGCTGAGATTGTGCCACCTGAGCGATGCAAAGCCCGCCTCCCTGAGCAGTGCGCTAGCCTTGCCAACTGTCCGGGCGCGACCACGATGGCTGCCGAGGAGGGTGGGCAGGAGAAGTCCTGAGAAGAGGTCGGTAATTACAAGGTGTCCACCTGGGGCCATGACTCGCGCGAGCTCGGCAACGCCTGCCCGCTGATCTGCCCAGTGGTCAAAGGAGGTACTGCTGAGGATAAGGTCGAATGTCCCTGCGGCAAAGGGCAAGCGTTCGGCGACTCCGGTCGTGAACGCCAGTCGGTGGAAGTCAGCGGCAGCAGCCTTAGCCTCCGCGATCATCCTCGGCGCGGGGTCGATGCCAGCCAACTCGACCGCATCCGGGTAGCTCTCAGCCAATTTGCGGAGCAGGTATCCGGTGCCACACCCGACATCGAGAATCCGCTGAGATCCGGGAGCCGTCGCCATCGCGATCTCTGCGGTCCGATCAGCGATCCGGTGATGAAGGTCACCCCGCCATCCGGTCTCGTAGCCGGCGGCGCGGTCATCGAACTCCTCGACGTCACGATATCGGCCCACGTCCTGTGCTACCTCAATGCCACCGTCCGGGTGACCGGGTTTGGACAACCACTTTTAACGCCTCTGTAATCGCCGCGGGCCGACACTATCCCGGCGGGGGACGCGAGGGCGGCTGGGCTGCTTGGTCGGCCCCGGCGGCGGAGGCTGGCCCGCACGATTTGTGCCCGTGCGGTAACCGTGGTGGTGTGGGCCTCACTTCACCATCACCAGCCGGCTCCGCCTTCTCCTCCGCACCTTCCATGGAGTTGGGCCGCTACAGGAGTCCCGCCCGAAGCCAGCGTCGAACGCCCTCGCTCAAGCACACTGACCCGAGGTGAATGTCCACCTCATCGATCACGCCAGCGGCGAAGTATTTGCTTGGCTAGACTCGGACTCTTGACACCGCGACATCGCTGCGGTGCGCAGCATCCCGCGCCCGGTCCAGCACCGCGCCTATTCCATCGAAGACGAAGGGGAAGGAAGTCCCAACCGTCACTTGGAAGCGCAGACACTTTCATGGATTGCCTTCGCGAGCTCATGGACTTCACGCGTGAGGGTCGTATTCATCTCAAGCGACTTTGACAGTTTCAGTTCGACGTCAGTGATCTGCTGCTCCTGCGCGCCAAGTCGGCCCAAAGTGGCCTCGAGATTACGTTCCGAGCGGTTGGAGGAGGCGCCCACAAGGAAGCCGATATACAACTCCGCGACGGTCGTCACCAGGTTGAGGGGGAAGTTGAAGGCGGTCCCGGTGAACCACTTAGGCAAGAAGGTGGCGTTGGCGCTTACGAGGTGGAGCGCAAATATCAATGTCCAGCCAACGACTATGCATATCCAGATGAAGATGTTTAGGGGCGTCCCCATCCCGTAGCTGACCCTGTCGGCGATCCGTTGGAATAGGGAGACTCGCTCGGCCGCTGCGGTGGCGGTAGGTCCCCCGGGGTCGAGAATCGTCATGGTAGACATGCACCGCTCCTTGTACTCAGGCATCCGCACGGTGCTTATCTCGCACCCTCGGCCGCAGTCTATCGACGCTCCGGCGACTTCGCCCCGAGCAAGCTTCGAGTTCGACTCAAGGCATTACGTGCCCACGGCGAGGAGGTAGGGCGGCCCCGCCTGCCCGTCAGGCACCCGCACGAGCGTCCCGTTTGAGATCGCGGGGGCGCGTTTGGCGCCCGCCGATCTGCTTGCTGGGGTCCACGTGTCTGCTGGCTCGTTTGCGGTTAGACGGATTCGTCACAACGCCGTTTCACAACCTTCAGCGACCGCCACCATATCGTCATCTCGAGCAGACGGCGGTCGAGAGGCAGTGCCAGGCAAACGCGCCCACATAGGAGGGCCCCAGAGCGTGCCAGCGAATCGTTTCATTGAGGTACCGGGCCGGGTCGTTCGAGCTGTTTCCCGGCGGAAGCG
>JBAUWA010000023.1:0-15045 GCA_049583555.1 Candidatus Dormiibacterota bacterium | reverse complement strand
CGACGCACCCAGGGCGGGCATCGAGGAGCCCGCCGCCGAGGAGGCGCTGGTCGGGGTCGGCGGAGGATACGGCTTGGCCGGCATGCATGAGCGGCTCCAGCTGATCGGGGGCTCCCTGGTGGCGGGGCCGGTGCTGGGCGGCTGGACGGTGCACGCTGAGGTGCCGGGCTGACACCGGCTCGAATCCGCCTGGTGGTGGCTGACGACCAGGCGAGCGTGCGCGACGGCCTGGTCGCCCTCCTCTCCACGCTGGCAGACTTCGAAGTGGTCGGCGCCGCCAGCGACGGTGCGAGTGCCTTGGCAATGGTGGAGAGCTTGGCGCCGGACGCCGTACTGATGGACATACGCATGCCTGGCATGGACGGCGTGGAGGCGACCGAGCAGCTCGCCCGCTCGCATCCGGAACTGGCGGTCGTCGTCCTCACCACCTTCGCCGACGATGACTCCGTGATTGCCGCTCTCCAGGCGGGAGCGCGCGGCTTCCTGACCAAGAACGCCACCCGGGCCGACATCGCCGGAGCCATAAGGGCAGCCGTGGCCGACAAGGTGACCCTGGACCGAGACGTTCACCGCCACCTGCTCTCCGCCGCGATCCGTGGACAGCAGACGGCTCGCCCCGAGAGTCTGGTGCTGGACCCCTGGCCGGATGGTCTCACCGATCGCGAAGGCCAGATCCTGATGCTGATCGGCTCAGGGAGCAGCAACGGCGAGATCGCCAGCCAGCTCTTCATCGGCAGCGCCACCGTCAAGACGCACGTTAACCGCATCTTCGCCAAGATCGGCGTCAGCAACCGGGACGGTGCAATCGCATACGCGCGCCGCCTGATGGCAGCGGACGGCAGCGGTCAGGAGGAGTCCTGAACACCCTAATCGACCACTCCACCACCCAAGGCCGGCGTCAGGCTTTTGGCGTGCATCATGCGGGCGGAGCGGGAGGGATTCGAACCCTCGAAGGGGTTGCCCCCTTACGGCATTTCCAGTGCCGCGCCCTCGGCCAACTAGGCGACCGCTCCCGGCCGGATTCTAGTCGCGCAGACAGGAGAGGCCTGGGGGGTCGGCTAGGGTCGGTGCTCCGATGACGCGCGGAAAACAGTCCAATTCCGAAGGTCCAAGCAGCAGATCGGAGCCCGGAGAGGGCGGGATTCGAACCCGCGGTGGCTTTCACCACACCGCTTTTCGAGAGCGGCACCTTAAACCACTCGGACACCTCTCCTCGTGGACCGCCGAGATTGTATGTCTGACCCCCGATGTTGAGCCTGGCTTAGGCGACGCCACCCGGACCGTCATCGGGCTGGGCCGCCTGCCGCGGCGGCGGGAGGTTCTGGCTCCAGTCGGCAATCATTGCCGCAAGCTCCTGCCAGCCCGGCTCGGCGACTAATTCGTGAGCGTGACCGGGAAGACTGCGAAAGTCGCCCCCGTAGCGATGGGAGAGCTGGGCGACACTACGCGGGGGAATGGTGGCATCCTCCTCGCCCACCAGACAAAGCAGGGGCATGGTCAGACGAGCCGGGTCGACCGGGATGCCCGGTAGGTAGGTCGAGCGCAGCGCGAGCCCGGAATCGGGGGTGTAGCGCTGATAAAAATCCCGCCGCTGGGAGGACGGGATTCTGCCCATGAACATGGCCGATGCCTGGCGCAAGCTGGGATAGAAGGTGCCACCCGTCAGGACCGTGGTCAGCTGCGCCAACTGAGGTGGCAGTTGTCGAAGTTTGACCAGTGGCAGGATGCCGCGCGGTGGGACCGGGGCCAAGAGCACCAGCGCCTCGCAGGCTTTCTGTTCGGCGGCTTTGAGCGCCAGAATTCCTCCTAGGCTGTGTCCGACCATTAGCAGCGGGTGGGGAAGCTGACGGGCTGCGTTGAGCGTGTCTTCCAGGAAATCCCAGCAGGTCACACCGCCCGAGTTGATGGGGGGTTGTCCTTGGCGCCCCCTTCGAGAGACCGCGTAGGCGTCGAATCCCGCGGCACTGAACCAGCCCACCCAAGAGTTGAAGAATGTGTGGTCGGCCAACACACCGTGCAGGAATAAGACGGACACGCCCCGTCGTGGTCCGCTAGCCGGCGCATGAATCGCTGGGAGTCCGGCGACAGTAGTGGGTTTTGGCACGGGGTCCACTGTCGCCACCTCAGCTTGTCTCCGAGCGCAGGCGCTGAAAAAATCCCTGCAGCAATGCGGAAGCGGCCGCTGCCTCGCATCCCCAGGTTATCTCGGGATGATGGTTTCCCCCGCGGTTTCCCAGGACGTCGTAGACGCTGCGATGAGCGCCCTTGCGGGGATCTTCCGCCCCGTAGACCACACGATCGATCCGTGCCAAGAGGATCGCCCCTGCGCACATAGGGCAGGGCTCGAGGGTGGAGTAGAGGGTGCAACCCGAGAGGCGCCAGGATTCCAACTTTCGCGACGCTCGACGCAGCGCCAGGAGCTCCGCATGTGCGCTGGCGTCGCGGGCACGCTCAACCCGATTGGAGGCGGCGGCGATCACCTCCCCGTGGGCAAGGATCACCGCTCCAACCGGAACCTCTCCCCGGCGGCCGGCCGCGCGGGCCAGACGCAAAGCGTGGAGCATGGCGTCGCGGTCCAGCTCGGGCACAGGCACGCTCCTGATTTCGTGGACAGGCGCAGCGAACCCCGCGAAGGGGGAGCTGAGCCGCCGCACCTATAATTTGGCCCCTCGTGGTGGCTATAGCTCAGTTTGGTTAGAGTGCCAGGTTGTGGCCCTGGAGGTCGAGGGTTCAAGTCCCTCTAGCCACCCCAGCCGAGTCGCTTGAGCCACCGCCGCCACCAGGCAGCTAGGCCACTTTTAGCTTCAAGGGCCTGTGCTATGCTCACCCGGACCCGGAGCCCAGCTGCAGCCGGTGGTGCCGTGCGGGGCGGGCTCCGCGGCGACTAGAGGAGAAGGACCTAACCATGCTTCAAGGTGAAGCCAAGGCTGCGGTGATCGAGGATCACCGCCAACACGAGGGCGATACCGGCTCGCCTGAAGTCCAAATCGCCATCTTTAGCGAGCGGATTCGGGAGCTGACCGAGCACCTCAAGGCGCATCCCAAGGACCACCACACCCGCCGCGGCCTGCTCAAGCTGGTGGGTAAGCGGCGGCGACTGCTCGACTACCTGATGCGGGTGGATATCGCCCGCTACCGGGCGCTGATCTCGAAGCTGGGGCTGCGCCACTGACATTGATCGATTTCCGGCTCACTCGCTTGCAACCGAGAGCCGGTTTGTTGTACGACCGCGGACTCTCCCGGTGGGAGTGGCGGCAGACTTCAGCGAAGCGGCGCGCGCGCGGTTGGAGACTGGCGATCGGAGCCGAACCAGAGTTCAGCTCTCATCCCCTTTCCCTAACCGCGACGGCTCTTCTGGCGTGGAGCCTACCTGCCTCTCGGGCCGGGAGGCGCGGGGAGGAATCTCATGGAAAAGACCGTTGTCTCGCGCACGTTTGACGGCGCGGAACTAAGTATTGAGACCGGCTGGATGGCCGGTCAGGCCAACGGCGCGGTCTGGATACGCCAGGGCGACACGGTGCTGCTGGTCACCGCCACTGCTAGCAAGGGACCGCGACCTGGGATCGACTTCTTCCCTCTGACCTGCGATTACGAGGAGAAGATGTACGCGGTGGGTCGGATCCCGGGGGCCTTCATGCGCCGGGAGTCGCGGCCCTCAGAGGCGGCGACCCTGACAGCGCGGATGATCGACCGCCCGATGCGGCCGCTGTTCCCCAAGGATTTCCGCAACGACGTCCAGATCGTGGCCACGGTGCTCTCGTCCGACCAGATCCACGACCCCGCCATCCTGGCCCTGATCGGGGCCGGTGCGGCGGTGGCGATCAGTGACATTCCTCACGACGGCCCGGTGGCGGCGGTCCGGATCGGCCAGTTCGAGGGGCGACTGGTCGAGAACCCCAACATGGCGGACCTGGAGCGCAGCCAGCTGGACCTGGTGGTGGCGGGAACCCGAGATTCCCTGAACATGGTCGAGGCAGGTGCCCGTGAGGTTTCGGAGGAGACGCTTGTCGAGGCCCTGGCTCGGGCCCATGAGCGGATCCGCGAGATCATCGCCCTGATCGACGAGCTGGTCGCCAAGATCGGCAGGCCCAAGATGGACTACCCCAAGGTGGGCATACCGGCCGAGATCAAGCAGGCGGTCTTGGAGGCCACCGCGGAGCGCATTGACCGGGTCTTCCGCGAGGCCGACAAGGCGCAACGCGATGACCAGGTCGAGCGACTTCGTGCCGAAGTGGTTGCCCAGCTCAGCCCTCGCTTTCCGGATGGTGCTGGGGACATCACCGCCGCCTTTGAGTCGGCCCTCAAGTCAGCGGTCCGCAAGGCGATCCTGGAGCAGGGTGAGCGCCCCGATGGGCGCCGCACCGACGAGATCCGTCCCATCTGGTGCGAGGTGAGCGTGCTGCCCCGGGCACACGGCAGCGCCATCTTCACCAGGGGTCAGACCCAGGCCCTCTCGGTCGTCACCTTGGGCACCATGTCAGACCAGCAGAAGCTGGACGGCCTGGGGCTCGAGGACTTCAAGCGTTACATGCATCAGTACAACTTCCCGCCCTACTCGGTGGGCGAAGCTCGGCCGCTGCGCTCGCCGGGACGTCGGGAGATCGGCCACGGGGCCCTGGCGGAGCGTGCGGTCAAGGTGATGGTCCCGCCCGCTGACGAGTTTCCCTACGTGATCCGGATCGTCAGCGAGATTCTCTCCAGCAACGGCAGCACCTCGATGGCCAGTGTCTGCGGTAGCACCCTGGCGCTGATGGACGCGGGTGTGCCATTGGCGGCCCCGGTGGGTGGCATCGCCATGGGACTGGTGACGGACGAGCACGACCCCAGTCGCTACGCCATCCTCTCCGACATTCAGGGGATGGAGGACGCTCTCGGCGACATGGACTTCAAGGTGGCGGGGACCCGCCGCGGAGTGACCGCTCTGCAGATGGATATGAAAGCCCGTGGGCTCAGCTCCGAGCTCTTCCGTAGAGCCCTGGAGCAGGCCCGCCAGGGACGGCTCCACATCCTGGACAAGATGGCGGAGGCGATCGCGACTCCCCGGGAGGTGATGTCGACCTACGCCCCGCGGATCACCACTATCCACATCCACCCCGACAAGATCCGGGACCTGATCGGACCCGGTGGCAAGACCATCCGGCGGATCCAGGAGGAGACCGGCTGCCAGATCGACATCGAGGACGACGGGACCGTCTTCCTGGCCACGGTGGACGAGGAGGCGATGGACCGGGCGGTGGCCATGATCCGCGACCTGACCGAGTCGGTCGAGGTCGGCCGAATCTACAAGGGCAAAGTCGTCAGGATCATGCCCTTTGGGGCCTTCGTCGAGATCCTGCCCCGACAGGACGGTCTGGTCCACATCTCCCAATTGGCTGACCAGCGGGTGGGGAAGGTGGAGGACGTGGTCAACATCGGTGACGAGATCATGGTCAAGGTCACCGAGATCGACGATCGCGGCCGGGTCAACCTCTCCCGCAAGCAGGCGATCCTGGAGCTGGCCGGTCGGGCCGACCAGGCTGGCAACGGCGCCCAGACCGGCGACCATCCACCGGGTGCCTGAATCGGCAACGGAGCGGGCGCCGGGGCCTCAGGCCCAACTGGACGAGATCGCGGCCCAGGTCAGGGCCTGCACCCTCTGTCCCCTGCATACAACTAGGACCCAGGGGGTGCCCGGCACCGGTCCCGCCACCGCCACGGTGATGGCGGTGGGCGAGGCGCCCGGGGAGAGCGAGGACCGCGAGGGGAAGCCATTCGTCGGCGCCGCCGGCAGGTTGCTGACCCAGCTCCTGGAGGAGATCGGGCTGAGCCGGCAGGACATCTTCATCACCAACGTGCTCAAGTCACGGCCGCCCGGGAACCGCGATCCCTTGCCCGAAGAGGTGGCGGCCTGCGCCCCCTACCTGGACGCCCAGATCGAGGTGATCCAGCCCCGGGTCATCCTCCTGCTGGGGCGGCACGCGCTCCAGCGTTTGCTGCCGGGAGCAGGGGGCATAACTCGATCCCACGGGACGGTGATCCGCCGTGGCAGCCGGACCTATATGCCCTGCTACCACCCGGCAGCGGCACTCTACAACGGCAGCCTACTGGGGGTGCTCCGAGAGGACTTTCGACGGCTCAAGGTCCATCTCGAGAGCGACCCCGAACCTCCCGCTCCATCTGCGCCCGAGTCAGCGCCAGCGGTCCCCGCCAGCGAGCAGCTTGGTCTCTTCTAGGTCCGCGGCGCCGCCATCCTCCTCTGGAGACTTCATGGCCGAGCCGGCAGCAGGCACGATTCGGTTCATTCCTCTGGGAGGGGTGGGGGAGATCGGCAAGAATCTGGCCCTGCTCGAGGCGGGCGGAGACGTAGTTGTCATCGACGCCGGCCTGGCCTTTCCCGAGAGGGAGGAGCCCGGGGTAGACGTTCTCCTCCCCGACATCGGGTTCCTGCGGACCAGGCTGGAACGTCTGCGGGCGGTGCTGCTCACCCACGGACACGAGGACCACATCGGCGCCCTGCCCTTCTATCTGGCGGAGCTGAAGGTCCCGGTCTACGGGACCCGGATGACCATCGGGCTGGTACGCAACAAGCTGGTCCGCCGCGGCTACGCCGGCCGGGCCGCTCTTCATGAGATGGCGCTGGGCGAACCCTTCACGGTGGGGGAGATGTCGGTGGAACTCGTCCACATGACCCACAGTGTGCCGGGAAGCTGCGCGCTAGCCATCCGCACCTCTGCCGGCCTGGTACTTCACACCGGTGATTTCAAGTTGGATCAGACTCCGGTCGAGGACCTGGTCCCCAATCTGGAGAGGCTGGCCGAGCTCGGGGCCGAGGGCGTGAGCCTGCTGCTCAGCGACAGCACCAACGCCACCATCCCCGGCCTTACCCCCTCCGAGCTGACCGTGCGACCGGCCTTGGAGCGCGCCATGGAGGACTCCCCGGGGCGGGTGGTGGTGGTCACATTTGCCAGCAATCTCGCGCGAATGCGCCAGACTCTGGAACTGGCCCAGGCCGCCGGTCGCCGCTGCTGTCTGGTCGGTCAGAGCATGCTCCGCAACGTCGATACCGCAGTGGAGCTGGGATACCTGAGGGTGCAGCCCGGGCAGCTGGTCTCGCCCCGCGAGCTCGCCAACATCCCGCCCCGAGAGCTCTGTCTGCTGGCGACCGGCTCCCAGGGCGAGCCTTTGGCCGCTTTGAGTCGGATCGCCGCCGGCACCCACCCCTTCATCAAGTTGCGCCCCGATGACACCGTGGTGCTAGCCGCCAACCCCATCCCCGGCAATGAGGCGACCGTGGGTCGGATCATCAACTCCCTGGTGGAGCGTGGCGTGCGGGTCCTGGCTGGGAGCGCCGCCGGGGTCCACGCCAGCGGCCACGCCGCCACGGAGGAGCTGCGTTTTCTCCTGGAGTTGGTGAGGCCAAGCTACTTCCTCCCGGTCCATGGCGAGCCGCGTCACCTCGCGGCCCACGCCCAACTGGCGATGGAGGTGGGGCTCAGCGACCAGGCGGTGGCGATCGTGGAGAACGGGGCTGTTGTCGAGGTCTCTGCCTCGGGATTGCGGGTCTGCGGCGACGTGACGGTTGGGTCGGTCCCGATCAATGCGGAGGGCCGCAGCCACCGCGGAGTCGAGCCGGACTCGACCGCGGCCAGGACGTCGGACCTGGTCGTGATCTCGGTGACGATGGACCGATCCCTGCGCAAGGTGGTGGCCGGGCCGGAGACAGTGGTCTCGAGCGGCTCCCTGGGCGATCACCTGCCGCTCATCGACCAGGGTCGAGCCAAGGTCAAGCGTGCGATCCGCGACCACCACCGCGACTTCAGGGACGCTGCCGAGGTCAGGCGGGTGATCGGCAACACCATGGAGGCGCATCTGGCGGCGAGTGGCCCCTGGCAGCCCAGGGTGGTCGCGGTGGTCAGTCTCACCTGAGCCACTGGTGACGGTGCGCCCCCGGCATCTGGCGCTGGCAGTCACGACGCTGGCCGTGGTAGTGGTGGCGGCCGGAACAG
The DNA here is from genome assembly GCA_049583555.1 of Candidatus Dormiibacterota bacterium. Lineage (GTDB taxonomy): Bacteria > Chloroflexota > Dormibacteria > Aeolococcales > Bog-877 > Bog-877. Next base: position 7,060 of record JBAUWA010000023.1, on the reverse strand, counting down.
TCCAAGTGACAAGGCCCGTCCCGGCCCCTACCGTTCGCGCCTCGCTGCCCCTCAGCTATACGGTGCTCGCCGGTGGCAGCGAGCCCTTGCCCTGGCCAACTGAGGGCCAAGCAGCGCTCTACCTACCGCATTTTGGCTGGCTAGGCTCGGCCGGGAGCAACGGCTCGGTTCCCATTGCCAGTCTCACCAAGATCATGACGGCGCTAGTGATCCTGCGTTCGCATCCGCTCACCTTGGGGTCGCCTGGCCCGACCGTGACCGTGAGTGCCACCGACTTTGCCCTCTATCAGAGCGAGCTGGCCCAGGGTGACTCGGTCTTGCGGGTCGAGACTGGCGAGGGCCTCACCGAATTGCAACTCCTGGAGGCGCTGCTTCTGCCCTCTGCCGACAACATCGCTGAGCTTCTGGCCGACTGGCAGGCCGGGTCGGAACCGGCGTTCGTGGCTGAGATGAACCAGTTGGCCGCATCCCTACGTCTGACTCAGACGCACTTCGCCGATAGCAGCGGACTTGATCCTGCAAGCGTCAGCTCGGCCCGCGACCTGGTCACCTTAGCCGGCGTTGCCATGAGCAATCCGGTCTTTGCCTCGATCGTGGTCATGCCCGAGGCCACACTTCCTCTGGCGGGCACGGTGCACAACTACAACCCGCTGTTGGGAAAGGATGGGGTTGTCGGTATCAAGACCGGTTGGACGTCAGCGGCCCTGGGCTGCCTGGTTTTCGCCAGCCGCCAAACTGTCGCCGGTCACCAAGTCGAGCTGATCGGTGCCGTGACCGGCCAGCCAGGCGGTCCTTCCTCGGGGTTGGCTGCTGCGGCGGCCGCGGCGGCGGCGCTGATTCAGGCCGCGGCAGCGGGGTTGCAGTGGGTCATCCTGCCACCCTCCGGAGTTAGGGTTGGCCGGCTCGATCCGGCTTGGAGTGCTCCGATCGGGATCAGGGCCGCCGCCACCGTCCAGCTCCCGGCGCCCTCTGGAGCTCGCTTGAAAGTCAGCATTCGCTTCCGCCAGGTCCGGGCCCCGCTGCGCCGAGGTGCCGTCGTCGGCACCATCACCGTCACCAGGCCTGATGGCTCGACTGCCCGCGAGCAGTTGATCTCGGATCGGAGGCTGGCTGACCCTAGCTGGTGGTGGAGGTTGTACCGTCCCTGGTGAGCGAGCAGATGTGCGGTCTCACTGCTAGACTGCGCCAGCAGGTGGCAATCCCGCTTCCGTCCCATTCCACCCCACCCATGTCAACGTTCCAGTAGTGGCGGCAACCAAGCGGCGCCGGGCGCCGACGCCGCGCGCGGCGAGGCCCCGACGGCGACCGTCGAGTAGTCGGGGAAGCCGCCGAGAGGCTCCTCTGTTGCGCCTCAGCTCAAGGCAGCGTCGAGAGCTGGCCGGGATCAGCGCCATCTCGATCGGCCTGATCTGGATGATCCTGTTGGCGTTTCCCCAGGCACGAGTCGCACTCGACTTCGGTCGGGCGATCTCCTCGGCCGTTGGGGTGGGAGGCTGGATCATCGGCGTGGCTCTGGTGGCGGTGGGGGTGGGGCTGCTCGCGTCCCGGAGTTCCGAGCGAAGCGAGCTCCAGGTGCTGGTGGCCCTGGTCGTCTCGGCGGTGTCGGCGATTGCCATGGCTGCCACGGTCCGTTCCGGCAGCGGTGGCGCCCTAGGCGGGGCGATCGGACCACATCTGGCGTCCTTCATTGGCGTGCCCGCCACGCTGGTGGCGCTGGCGGCCCTTGGGCTAGCCGGCCTCATTGTCGGGCTGGAGATCTATCCCTCCCGGATCTCGGCTCTGGCAGTCCGGCGCATGGGAGGCGCCGCCACGCAGGTCTTTGCCTCCAACAACGTGCAGCAGAAGGCGGGACACGCCAGCGGCGGCCTCCGCACCTTGGCGTACAGCGACCATCAGCGTCTGGGCGGTGCCCTGTCCGCGACTCCCGACGGGGACGGTCCCGAGCTGGAATCGGAGGAGACCGCGCCCGAGCCCTTCCAGCGAATCTTCGAAGGGCTAGAAGAGCCGGAGCCGCTCGCCCTCGAGGCGGGCGCCGAGGCGGTCGAGATCGGTGGAGTCCCGGTGCTCGCCGAGCCTCCCGTTGGCATCGAGGCACTGGCTGACTCCGTCGACGAGCTGGAGGAGCCGGAGCCCAACTGGGTGCTTCCCAGCGTCGACCTGCTTGATTCCTCGACCGGCAAGCGAGAGCGGCTTCGAGATGAGATCCGCACCCGGATCCGGACCATTGAGTCCACCCTGGCCAACTTCGGGGTGCAGTGCAAGGTCATGGGTGTCAACGCCGGGCCGACCGTGACTCAGTACGAGCTCCAGCCAGCTCCCGGCGTCCCGGTGCGCAAGGTCCTGGCCTACCAGCCCGACCTCTCGATGGCACTGGCGGCGCCGATCCGAATCCAGGCCCCGATCCCAGGCAAGTCGGCGATCGGCATCGAGGTCCCCAACAAGGCGGCGCAGCTGGTGACCCTCAAGGAGGTGGTCCAGGCCCCCAACTTCAACAGCTTCAAGAGCCATCTCGCGGTGGCTCTAGGAGCCGATGTCAGCGGCCATCCCGTCCTCGGTGACTTGGCAGGCATGCCCCACCTCCTAATTGCGGGCACGACCGGCTCGGGCAAGAGCGTCTGCATCAACGCCGTCCTGGCCGGGCTGCTGCTGCAGTCAACCCCAAAGGATCTACGCCTCATCCTGGTCGACCCCAAGCGGGTCGAGCTCAGCAACTTCTCTGGGCTGCCGCACCTCCTGGTCCCGGTGGTGGTGGACACCGAGCCCGCGGTGGCCGCCCTGCGCTGGGCGGTGCTGGAGATGGAGCAGCGCTACAAGCTCTTCGCCGGCCACGGGGCCCGCAACATCACCAACTTCAACGAGCGGGCTCCCCAGCTGGGGCTGCGAACACTGCCCAAGATCGTGATCGTGATCGACGAGCTTGCCGACCTGATGATGGTGGCAGCCAGCGAGATCGAGGACCTGATCTGTCGGATCGCCCAGCTGGCCCGGGCCGTGGGCATCCACCTCATCCTCGCCACCCAGCGTCCCTCTGCCGACATCATCACCGGTCTGATCAAGGCCAATATCCCGTCCCGGATCGCCTTCGCGGTCAGCAGCGGTGTCGACTCCCGGGTCATCCTGGATGAGATGGGTGCCGAGAAGCTCCTGGGAAGGGGCGACATGCTCTACCTCCCTATAGATGCTGGCAAGGCCGCCCGCCTCCAAGGGGCCTACGTCTCTGACCGGGAGCTGGACCAGCTGATCGGCTGGTGGAAGGCGCAGGGTCGGCCTACCTACCAGGAGGAGATCCTTCTGGCTGCGGCCCTGGCTCCCACCAGAGGGGACCCCGGGTTGCGCCGCGATCCCCTGTTCGAAAGGGCGGGCCGGATCGTGATCGGAGAGCAGCGGGGAGCTGCGTCGCTGTTGCAGCGCAAGCTCAACGTGGGCTACACCAGGGCGGCGCGCCTTATCGACCAGCTGTCCGATGCCCGGGTGGTGGGGCCTTACGAGGGCAGCAAGTCGCGGGAGGTCCTCATGACCTTAGCCGAGCTGGAACAACTCCTGGACTCCAGCGAGGACGAGGACTAGCCGCTAGGCTTGAGCCGTGGCCACCACCGAGCACTCCTTCGACGTGGTCTCGGACTTTGATCGACAGGAGCTGGTGAACGCGGTCGAGCAGGCCAAGCGGGAGATTGCCACCCGTTACGACTTCAAGGATCTGGTCGCCGAACTTGATCTCCATGACAAAGAGATCGTGGTCTTGGCCGCTTCCGACAGTCGCGCCGACGCCATGCTCGACGTGCTCAAGAGCAAGTTGGTGCGGCGCCAGCTGTCGCTCAAAATTCTCGATCCGGGCAAGCCGGAACCGGCCGCCAAGGGCAATGTCCGCCAGGTGATTCAGCTCCGCCGCGGCATCGCCGAGGAGACGGCCAGAGACCTCACCAAGCGGATCAAGGCGGCCCATCCCAAGGTCCAGGTGCGAATCCAGGGTGACGAACTGCGGGTGACCAGCAAGGACAAGGACGCGCTTCAGGCGGTGATCCACGACCTCCGCGAGCTGGACCTCCCAGTTCCCCTCCAGTACACCAACTACCGATGATCGATAGGGGAGGTAGCCCTCCCCGGCGGGAAGCGGAAGGGGTCGTGACCTCCCTCTGGCAGCCGCGCAGACAGTGACCCACACCCATCTCAGCGACCTGACTGGGAGCTTCCCTCTGGCGGGCCAGGTGCTGTCGCGAGCCAGTCGGCTGCCGCTGCGAACGCTGGCCACCGCCGAATCCTGCACTGGTGGTCTTCTGGCGGCCGCAATCACCTCGGTCCCAGGCAGTTCGCTGATCTTTCTGGGGGGCGTGGTTGCCTACGCCAACCGGGTCAAGGTCGACTGGCTGGGGGTACCGGCATCGATCCTGGAGGTTCACGGGGCGGTCAGCCCTGAGGTGGCGGAGGCAATGGCGCTGGGGGTCAAGGCGCGGCTCGAGGCCAGCTTGGGAATCGCCATCACCGGGGTTGCCGGCCCGGGCTCCTCCGAATCCAAGCCCGCCGGTCTGATATACGTGGCCGTGGCTGGGCCTGATGGCGTCGAGGTGCGGCAGCTGAACCGCGACCTTGGGCGCCACCTCAACCGGGTCGCCGCCGTCGAGGTGGCGCTGGAGATGACCGCGGCCACGCTCCAGTGACGTCTGGCCCCAGTAGGTTCTTGCCAAAGGACTTTCACATCGAGAGGGTGAAGCGGTACAATATCGAACAACTGTTCCCCATCAGCGCGCAGCCGTCCTGGCACTAGTTCTTGCTCGCGGCCAGCCCGCAGCGACACACCGGAGGTCACCTAGATGAGCGCTACACTCGAAGTTGCGGGGCGGGTCAGCAGCCCGTCAAACCACGATGCCAAGGAGCTTGCGCGAGTGGCGAGTGAGAAGGACCGGGCGCTGGGGGCTGCTCTCTCCCAGATCGAGCGCAGTTACGGCAAGGGCGCGATCATGCGCCTCGGCGACGGCGCCGGCATCAAAGGCATTGAGGTCATCTCGACCGGAGCTTTGACCCTCGACCTGGCCCTCGGTGTGGGCGGTATCCCCAAGGGCCGGATCGTGGAAATATTCGGACCCGAGTCGTCGGGCAAGACCAGTCTTAGTTTGCACATAGTGGCCGAGGCACAGAAGGCGGGAGGAGTGGCCGCCTTTATCGACGCCGAGCACGCGCTCGATCCCGCTTATGCGGCACGGATCGGAGTCAATACTGACGAGCTCCTGATCTCTCAGCCAGACACCGGCGAGCAGGCCTTGGAGATCGTGGAAGTGCTGGTCCGTAGTCAGGCCGTCGACGTTGTGGTGGTGGACTCGGTGGCGGCGCTAGTCCCCAAGGCAGAGATCGACGGCGAGATGGGAGACACTCACGTCGGTCTCCAGGCCCGGCTGATGTCCCAGGCCATGCGCAAGCTGACCGGCGCTATCAGTCGCTCCAACTGCGTGGTCATCTTCACCAACCAGCTCCGGGAGAAGGTCGGCGTAATGTTCGGAAACCCCGAGGTCACGAGTGGAGGCAGGGCCCTCAAGTTCTACGCCTCGGTCCGCCTGGACATCCGCAAGATCGACTCTCTGAAGCAGGGTCTGGATGTGGTCGGCGGTAGGGTCCGGGTACGGGTGGTCAAAAACAAGGTCGCTGCTCCCTTCCGCTCGGCTGAGCTGGACCTGTTCTACAACGAGGGGATCTCCTACGAGGGCAGCGTGCTCGACGGGGCCATAGAGGCTGGGATCGTCGAAAAGAGTGGCGCCTGGTTCAGCTACGGCGAGACCCGCCTGGGCCAGGGTCGGGACAACGTCCGCGACCTCCTGCGCAGCAATGCGGAGCTCACCCTGGAGATAGCCAACAAGGTCCGTCAAGCCGTGATCGGAGAGCCGGTGCTTGCCGGCAGCCCGGACTTAGAGGTCGAGTCAGAACCCGCCGTCGCTCTGGGCTGACCTCCCGACTTCGGTAGTCGGATCGCACGGCCGGAGCGACCTCCGGCAGCGGCGGAGGTCGCTGTAGAATCGGTCACGTTTCCACTTAATTTCCTACTCCTCCGATTTCGTGAGGGGTTGATGTCGGGAGGGGCTTTGGTAGTCCCTTGCTCGACACTGCGAGGTCTGGGCCATGAGTGCCGCTGTAGTGGCGTTGCTGGCAGTACTAGCCGTGCTCGCCGTGGGCGGCATCGCCTTCGGTCTGATGGCATCTCGCCAGGGTCGGCGCGGACAAGACGATCTGGTGACCGCCCGCGCCGCCATCGAGGCCGAGCGCAAGGCGGTGGCGCTGGAGTCCAAGGCCGAGTCGCTGCGCGTCCGGAGCGAGCTGGAGGAGGAGCTCCGGGAGCGTCGTTCTGAGATCTTCCGTTTAGAACAGCGCATTGTCCAACGTGAGGAGCAGCTCGACCGCCAGCAGCAGGATCTATTGCAGCGCAGCGACGCCATGGCTGCAGAACGGACCGCGCTCGAGGCCTCGCGAGCCGAGCTCGCCACACTTCGCGAGAGTGAGGAGCGAGAACTGGAGCGGGTGGCGGGGTTGTCCCGGGATGAAGCCCGACGAGAGATCCTCCAAGTCTTAGACCAGGAGCTGGTTTCTGAGAAGGCGGAGCTGATTCGGCATTCCGTGGCCGCAGCCAAGGCGGAGGCCGACGAGCTCTCCCGCGAGGTGCTGGTGACCACGATCCAACGCCACGCCGCGGACCAGACCGGAGAGACCTCGGTATCAGTGGTCCCGCTTCCCAACGACGAGGTCAAGGGACGGATCATCGGTCGCGAAGGTAGGAACATCCGAGCCCTAGAGGCGGCCCTGGGGGTGGACCTAATCATCGACGACACCCCAGAGACGGTCGTCCTCAGCGGCTTCGACCCGGTTCGCCGGGAAGTGGCGCGGGTCACCCTCAACAAACTCCTCAGTGACGGACGCATTCACCCCACCCGGATCGAGGAGGTGGTGGTCAAATCCCGGGAGGAGGTCTCAGGACGGATAGTCGAGGAGGGGCAGCAGGCGCTCTTCGAGCTGGGCCTCCAGAACGTGCATCCCGAACTGGTGAGGCTGGTGGGCACTCTGCGCTTTCGCTATAGCTACG
>JBAUWA010000022.1:0-2267 GCA_049583555.1 Candidatus Dormiibacterota bacterium | reverse complement strand
CCTCACTCCGAGCCATGCTCGAAGCCTTGGAGGACGGACTGGCAACCACCACGGAGTATCTACAGCCCCTCCAAGATCAGGTGCGGTTGCTGGAAGGAAGGATCAGCGAGCTGTTCGAGATGGCACGCATCGATAGCAGCTCAACTCAACGCGATCTAAAGGCGGTCGATCTGGCTCTCTTGATTGAGACCTGTGCTGGATGGTTCGACGCGGCGGCCCGGGGCGCTGGAATCACCCTCCAGGTCGACCGTTTCGCCGGTGACCTCATCGCGCTGTGTGCCCCAGACAAGGTGGAGAGGGTTGTCTCCAACCTCATCACCAATGCTATGCAACACACTCCCGCTGGGGGAGAGATCCTGGTCTCGGCAGCCAAACAGCGGGGCGACATTCTGGTGGCGGTCAGCGACACCGGTTGCGGCATACCTGCTCCTGCCCAAGCCCGGGTGTTCGAGCCCTTCTGGCGAGCGGACCCAGCACGCTCCACGGGCAGTGGTGGGTCTGGCCTGGGGTTGGCGATCTCCAAGGGTCTGATCGAAGCCCAGGGTGGCCGGATCTGGGTCGATCCCACCATCGCCAAGGGTGCGCGAATCTGCTTTCTCCTTCCGGCAGCACCAACCGAGAGGCCGGACACTCTGACCGATCCGGCCAGCGCTTGGTCTCCGAGGTCGGGGGGCGCCGGAGTTGGGTCCATGAGCGGAAGCGAGTTTCCCGCCGCGCGCACCCAGCTGGGCTGACCGGCCCCGGCCCTATCCCGCGGGTCGCTTCGCTGGATTCGAAGCGGGCTTCAGAGCCGCTCATATACTCGGGCGATGGTTAGGGCAAGGCGGAATTCCGGCATTCCCAGGGCGGAGTTCGCGCTCCTGGGGGGATCGGGGACCGGCACCCAGGGTTCTCCCGAGCAAGAGTCCTCGGTGCGCTTGCTGGCTCGCGACACCGTCTTCGAGACTCCCTTTGGCAGCACCCCTCCGGTCACCCACTTTGAGGTCATGCTGGAGGCTGGTGGGAAAAGATCGGTGCTCTTTTCTCGGCCGCACGCCGGACTTGGCGCGGGCCTGGCGGGGCGCTCCAGCGAGGAAAGAGCCCAGAAGGCGCTGGCCTTGTTCTGGGTATTCCAGCGAGCCGGGGTAGTCCGAGTGGTGGCTGAGTCGGGCTCGGCCAGCATCACTCAGCACTTCCACCCCAGAGATCTGGTTGTACCCCACGACTTCATCGACTTCACCCATCAGCGGGGCGGCCAGTTGGAGCCCGGGGTGATCCTGGTCATGCGCGACCCCTTCTGCCCCGAGATCCGGGAGGCGCTCTGGCAGCGGGCCCGGCAGTTCGCGGCGGAGAAGGCCACTAGGGCCTTCAACCGCGCCGTCCATGTGACCGTGGAAGGCCCCCGGATGGAGACGGCCGCCGAGGTGGCGGCGCTGGCCCGAATGGGAGGGGACATCATCAGCCAGACCCTGACCCCCGAGGTCTATCTGGCCCGCGAGATCGGAGCCTGCTTCGGCTCGGTTGAGATGGTGCTGAACTACGCCGAGGGAGTGCGTCCGGAGTGGGACTTCGACCTACTTCGGGCGATTGTCCGCGAAGGGGCGGAGGAGCTGGGCCGAGTGGCCCTGGACGCCCTGATCGCCCTCCCAGAAGCCCTGGGTTGCGCCTGCAGCAGCTACCGACAGGCGCCGCTCCCGGTGACAGAAGCGGTGGCGGCTTCGGCATGAGCCAGAGCGGGGTCGCCCCGGTCGCAGTGCCGACCGTGGGGAACCCGGAGCCGGACGCGGTGAGGGGAATGTTCGCCAGCGTGGCCCAGCGTTACGACCTCCTCAATTCCCTACTCAGCCAGGGCCAGGACCGGCGCTGGCGCCGTCGGGCCGCTCAGCTTTCCCGCGTCCGGGTCGGAGACCAGGTCCTGGACGTGTGCACCGGTACCGGAGCTCTGGCCCAGCTCCTGTGGCGCCGAGTTGGGGTCTCCGGCGAGGTGGTGGGGATTGACCTCACCGAGGCCATGTTGGAGGTGGCCAGAACCAGAGTGCCGGAGGTGAGATTCTTGGTTGGCGACGCCTGCAACCTGCCCTTTGCGGATGAGTCATTCGATGCCGCGACAATGGCCTTCGGCCTCCGCAACATCAACGATCGCCAGAGGGCGCTCGGCGAACTGGCTCGGGTCCTGCGTCCGGGTGGGCGGGCAGTGATCCTCGAGTTCAGCAAAGTCCAGCCGCTCTTACAGCCTGCCTACGGGTGGTACAGCCAGCATCTCATCCCGGTGATCGCCAGAGTCGTAC
>JBAUWA010000021.1:0-2812 GCA_049583555.1 Candidatus Dormiibacterota bacterium | reverse complement strand
CGCGGCCGCTACGGGAAGACCAGCGTGTGCGCTCACCAGCACCAGGGAGCGGACCCGCGCCGGCTCGGTCACCGCGGCATGCAGAGCCAGCCGCCCGCCCATGGAGTAGCCAATCAGGTCGCCAGATTCGATTCCCAGCGCAGTCCAGAGTGCGACCAGGTCTCCGCTGCAGGCGTCCATCGTGTGAGGCGAGCCGCTCTCAAACACCGAGCCACCGTGGCCGCGGATATCCGGGGCGATGATCTGGCGGGAGTCGCCCAGCAGCTCTGCCAACTCGCGCCATGCGCCGCTGGACTGGGTGAATCCGTGCAACAGGGTGAGAGGCGGGCCGGTGCCGCTGACGTGGTAGGCGAGCACCCCGCCGGGGCGAGGCATGGTCAGCACCGGCCCATGGTGACATCCCGGTGACCGAGAACCCGGCCTCGGCGTTCGCCGCGGTCCTGGTCGACCAGCTCGCGGTCTGTGGTCTACGACACGCCGTGGTCTGCCCCGGGTCACGCTCGGCCCCGGTTGCGATCGCCCTGGCGCGCCACCCGGCGATCGCAACCTGGGTTCACGTGGACGAGCGCTCGGGTAGTTTCTTCGCGCTTGGACTCGCCAAACAGCTGGAGGCCCCGGTGGCGCTGCTCTGCACCTCGGGTACTGCCGCGGTCGAGTTCCACGCGGCGGTGGTTGAGGCATACCACGCCCGCGTTCCCCTGCTGGTGATGACGGCCGACCGGCCACCAGAACTGCATGACGTCGGGGCTCCCCAGACCATAGATCAGAACCGGCTCTTCGGCAGCGCCGTCCGCTGGGCCTTCGATCCCGGGCCGCCCGAGCTCCTCCCTGGCGCCGAGCGCAACTGGCGACAGTTGGCCACCCGAGCCCTGGCCGAAGCCACCGGGCCCCCGGCGGGTCCAGTCCACCTGAACCTCCCCTTCCGCGAGCCCCTGATCGGTTCGGCAGAGCAGTTGCCAGCGCGGACCGCCACCCCGGAGCCGGTCTTGGCAACGCCGCGGCGAGCCGACCAGACCTCGATATCGCGGCTGGTCGACGCCCTTGGGGCCGCTGAGCGGCCGATGATCGTGGCGGGCGAGATGCGGCTGGGAGAGGGACTGGCCGAGCCCATCGCCACTCTGCTGTCGAGCACCGGCGCCCTGCTCCTAGCCGAGCCCACTTCGCAGCTCCGGACCTGCGGCATCACCGAGCAGGTGGACAACTACGACCTGCTGCTCCGTGAGCCTCACTCCGGCCGCCTGCCCCGACCGGACCTGGTGCTGCGGCTGGGCGCTGCGCCCACCTCCAAACCCCTCAACCGCTTCTTGGTAGAGGCTGCCTGCCGGGTCATCCTGGTCGATCCTGACGGCCTGAGGGCCGATCCCGACGGCATCGCCAGCGACATCCTCCAATGCGACCCGGAGGCCTTGCTCAGCGCGGCTGCGGCGGGGCTCACCCGGCCGCGAAGCGATCAAAGCTGGCGCTCTCAATGGATGGCTGATTCAGCTCTGGCCAGAGATGCGCTGCGAGCCGCCCTGAGGTCACTGCCGCTCTTCGAGGCCCACGCGGTGACGGCGCTGGCGGAGCTGGTCGAGCTCGGCACCCTCTGGGTGGGGTCGAGCCTGCCGGTCCGGGATGTGGATACATTCTGGCCCCAGTCCGATCGAGGTCCACGCTTTCTGGCCAATCGCGGAGCCAACGGCATCGACGGGTTCGTCTCCACCATCATGGGTGGCGCGGCGTCCGGCCAGCCCACCATCGGCTTGCTCGGTGATCTGACCCTTTTTCACGATCTCAACGGGCTCTGGGCCGCCCGGCGTCACGGTCTCGACGCCAAACTGGTTTTGCTTGACAACAACGGCGGGGGCATCTTCTCCCTGCTCCCCGAGGCGGCTCAGGCCGACGTCTTCGAAGAGCTGTTCGGCACCCCCCTGGACTTCGATCTTGCGGCCGCGGCCCGCCTGCACGGCTTCAAGACACTGAATACAGGCAGTGCCGACGAAGTTCTCCCCACCGCCAGGGAGTTGCTGGCCAACGACGGTCCCGCGATGTTGCGGGTGAGCTTTTCCCGGGCGGACAGCGCCAGCGGGCATCGCGCCTGCTGGCGGGCCGTGGCCGAGGCCCTTGATCTAGGCTGAGAGGGCTGTCAGCACAGGGCGCAACTTCATCTCGGTCTCCTCGAGCTCGGCTTCGGGATCGGAGTCCGGCATCACCCCCACTCCGGCAAAGACCCGGGCGCCGTCCTCCCAGAGCAGCCCACAGCGGAGCGCCAGCGCGAACTCCCCGTCACCCTCCCCATTGACCCAGCCGACCGCGCCCGAGTACCAGCCACGCTCCATCTGCTCCAGTTCGTCGATCATCTTGAGGGCAACCTCACCGGGGTAGCCGGCGACGGCTGGGGTGGGGTGGAGCAGAGCGCACAACTCCAGGACGCCGGGGGGCGTGCGCGGGTCGAGCTCGGCCTCGATGGTGGTGGCCAGATGCTGGATGTTGCTGAACGCCACCACCTCGGGACCGGATGGCGCCGAGACCGAGAGGGCTCGGCTGCGCAGCGAGGCGACTACCTCACGAGCCACCACCGCGTGCTCACGCTGGTCCTTGGCGCTCTTCTGCAGCGCCTCAGCCAGGCGCTGATCCTCAGCTTCAGTCAGTCCCCGGGGGGCCGAACCCGCCATCGGCCGCGAGAGGGCGCGACTGCCGCTGCGACGAAGCAGCAGCTCCGGGCTGGCGCCCACCAGGACGGTGCCGTCCGCTCCGGGCACCATGAAGGTGAAGCAGGCTGGGTAGGTCGACCGCAGCGACCGCAGCACCGCGCCCGCGGTCACCACTCCGT
>JBAUWA010000020.1:0-8170 GCA_049583555.1 Candidatus Dormiibacterota bacterium | reverse complement strand
AGCCCGGGCTGGTCAACCCAGCCCGGGCCTAGGGCGCGGCGAACCGCACGGGCCTCGGAGGCGAGGGCGCAGGCGACCAGCACCACCGGCACCGAGCGAGGGACTACCAGGGAGCCAATTCCGCGGGCCGCGATGGCCACACCCACAAGCAGCGCCAAGGCCAACAGTGCGCTGGGCGCGATGCCGAGTATCACGGCCAGCACCGCACTCTCCACCATGACCCCCGCCAGAAGAAGCGCCGAGATCGCTACCTCCACAAGGGACCCATCCCGGGGGCCGCTGAGCCACAGGCCCAACCAGAGCTGAAGCGCCAACCCCACCACCAGCCAGCCCAGGTAGTTGAGAGCGGAGACGCCGTACCAAACTCCGGCGCCGTGGGGATACGAGTAGATCGATCCCAGCCACCAGCTGGCTCCGCGAAGCGCCACAGGGTCTACGACCACGTCAAGGGCGACCATCGCCAGCGCCGCTAGCAGTAGCCGGCGCGCACCCCGGGCACCCAGCGCCCCAGTCAACAGGTAGGTGCAGAAGGCGAGCCAGGTGAAGCTGAGGCTGTCAAACAGAGGCACGCCGCTAATCCGCCAGTCGTGTAGCAGCCCCTGGCCTCGGTAGGCGTAGGGGCCGAAGGGTATGCCCGGGCCAGCCGTCGATGCCCATTCCGCAGCAAACGTGATCAGCCAGCCACCGAGAGCTACCGCCAGCGCCCGGCGCCAGCCGTACTGGCGCCAGATCAGCACCATGACCAGGATCCAGGGTCCGAAGGCGTACCAGCGCGAGAGCAACGGCAAGGTCTCAGGCCGCCCGCGGTTCCTTCGCCGGACCCAACTCGCCCACCGACACTCGGAGTGCCTCGTCGAGGTCGCCTGGGTCCCAGCCCAGCTCCTCGCGGGCCCGGCTGGAGTCCACGTACATGGGATGGGCGGCCATCCGCACCGAGGTCAGGGATATGGCCGGAGGACGATCCTGGAGCCGGCTCCACGCCTCGCTCGAGAAGGCTGCCGCCATGGCCAACCCCAATGGCACCCGCCACCTCGGGGGTGGCACCTTCGCAATCTCGGCTACTTGGCTAAGGACCTGGCGCAGGGTGAGGTTGCGATCGCCCAGGATGTAGCTCCGGCCTGGCTGACCCCGCTCGAGTGCGAGGAGGTGTCCTCGGGCAACGGCCTCCACCGCCACCAGATTCAGTCCCGTGTCAACAACCGCCGGAATCCGGCCCATCAGGAAGTCACGGATGGTCTGGCCGGTGGGGGTTGGGCGGCGGTCGCCACTGCCGACCGGCGTGCTCGGCTGCACCACCACCACCTCGAGCCCTGCCGCAAACCGTCCCAGCACCAGCCCCTCGGCCGCCCATTTGCTGCGTTTGTAGGGGCCGGCCAAGGTCGCCGGCGATGGGGCGCGGTCCTCCTCGGTACAGACCTTGCCGGTGCGTTGGAAGGCGAGGGTGCCGACGGTGCTGCAGTGAACCAGGCGCTTGACGCCGCTCGCTTGCGCAGCCTTGAGCACGTTGGCGGTGCCGCCCACGTTGACCGCGATCATCAGTGCGGTGTCGGCGGGCCGCAGCGAGAGCCGGTAGTCGGCGGCGCAGTGGATCACCGAGTCGCAGCCGCTGGCGGCGGCGACCGTCGAGGTCAGGTCGGTGATGTCACCGGGGCAGATGGTGACGCCCGGAAGTGGCTGAAATGAGGCTGGTGAGCGGACCAGGGCTCTCACCTCGTATCCGGCGGTCAGGAGTGCCCGCATCACCGCGGCGCCCACGAAACCGCTGGCCCCGGTGAGCAGCACCGGGCCCCGTAGCGTCTGGCTCACTGGTCTTGGGCGGCGGGCACCAGCTGGGCCTCAAGGACGTAGCCGCCACCGCGTTTGGTCCTGAGCAACCGGGGATGGCCGGGGTCCATCTCCAGCTTGAGCCGCAGCCGGTGCACGCACATGGTGACCGCCGCGGGGGTGGCGGCGGAGTCGCCCCCCCAAGCCCCGTCGATGATCTGGCGCCGGCTCAGAACCAGGCCGGAGTTCACGGCAAGGTATTCCAGGAGGTCGGCCTCACGGGGGCTGAGGAGGTGCCTCCTTCCCTCGATCCTAGCGCTCCGCCGGGCTGGCTCTACGATCAGAGGGCCGAGTTCGAGCACCCGCCCCGAGGACCGCTTCTCGACCTGGCGCCGCCTCAGGATGGCCCGCATGGTGGCCCGCAGCATCGCCGGCGGATAGGGCTTGGCCAGGACATAGTCAGCGCCCGCCTCCATCAGCGCCACGGTCTCCTCGGGCCGGGTGGTCAGGACCACCAGCGGCGCCGTTGAGATGCTCCTCACCGCCTCGACCCCCCTGGCGCCACGCAGCAGATCGCGGTCGGCCAGGATCGCCGCCGGCTGATCCCGGCGGATGAGGTGGGACAGCTGGTCCAGACTGCCGACGATCCGAGCTTCCAGTCCCAAGGTCTGAGAGACGATGTGAGCGGCTACGTCGCCGTAATCAGGATCGCCCTCTAGGATGGGAACTAGCACGGGTACATTCTCACGACCAGGTGCCCGGAACCGCGGTCACCGGCCCAGCATGAGGTCTTGATCATGATTGCTGACCTCCGCGAGCGGATTCTCAACAACCTGGGATTCCTTGGCCCTCTCGGCAAGGCAGTCCAGAAGTGGCTGGGGCAGGTCGAGTCAGCTTCGGGTCCCCGCGGCAGTGAGGTCAAGGTCTTCCTCAACGGGACCTGGTTGGGACACCCACTGCATCCAGCGCTCACCGATGTAGCGCTCGGTGCCTGGATCAGCTCCACACTGCTGGATCTGGCCGACGGGGGTCGAGGCGGCGAGCTCGGCCATGGGGCCGACCTGCTGGTGGCGCTCGGATGCGCCGGCGGCGTCGGCGCCGCCGCCAGCGGCCTAGCCGACTGGCAGGATCAGGAGGGCGCGGAGCGCGACATGGGCACGGCTCACGCCATCATCAACAGCAGCGCCCTCCTGCTCTTCTCCACTTCTCTGGCGCTTCGCCTGCGGGGTTCCCGCGCTGCCGCGGTCGGCGTCTCACTGCTGGGCTTGGGAGCGGCCGGGGCGGGCGCCTACCTGGGAGGGCATCTCGTCTTCCGACTGGGAACCGTGGTCAATAGGAATGCCTTCACCTCCGGGCCAAAGGCCTGGCGGGCGGTGGCCGACGAGGAAGAGGTCATGGAGGGGGCCCGGGTGCGCAAGCACGTGGGCAACAACCAGGTCCTGCTCACCCGCCTGGATGGAGAGTTCTGCGCCGTCAGTGCCGTCTGCTCGCACGCCGGAGGCCCTCTCGACGAGCTCCCGATCGAGGGCGGACAAGTGCACTGTCCCTGGCACGGATCGAGCTTCGCTGTGCGTAGCGGAAGGGTCACCCACGGTCCCGCCACCGCCGCCATCCCGGCATTCGAAGTCCGGACCAAGGATGGCAAGGTGGAGATCCGACGCGCGCCCTCGTGACCCAGATCGACCACGTGGTCCTGGTCACCACAGATCTGGAGCACGGCCAGGCCCAGCTCTGGCGCGGATACGGACTGCAGGGCCTGCCCGGAGGCAGTCACCGGGCCTGGGGAACCGCCAACCTAATCGTTCCCCTGGGCAGTCAGTACCTGGAGGTGGTGGCGGTAGAAGATCCAAAGCTGGCAGCGACCACGCCGCTGGGACGTGCGGTGTTAGCGGAGGCGGACCGCGACCGGCTCCAGCCCTTGGCCGTCTGCCTTGCCAGCGCGGAGCTGGACTCGGTGGCAGCACGGTTGGAGCGGCAGCCTCAGGCCGGATCCCGGACCCTGCTCGATGGAAGTGAGCTGCGCTGGACAACCGTGGGGTTGGAGGATGCCCTGGGGCCAAGACGGCTGCCCTTCTTCATCTCTTGGGGGGACCCCTCCCGACACCCGGGGGCGATGGCGGCCGCGCACGGCGTCGAACCGCGCGGGATCGCCAATGTAGAGGTCGGCGGACCAGAGTCGGTGCTGCTCGATCGCATGGGTGGGGAGGTAGTGGGTGTCCGTGCTGTCGGCGGAGCCCCAGGGGTACGCTCCTTGGCGTTGTGGCTCGAGAATGGCTCCGAGGTGCAGCTGCCCTGACCACAGGTCAGGAGGGCGGGGACGTCGAGGATGGCGGCCGCTGCGCCGAGTGTGGCTTTTGGTTTTCTTCCGTCAGCACCAGCAATGCGGCCGCGACGGTGAACAACATCGGAGTCTCATACAGCGGAGTGCTGGAGCACTGGGAGCGCAGCCCCCGACTGCGGCGGCGGCGATCGGCGACAGGGTGGTCACCGCTGGAATATGCCACGCACATGCGTGATGTCCTGCTTCTTTTTATCAGAAGAATACTGGCGATTCTGAGTATGAGCGAGCCGGAGCTGGAGGTCGTCTCGCACGACGATCTGGTTGCGTCGGGCGGCTACAACCGACTCGATCCCCGGGTCGTCGCAGAGCAGGTGAATGATGCGGCGCAACAGCTAGCGACAATTCTCGAAGACCTCACGCCCACGGACTTTGCGCGCCGCGGTTTCCGCAACGGCGAGGAGCGCACGATCTTGGAGATCACGCAGCGTGCAGCCCACGAGTCGCAGCATCATCTCTTAGACATGGCGCGAGGACTGGAGAGCTAGAACGCCAGCGCCGCGTGACACGCGGCCTCGCGACCGTGACCGATCGTGGTGCGACCTCGTTGATGAGAACATGCCGGGCGTGACGGGGCCGGTGGAGACGGGCTGTGGGCGGGCCCGATCACGTCGGTGTCCTTCTCTCAGCTCATCGAATCAAGTCAAGGTTTCCGGGCCGCCGCCATCGCGTCCAGCAGCCGGACCTGCTTCTCGGCCTGAAGTCGAGCGGAGAGCGGGCTGATGCGCCGCCGGCTCGGTCTCGCGCTGCTGGCCCTCGGCGTGGGCCTGGTCGCTCTGGTACCGCTGGTGCTGGTCACCAGCTCGCAGCAAGGTCTGGGGGGACGCTCATCCGGGACGGCGCCAGCTACGACGGCTCCGGCGCCTTCCCCGATCCTACCCTCGCTCGCTGTCCAGGCGGCAGCGCTGGCCAACCTCTTTATGACTCAGTTCCAATCTCGGGATTACCAGGCTCAGTGGCAGGAGCTGGCCCCAGAAGCACAGGCTCAGTGGCCGTCTGCACTGGCCCGCGACGCGATGCTCCAGGCCAAGTTCAGCGGGCCCAGCACGATCACGTTCTTCACCGTAGGCAGTGCGCGCAGCAGAGTGACCTGGACCAGCCAGGAGAGTCCGACTGTGTCAGTGCCGGATGCCTATGCGGTGCCGGTCTCGGTCGGTTTCACCAGCCCCGCCACGTTGCAGCCGACTGGAGTCGCCAACGACTACCAGGCGCTCACGATCACCGTGGCCCCAACTATGGTCACAGCTCCGGCCCAGATCCGGCGTCAGAACAACGCACCATTTGTGATGAGGATCCTGGGCGAGGGACCGGCGTCCCTGGACGCGCCCATCATCGTCCCCGCTCAAGTCGTGGACCGTACCGCCGACGTGCCCATCCTGATGTACCACTTGGTCGGTCCCTTCCCCGATCGCGCCCTCTACGCCAGCCTCTACAGCTACAACCTCGATTACCGCCTCACCGTGACCGCGACGGCTTTCTCTCAGGAGATCTCGTACCTGGTCCAGAACGGCTACAGCAGCATCTCCTTGAACCGTCTCAGCGATGCCTTGCTCTATGGCTTACCGCTGCCGGCTCACCCGGTCATCCTTACCTTCGACGACGGCTTCCTCAATGAGTGGCAGTACGCCGTCCCAATGCTCGAGCAGGCCCGGTACACGGCCGTGTTCTTCCCCTGCAGCGGGATCATCGGTCAGACCCTGGGGCACGAGTCGTACATGACAGCTGCCGATCTGGTCCACCTCGCCAGTTCCGGCTTCTGGGTGGAGGACCACACCTACAACGACGGCACCAGTCTCTGGGGCCGTTCCCCAGCTGAGATGGACTTCCTGGCGGGCGACACCGCGCACACCCTGGAGGCTATAACCCAACAGCCCATCCAGTTCATCGCCTACAGCGGCCTCTGGCCCTACAAGTCTGGGACTCAGGTCGAAGCGCCGGAGCGGGAGCTGTTCTCCGAGCTCCCGCCGCTCGGCTACGTGGCCGGACTTGAGGACTTGCGCCTCCCCGCCGCATCCTGGTTAGAGACCAGTACCCAGCTCTGGGAGCTACCCCGGATTCGGGTCTCCCCCAACGAATCGCTCCCGGAATTCAGCGGCATCCTCCACTACGGCTGAGGTTCCCCTCCTGCTCTCCCCGCGTTCAACATCGGTCGATGGGGCATACCCAGGAAGCGGGCGACGTCTCTCGCGTCCGCCGCCAGTGCAGCCGCCACCGAGGCTTCCATCGCCGCGAAAGGACGGAGGGTCACCTGGGCTCCCCCCAGGCTCCAGGTCCCAGCTGCCCGCCCCCAACTAACGCGACGGGGCGGAAGATCCCGTTGACCGCCACCACACCCTGGTTAGCATCCAAGATCTCCTCCCGGGACTTCCAACTCAAGAGCAAGGGGTCAAATTGGCCTAGCAGTTGGGGGCTGGGCAGCGGAGCTGAAGCACCTTCACCTTGCAGTTCCAGCAGGCCTCCGTCGCCTTCCTTGAGGGCTGAGCCAAGGCCCGAGAGACCAGCTCGCGCTTGGCGAAGCGATAGGCCCGACCACTGAGCCAGATCGCGGTCGGTGGCTGGCCCATGACCAGCCAGATAGCGTCGAGCCAGCTCGGCCAAGGCGCTCTCTTCACGGCGCGCTCAGCCGGCTGGGCCGACATCCCTTGGTGGGCTAGCCAACGCTTGGCGGCTGCGGTCAATCGGGGTGCGGTCAGTTGCAGTGGCCACTGGTAATCCTGGGAGCGCACCAACTGCAGAGTTCCGCGAATGAGCCAGGTGATCACCAGCGAGCGGTCTACGGTCAGAGCGCGCTCGACGTCGGCCTGGACAACTCCCTTGCTTCGGGTCCGAACCGCCAGCATTGCGCCCCGCAGATCCTGAGCTTGAATCGCGAGCAACCGCTCAGCAACCTCGACTGGATCGCGAGCCCGAGGGCCGGCGAGAAGTTGGGATGTCAGGCGGCGCCGGGTCAACGTCCGCGATGCTTCAGCCAAGACGACGACCTTGGGAGTCAGCTGAGCTCGTAATCCAAGTACAGGGTATGAGCGCCGGTAGCGTCGATCTCGATCCTGGCCTCACCGCTGATCCCTGCCAGCTCACCGCCACCGGACCCGGGAACGATTGGCCATTTCGCCCAGGGTGTGCTTTGCTGCATCGTCCCGATGTGCAGCAGTGCGAAACTGCCGCGCTTGCCGTGCAGCGTGCCGACGATCCGCTCCACCGCCACGTACCCCGCACCTCCAGGCTCGGCCCGTACCGATAGCATCTCGACGTTGCCTTGAGCCTGTAGGTCGCCCGAAAAGGTCTTGCTGATCTGCACCCGGGTGTACATGACACCCTCGTCTCTGGCGTACGGCGGCTGCTCCTCGAAGGAGTCGAGCTGGAAGGGAGAGACGGCCTGGGGCATCGCGCCCATGCTAGCCAACCGCCCGATTCATTCCGGCGGCTGAGAAGCCGAATCGATGCCCGCCAGCTCCAGGGTGCAGCGACGGACCGCCTCGGGCATCTGGATCAGGTCGTAACCGCCCTCGAGCAGCCACACCGTCGGCGCGGCACTGAGTTCCGCGGCCACCTCGCGGAGCAGGTTGGCGGCGGTGCCGTAGGCCTGAGGATCGAGCCGCATCTGCGCCAGCGGGTCGCCTGCCAGGGCGTCGAATCCTGCGCTCACAAGGATCAGCTGAGGCTGGTGTCGGCGTAGTGCCGGGATGACTTGGTCGCGGAGTGCCGCCAGCCAGGTCGTCGGGCCAGCTCCCGACGGGAGCGGCAGGTTGAGGGTGCGACCGAACCCGGCGCCGACTCCCCGTTCGGACGCGCCACCGGTGCCTGGATATAGAGGGAACTGGTGCAGCGAGCAGTAGAGGACGTCGCCGTCAGCATAGAAAACATCCTGTGTGCCGTTGCCATGGTGGACGTCGAGATCGACCACCGCCAGTCGCTCGACGCCATGATGCTTCTGGGCGTGGCGGACCGCGATGGCGATGTTGTTGAAGAGACAGAAGCCCATCGCCAGCTCCGGCGTCGCGTGATGTCCTGGCGGCCGCACCAGGGCGAAGGCGGGCGCCGCCGGGCTGCCCATCGCCACCCCCACCG
>JBAUWA010000019.1:0-3323 GCA_049583555.1 Candidatus Dormiibacterota bacterium | reverse complement strand
CTGCAATCGTTCTTCTGGGAGGAGAGCGAAATCAACACTCGCCTTACCAAGATCCTGCAGCGCAGCTACCAGGAAACCGATGACTTCGCCAAGGAACACCGCACCACCCTGCGGATGGCTGCGGACTGCCTGGCGGTTCAGCGCGTCGCCCAGGCCACCACGGGCCGCGGTATCTACCCCTGATCGCGCCTCTGCTCGGTTGAGCTGGCCGCGCGCGCCCGTTCGCGCGCAAGGTCAGTCTCAGTCGAGGGGGCCTGGCTGCAAAGGGCTGCTCCATCGCCGTCTCGCTGGCATCGGAGATTAGGGCGCTAGGAAGGTCGTTCCGCGACCACGTGGAAGGTTCCACTGGCGGCATCCCCGTGCTCGGTCCCAATCCGAGAGCCGTCGCTGTTGAACATCGACACCACCTCCAGTCCAGCTTCGTGCAGTTCGCGGCCGGTGGCCGCGGGGGTGGTCCAGTGGACGACCAAGCCGGAGCCAGGCCCGCCGAGCGGCCCAATGCCCCAGTCGCCGAAGTCCCGAACCTGTTTGTGTAGCCGCAGCCACGCCGTCCAACGTCGCCGGTATTCCCGGTTGCGCAGCAGCACCTGGCCCGCCAGCCGCACCGCGCGCTCAGGTCGGCTGAGCATCAAGGTGCTGTCTGTTCGCCAAGGCGGTTCGTTGAACCACGGCCATCGCTTGTTGAGCGTCGCGTAGACGAAGTGCCCACCTGGTGCCAGAGCTCCGCGAACCTGGGTGAAGACCATGATTCGGTCACGATGGTTGACGCAGTCGATCCCATTGCAGGAGAACATGATCAGGCTGTAGTGGGCCATGGGGTACGCCGACAGATCGCGGGCGTCGCCTACCCGAATATCGACGTCGGGATGCTCCTGTTGGGCGCGCTCGACCATGGTTAATGAGTAATCCAGGCCGGCGTAATCGTCGCTCAGCAGCAGCAGCAGCGAGGTGGTCCGGCCAGTCCCCACGCCGAGATCAAGAATGGGCCGACCACGACTGGCGTCCGCAATCGACATCACCGCTGCCTCTTCCCCTGCTTCCATCCACCGCCCGAGGGAATCAAAGGCCCTTGAGGTGCGGGTAGTCGAGTAGCGCTGCTGATTCTGTTGCCAGGGGTCAGCAGTGGTTGAGCCACGCGGCACCACTATGCCCTGAACTATACGCCGGCCAACCGCGAGGGCCACCTGTCAGGAGCCCGGATTGGGTGGGTTCAGACCTTACTTGCGGTAACTGGTTGAGGCGCCTGAGGGGGACAGGCCAGTGGTCACCGGACCGAGGCAGGTTCCGAGGCTCGATCGGTAACTTCAGCCGCTTGCAACAAAATCGTCAGTTCTCTTGACCAAATAGTCAATTGCTGAGAAGCTCGTAGGCGGCGATACGGAACACGGCAGTCGTCCAACCTACAGGGACGGAGGGAGGAGATCGAACGATGGCGATCAGCACCGTGGCTCTGTACATCAGCTCCAACGGCTACC
This sequence comes from Candidatus Dormiibacterota bacterium, assembly GCA_049583555.1. Taxonomy (GTDB): domain Bacteria; phylum Chloroflexota; class Dormibacteria; order Aeolococcales; family Bog-877; genus Bog-877. The sequence continues at coordinate 1,848 of JBAUWA010000019.1, read as the reverse complement.
TGTTGTGCGAGCGCCACGCAAAGCAGTGGGCTAAGCCGAAGGGCAAGGCGAAGGGTGTCAGTTCCCGCGTTGCGGTCTGGGGCGTGGATTACTCAGTCCTAGACGACTGTGTGGACTGCTTCGACGAAGCCGCCCGGGAGAACGCCGTTTTTTCGCAGGCGTTCTGGCGGTAAGCGGCGGTTGGCGATCGGCCCCGGGCTACACCCGGTGCAAGTGCCCACGTGGTCGCCGAGTTAGAGCCATGGGACGGCTCACTTCGCAACCCTAAGGACCCGGTCCTCCACGGGTCGTAGTCGGAGGGCCGACCAGGTGGCGTTGATGGCCACTTGGCGGACGGCCTGGACTCCCCTCTCCTTGAAGGCGTTGTTGAGAGCATCACGGTTGAGGTCGGTTCCGAACTGACCAGCCTTTGGATAAGCGACCCAGCTCAGCTATCTCCGCGGGCGGCAGCGATCAGAGGGGTTGAGCGGCGCTGCAGATCTGCACGATTCGCGACAAACAAGATCACTGCGTCGGCAGACTCGCTGTCGGTCTCGAGTTCGACATCAGCCCCAAGCCCCAGGTCGACCCCGTCGGGGACGTTCAGAAGGGCTAGGCGCTGACCAGGCTTGATCTGGAGCTTCTCCGATACCTACATCGTGCCCATTCTGGCACCCGGTTAGAAGGCCGGGGAGCTAATAGGCAGTCACGTGGCGATCAAACGAGTGGCCGGTGCCCCGTGGACAGGGCGTCTGGGTCTGGCTGGTTTTGACTGTGTTCTCCGCTTTCCGACTTAGATAATCGAAGCATGCCCGAGCTCCCGACGGGGACCGTGACGTTGCTCTTCAGTGACATCGAAGGGTCGACGGCGCTGCTGCAGCGTCTCGGTGACCGGTACGGGGAGGCGCTGTCGGCGCAGCGGGTGTTACTGCGGGCCGCGTTCGGCAGTTTCCGCGGCCATGAGCTGGGAACCGAGGGGGACAGCTTTTTCGTGGTGTTCGAGTCGGCCGGCGATGCAGTGCGATGCTGCTTGGCGGGGCAGCGGTCCCTCGCCGGCCATGACTGGCCCGGCGGGGAGGCGGTCCGGGTCCGGATGGGCCTGCATTCGGGGGAGCCGACCCGGCACGAGGACGGGTATGTCGGGCTGGACGTGCACCGGGCGGCGCGTATCGCGGCGGTCGCGCATGGGGGTCAGATGGTGCTGTCTGATGCGACCCGGCTGCTGGCGGCACCGCAGCTGGCTGCTGATGTCTCGTTGCGCGATCTAGGCTGGCACCGGCTGAAGGACATCGAGGCTCCGGAGCATATCTACCAGTTGGTCGCGCCGGGCCTGCCGGACCAGTTCCCGCCGCTGAAAAGCCTGGGCGCCCAGAGCAGGCTGCCGGTGCCACTGACACCGCTGGTCGGCAGGGACGCAGACCTTGCGCAGGTCTGCTCCGCACTCACCGGGCCGGTGATCCGGCTGGTGACGCTGACAGGTACCGGCGGGGTCGGCAAGACCCGTCTGTCGCTGGCCGCCGCAGCGTCACTCGATCAGGAGTTCCCCCACGGCGTGTTCTTCGTCGCCCTGGCGGCGGTCCGCGAAAGCGAGGTGATGTGGAAGACCATCGCCGACACCCTGGACGTGGCCGGAGACGGGTCTGCCGCCGACGCGGTGACGAACTACCTGGCCGAGCGCCGGGCGCTGCTGGTGCTAGATAACCTGGAACAGCTGAACGGCGCGGCCCAAGTGGTGGCCGACCTGCTGGCGGTCGCCCCCGATCTGGTGGTGCTGGCCACGTCGCGGCGACCGCTGCACCTGCGCGGTGAGCAGGAGCTGCCGGTCCCTCCGCTGCAGCTGCCCCGCGAGGCGGGGGTGGACCAGGTAGC
>JBAUWA010000018.1:0-9180 GCA_049583555.1 Candidatus Dormiibacterota bacterium | reverse complement strand
GGCCCGGCAACGCGCCCGATTTCACTGCAGACCCAAGGCGGAGGGCTCGTCTGAACAGCTTCGCTAAAAACTGGACTCGTGTGGCGGAAGAGGACCCGTCCGATACCTCCCCGGGCTCAGCCGGCATCGGCTGGGGGGCGATAGTTGCCGCCGCCGCCCTCTTGGCGCTGGTGCTGCGACTGTCGACGCTGGTACTGGCCGGTCACCTGACCGGCGTCTTCGAGTACGACGACGGCAGTTACTTCGGCACAGCGGTGCTGCTGGTTCATGGGCATCTGCCATATCGCGACTTCGTATATGTGCAGCCGCCGGGGTTGCCCCTGCTGCTAGCCCCGTTCGCGTTCTTGTCCAACTGGATCGGCACCGATCACGGACTGGAGCTGGCACGTCTGTTGGTGCCACTGGTGTCGACCGTCAACGTGGTGCTTTTAGGACTGGTGCTGCGGCGCCACTCGCGGCTGGTGGTGGCGGTGGCCTGCTTGTTCATCGCCGTGTACCCCGACGACATCCTCGCCTCTACCGCTCTGCTGCTGGAACCCTTTCTCAACTTCGTATGCCTGCTGGCGGTGCTGGCCATCTTCGAGGGGGAACATCTCACCAACTCGAGTCGGAGGGTGTTCTGGGCGGGGTTTGCGCTCGGACTGGGGGCCGATATCAAGCTCTGGGCCGCCTTCCCGGCCCTGGTCCTCTTCTTGCTGCTGCTGCCTCGACCGCTCCGCGCCGCCACCCTGCTGGGCGGCGCCGCGCTGGGCTGGCTGGTCCCAGCTCTACCCTTCCTGCTACTGGCGCCGATCGCCTTCTGGCACCAGGTGGTGGTCGATCAGGCAATCTCCAGCGGCGTGGCAGCCCTCTCGCCCCTGACCAGGCTCGAGTTCCTGACCGGCGTCTGGCCCGGTCTGGGGGTGCCCAAGGGACACCTCTACCTGCTACTGGCAGCCGCGGCCACCCTGGCTATAGCTCTGCTGGCACTGGCCGCATTCGCCACCCCACTGGGCGGACTGGCCGGGCGCCAGCCCGGCACCACCGCAACGTTCCGGGCAAAGGTCAGCCAGCTTGAGCTTTTCGCGCTAGGGGCCACCGTGGTGACCTGCTTGGGTTTCATGTTCCCAGACGATTTCTTCTACCACTGCGCGGCATTCCTGGGTCCTTTCCTGGCGCTGCTTCTAGGCCTGATCGCAGGTCGGCTGGCCCGGGTGCGTCCCGGTCCGGTTCTGGCGGTGGTCGCCGCGGTCGCTGTCCTGGGCGTCCTCCACGCTCTGGCCATCCCAGTCCTGCTGCAACGCTCCCCGACCGTGGGAAAGGAGGTAGCCGCCGTGATTCCGGCTGGCAGCTGTGTGGTCGCCGATGACGCTGAGTACACCCTGACCGCCAACCGCTTTTTGTCGTCTTCTCCCGACTGTCCACACATAGTGGACGCTCTCGGTGTCACCATCGCGATATCGGGCAGCGTGGATCCAGGAAGCTCTCAGGCCCGAGCCGCTGACCCGACCTGGCTCTCCTATTTTCGGCGCGCCGACTACGTGCTCCTGACCCCCCTCAGCCCCACCCGGATCCCCTGGGATAGCCAGCTGGAGAGGTACCTGGAGCTTCACTTTCAGGTAGCGACCGAGACACCAGTCCTGATCCTTCGACGCCTCCCAACCCCGGCGGATCAGCCACAGTTCCATCTCCTGAGCAGCTGACACCCGGCAGGTCGTCGGCAACGCATCCGGGGCTCGCGGCGCCGCCAGCTCGCCATTTGCTGCTTTCAATAGGCGTGCGACCATTGCTCCCGATGGCCGCTGCTGACCAGGCGCCGGACGCGGGCTGTGGCCACCAGTGGACCTGACCCAGATCCTCTTCGGACGACCGCTGCGAGCGTCGCAGTCGCGCCAGGAGGAGATCAGCCCGGTCGAGGGTCTCTCGGCGCTATCTCTCGATGCCCTGACTTCGGTCGCCTACGGGCCTCAGGCGCTCTTGGTGGCCCTGGGTGCCGGCGGTCTCGCCGCCTTGCGGGTGGCGCCCTGGATCACTTTGGCCATCGTGGCCCTGCTGGTGCTCCTGGTCAGCTCGTACATCCAGGTAATCGGGGCCTACCCCGGTGGAGGCGGCGCCTACGCGGTGGCCCGGGACAATTTGGGTACCCCTCTGACCCTCCTGGCCGGCGCCTCCTTGGTGGTCGATTACGTGCTTACCGTGGCCGTCTCGATCGCCGCTGGAGTGGGCTCTCTGGTGTCGGCATTCACCGTCCTGGCTCCCTACACCGAGGTGATCTGCCTGGCAATTCTGGCTCTGATCACGATCCTCAACATGCGTGGTCTGGGGGAGAGCGCCCGCGCCTTCCTGCTCCCGACCATGGCTTTCATCCTCGGGATCCTGGTGATGATCGCGATTGGCCTGGTCCACCCCTTGGCCCCACACCTACATCAGCCCGGATCGGTTCAGGTGGCGACCCATGCCCTGGAGGCGGTCGGGGTCCTGCTCGTCCTCAAGGCATTCTCGGCCGGTTGCAGCGCCCTGACCGGGGTCGAGGCCATCGCCAACGGCGTCCCCCTATTCCGCGAGCCACGCCAGCAGCGGGCGCGCACCACCGAGATTCTGCTCGGAGTTCTGCTGGCGGTGATGCTGCTGGGACTCGCCGTCCTGGTGCAGCGCTTTCACGTCGAGCCTCGAACCCACGACGCGGTGCTGAATCAGATCATCGCCTACGCCATCGGCCGCGGCTGGGTCTTCGACGCCCTCTCGATCATCGTGACCTTGGTCCTGGCACTCGCGGCCAACACCTCTTTCGGCAGCCTGCCGGTGTTGGCGAGCCGGCTGGCCGAAGACAACCGCCTCCCACATGCATTTGCCATCCGGGGCGACCGTCTGGTCTACAACTACGGCATCTGGGCCCTGGCCGGGCTAGCCGCGATCATGCTCCTGGTCACCGGCGGCGACACCGATTCCCTGATCCCGCTTTTCGCGATCGGTGTGTTCACCGGATTCACGCTGGCTCAGTCCGGGATGGTGCGTCACTGGTGGAAACAGCACTCCAGCGGTTGGCGCCGCCGCGCCGCCCTCAACGGCGCAGGCGCGATCACCACCGGCCTGGCCACGCTGATCTTCATCCTCTCCAAATTCCTCGAAGGAGCATGGATAGTGGTGGTGGCGATCCCCCTCTTGATCCTGCTCTTCATGCGGGTGCGCGGCTACTACGACCTGGTCGCGAGGGAGATTCGGTTAGACAAAAAGCCGGCCCAGCCCAAGCCCAGCGAGGTCACCGTGGTGGTCCCCGTCATCAACGTCTCGCGACTCACTGAGGCGGTGCTCAGCGAGGCGCTCTCGATCGGTGATCACGTGGTTGCCGCGACCGTGGTCTTCGCCGATGAGGAGGAACAGGGTGCAAAGATTCAGCGGGACTGGGAGCAGTGGGATCCAGGGGTCGAGCTGGTGGTATTACGGAGCGAATACCGGTCGGCGGTAGGACCTCTGGTGCAGTACATCAACTCCCTCAAACCCGGCCCTGCACGCAAGGTCGTCGTGCTCATCCCAGTCGTTCTGCCGCGCAAGTGGTGGCACAGTGTTCTACACAATCACCTTGACTATCCGCTGACCGCGGCCCTCAAGCACCGCCACGACGTGGTGGTGGCCAAGATGCCGCTGCTCTTGAAGAGCGACTAGCCACCAGAGGAGCCCTGCAGAGCCTTGTCCCAAGAATTCCAAGCACTGCGCGAGCATGATGTCGAGCCGGAGCCGTTGGCCCAGTTCCGACGCTGGTTCGCTGACGCCGCAGCATTTCCGCTCGCTGAGGCCGCCGCGCTTGCCACCGCCGGCAGCGACGGCCGGCCATCTGTGCGAATGGTCCTGGTCAAGAGTTGGGACGAGCGAGGCTTCGTCTTCTACACCAACTACGCCAGTCGCAAGGGAGTAGAGCTGGCGGCCAACCCCCAGGCGGCACTTCTATTCCACTGGCAGCCGCTCGGCCGTCAGGTGCGGGTCGAAGGTTCGGTGGCACCGGTCGATGAGGAGCAGTCGGACGAGTACTTCAGCAGCCGCCCCAGGGCCAGCCAGTTGAGCGCGGCGGCGTCCGCCCAGAGCCGCGTCGTAGGCGGGCGCCAGGAGTTGGAGGAACAAGTCCGCCGGTTGGAGCGCCATCTGGGTGACGCACCGGTGCCCCGTCCCCGCGAGTGGGGAGGCTACCGCTTGGCTCCAGTCAGCTTTGAGTTCTGGCAGCACCGCCAGGATCGTCTGCACGACCGGATTCGTTATCTGAGATCCACTTCCGGCTGGCAGCTGGATCGGCTACAGCCCTAGTCGTCAGCCCTCGAGGGCGGGAGGATCTCCCACCTCCCGGCGATCGTCACGGCCATCGATCCCTTCGGGATCGGGGCTGCAATCGCTACGTGGATGTAGCCATTCCGTCAGGGTCGATGATCGCTCGGCGTCCACAATCGAGCTCAGCCCGTGAAGGTGGAGCCTGACGTCCGCGTAGCACGACTTCCGTCGATCGTCCCGGAGCCGACGGAGCACCCGAACGCGCCCTGGACCCTGATCGTAGCCGTCGTCGGGGTGGCTCTTCTGGCCGAAGGCAGCGTCGCCCTTCCCCCGGGTCCGGCCAACGCATTGCTCTTCGTGCTGGGCAGCCTGCTCTTGATTCCAGTCCTCGGGACACTGCTGCTGCCGTGGCAGAGATATCGGCGCTGGATGACGCTGGTTCCCTCCCTGGCTTTCACGGTGGCAGCGACCCTGCTGGTGCTCTCGCTGGGCGGTACCACCTCGGGCCTGCTGCCCTTGTTCATCGCTCCCGTTCTCTGGACCGCCCTCTACGAGGGCAAGCGACAGACGAGCCTGGTGATTGCCGCCGTGACAGTCGCGGTAGCGCTGATCGCGATGGAGGAGGGCGACGTGGCGTCGCTCCTGGTGCGACGAGTGGGCCTGCTGGGTCTCATGGGAGTGCTGGTCGCTGTTGTCACCCTCGGACTGCGGGGAGCCCTGGGCCGAGCGGTGGCCGCGCGTGAGGAGCTGCTGCGACAAGCCAACGCGCTGAGCGAGGCCGCTGACCGGCTCAACTCACTGCACCGGTCCGACGCGGTGATCGCCGAGGCTTGCCGTTTAGCAGCGGTGATGATGTCGCCGCCAGGCGTCGTCGCCCAGCGAGGTGCCTACTTGACGGTGGAGGGGGATCTTGTCCATGTCAAGTCGCAATTCGACATCTCCTTCGTGGGGGTGCCCAAGGTCACGCCTCTGACGGAAAACGCTCAACTAAGCCGAGTCGTCCGAACTGGACGCCCGGAGATGGGCGCTAACTCCGAGTCAGGGATGAGCCCCACGGTTGAGGCGGCTCTGCTCAAGGCCGGGATAACTCACGGCGCCTGGATTCCGATCGCTCCCAATGGCGTGATCCACGGGGTGCTATCGGTCTCGACTCGCGGTCACCCCATCTCCCAAGACCTCTTCGAGCGGGCCATCGCCCTGGGCCACATCGTCGAGCTCGCACTCGACAACGCCCTGATGGTCGAAAAGAGCGAACGCGAGGCGACGACGGACGCGCTGACCGGCTTGGCGAACCGGCGGGGATTTGATCACGGAGTGGAGCGACTGCGCGGTCGGCGGCGCTTTGCCGTCCTCTCCCTGGATATCGATGGTCTGAAGCTCCTCAACGACAAGCACGGCCATGCCGCCGGTGACGCGCTTCTGCGCGGGGTTGCCCAAGCGGCGGCGGGCGTGATGCGCAAGGGTGACCTGCTTGCCCGGGTCGGGGGAGACGAATTCGCAGCCTTTCTGGCCGACTGTGCGGAGGAAGGAGCCCGCCTAGCAGCCCATCGGATCCTGGAGGCTTTGGCCGGGACCACGATCGCGGGGATGATGCCCAGCGTTAGCATCGGCATTGCCTGCGGAAACGGGGCGAGCGATCTATCTCAGGTTCTAATCCAGTCCGACGCGGCGATGTACCGAGCCAAGCGCAGGGGTGGCAAATCATTCGCGTTTGCCACCGACGCGGTCTTACCGAGCCCCTCCCAACTGGGTGAGGCGGCGAGCGGCTAACGCGGTTCGAGATCCGATCTGACTCCCAGATGGTTGATGAGGTCCCAGTCGGCCTGGCGAAATGAGATCAGGCTCCCAGCTCTGAACCACAGCTACGACCCGGCGCGGCGGTGCCTTGCACAGTGGACAGTTGGCTGCTAATGTTCCCCCCGACGCTCCGGGAGGGGAGGATCGGGGCGCTGGCCGCACCTTTCAGTTGCCGATCCAGCAGCCGGCCCCCACGATGAGGGCCGCTTGGCATGTTGTCACCGCGCCAGGTGTTGCCCGATTAAAGTCCGGTGTTCATGGCTCGATGCCGAGAGCCGATTCTCAGTCGAGTCCACCGCGTGCCCCGCTGAGGAGGCGTCCACTCAATGCCACTTGAGGTTCCAGATCACGATCCCGCAACCGGCCTGCCGGTGGGCCGCGTAGTGGATCCCTCGCCCGCCCCTTTCCCCAGTCGCGTCACCATATCCGGCGCCTCAGTGGAGCTTGTGCCGCTCGACCAGTCGCTGCATGCAGATGCGCTCTGGGAGGGCCTGCGGGGCCCGGCCAACGACAAACTTTGGCGCTACCTAATGGATGGGCCTTATGCCGATCGCGCCAGCTTCGACCGGGCCGTGGAGTGGAGGGCGCGCTCAGAGGACCAAGTTTTCTTCGCAATTCTGGATGCCGCCAGCCGCCGCGCCCTGGGCTGCGCGGCGCTCATGCGCATAGACCTGCCCAACCGCAGCATCGAGGTGGGCAACATCCTCTACACCCCGGAACTGCAGCGCACCCGCGGCGCCACCGAGGCCATGTATCTGCTCGCTCGTCACATCTTCGAGGAGCTGGGCTATCGCCGCTACGAATGGAAGTGTGATTCCCTCAACGCGCCATCGCGGCGGGCGGCCCTGAGACTTGGATTCACCTACGAGGGTACGTTTCGTCAGGCCATGATCAACAAGGGCCGCAACCGAGACACCGCCTGGTTCTCGATCCTGGATGGTGAGTGGCCGGCGCGCAGAGCGCGACTGGAGAGCTGGCTGGACCCTGCGAACTTCGACCGAGAGGGTCAACAGAAGATGGCTCTTTCAGAGCTCCATGTCGGTGGTGAGTCCGGGGCTGAAAGCTGATCCGGGAGCGGGCTTCGACCCCGTCGCGCTTGCGAGAGGCGCTTCAGATCAGGTCAGGTTCTCCCGCCGGTAGAGCCGGATCGCAAGGGGGACGAATATCAGCAGCAGCGCCACCGACCAGAGTGCCGTCGCCAACTCCGGATGCTGCAGCGGCCAGACCTGGACTGAGGCGGAGGGATTGGGGTTGCCGAAGAGTTCGCGGCAGCTGGCGGTGACGGTGCTCACCGGGTTCCACTCCGCCACCACTCGCAGCCAGACCGGCATGTTCTGCAGAGCCACAAAGGCGTTGGAGACAAAGATCATCGGGAAGAAGACGGTGAAGGCGATCGCCTGAGCTGACTCCGGGTTGTGCAGCCACATTCCCGCAGCGGCGCCTGCCCAACTCATCCCGTAGGCGAAGAACAGAGCCAGCGCAAATCCAGCCGCAACATCGGCGGCACCGGTGTGCACCCGCCAGCCCACGAACAACCCCACCGCGGCAACTACCGCCAGTCCCAGCGCGGCGGTGAGCAGGTCGGCGGTGAGTCGCCCCGCCAGGACCGCGGCTCTAGACATGGGCAGGGCGCGGAAGCGGTCGATGATGCCCGACTGAATATCGGTGGCCATTCCCACCGCGACCCCGGGCGCCGCACCGGCCACGGTTATGGCGAAGATTCCCGCCACCAGGTACTCGTGGTAGTTGCCGCCTCCGGGGAGGCGGATGGCGCTCCCGAAAACGTAGGTGAAGAGCACCACGAACATGATTGGCTGGATGGTGACATCGGCTAGCTGGGCCGGATCCCTGACCACATGAATCAAGCTCCGACGGGTCAGGACCAGCACGTCGCGCAGGAACCAAATCAACCGCGACAGCGCTGAGTCCCGAGCTGGCGCCCGCTCGACCGCAGGCTCGGCCACAATCTCGGCCACGCTCATGCCGCTGCCTCCTCCAACTCCGCTCTATGCCCTGTGAGACTCATAAAAACGTCGTCCAAAGCCGGCCGGCGCACGGTTATGTCGTCGACCACCACTCCTCCGGCATCCAGCAACCGCACCACCTTGGTCACCAGGCCTTCCTCATCGGTGAACGGCATCGTCAGTCGGTGCTGGCGCTCGTCGACGTTGATGGCAGCGGATGTGATCGCCCGCAGCAATCCGGCGGCGGAGGCGAGATCAGCATGCTCAGGCAGCGTCACCTCCAAGACCGTCCCGCCCACCTGTGTCTTCAGCTCGTCGGAGGTGCCCCAGGCGATCACCTTGCCCGCATCCACCACGGCAATCTCGTCTGCGAGCTGATCCGCCTCCTCGAGGTATTGGGTCGTCAACAGGATGGTCGTTCCCGCCTTGCCCAGGTCGCGGATCAGTTGCCACATCCCCACCCGCGCTCTGGGATCGAGGCCGGTGGTGGGCTCGTCCAGGAAGAGGACCTCGGGTTGGGTGACCAGGCTGGCAGCGAGGTCGAGCTTGCGGCGCATGCCCCCGGAGTAGGTCCTGGTGGGACGGTCGGCGGCACTGGTCAGCTCGAATTTTTCAAGCAGTTCTCCGGCCCGCCACTTGGCATGGCGATGGGGAAGACGCGAGAGCTCGCCGACCATCACCAAGTTCTGGCGGCCGGTCAGGTACTCGTCGATGCTGGCTGATTGGCCGGTGATCCCAATGTGGCGGCGGACCTCAGCCGGGTGCGCCGCCACGTCAAAGCCAGCCACAAAGGCCCGCCCGGCGGTGGGCCGAGCCAAAGTCGCCAGGATCCGGATCAGGGTGGTCTTACCAGCCCCGTTGGGCCCCAGGACCGCCACCACGCTGCCGTGCTCAACGCGCAGGTCGATCCCGTCCACTGCCCTGGTTTTGCCGTAGAGCTTGACCAGCCCCTCGACTAAGATTGGAGGCCTAAGAACCACAGCCAACCCCTTTGCTTGCACGGCCTGCCAACTTACCGGCCGGATGGTAACCAACTTACCTGCCGGCCGTCAAGTAGAATGGCGGGGTGGATCATACCGAAGTGGCCAGGCCGGGATCGACTCGCGAACGAATCCTCGACGCCGCCCTGGACCTCTTCACTGAGCAAGGCTTCGACAAGACCTCGCTGCGTGAGGTGTCGGAG
>JBAUWA010000017.1:0-5110 GCA_049583555.1 Candidatus Dormiibacterota bacterium | reverse complement strand
GAGCGTCATCTTCAGCGTCTTCTCCCTGCATCAAAAGTTCGCCCTGGCGCTGATCGCCTTGGGGCTGGTGGGCGCTTTGTGGTGCCTCATCGATTTCCGCCGCCAGGGTGGCCTCTCAGGGGGGGTGCGCGCTTTTCTCATCCTGTGCTGGGCCCTGGTTCTGGTCCAGGACGTGTTGGGGCTGCTGCTGCTGGCCCAAGGACGGCAGCCGTCCAACCTAGTTCTTCATCTCATGTACGGGGCACTCAGCACAGTGGTGCTGCCTCTCGCCTGGGGACTAAGCGCCCGCAGTCATGGCCGGCAGGAGGCACTCTACCTGGGCCTGGGCTCACTGCTCTTCGCCGGGCTTACCTTCCGGGCCCTCGCGGTCGCCTGAGCCAGAGAGGGCCGTGAGCTCGGCAGGCCCTAGCCTGAAGCGGCGGGGCCGAGAGGACCGAGGTATCTCCTCGCCAAGCCGAATCGTGGTGCTGGCCGGGGGGGTGGGCGCGGCCCGCTTTTTGGCGGGACTGGTGGCCGTCGCACCCCAGGCAGAGCTGACGGTTGTCGGCAATACTGGTGACGACTTCACGGTCCATGGCCTCCACGTCAGTCCTGACCTAGACACCGTCAGCTACTCGCTGGCCGGCCTCGGCGACTGGGAGCGAGGCTGGGGCCTGCGGGACGAGACCTGGGCGGCGGCGGAGCAATTCCGACGCCTCGGCGACGACACCTGGTTCCAACTCGGAGACCGCGACCTGGCCACCCACGTCTGGCGGACTGAGCAGCTGCGCCGGGGTCGGCCGCTCTCAGAGGTGACGAGCAATCTCGCCCAACGACTCGGGCTCGGCATCACGCTCCTGCCGATGACCGATCAGCCGGTGGCAACCAGGGTGCTCACCCGAGATGGCCGCGACCTCCACGTCCAGGAGTACCTGGTCCGCGAGGCGTGTCGTCCCGAGATCGCCAGGATCGAGTACCGGGGCATTGAGCGCGCCCGGCCGGCCCCCGGAGTCTTGGATGCCATCCGCGGTGCCGACCTGGTAGTGATAGCCCCCAGCAACCCTGTCATCTCGATCGGTCCGATCCTGGCGGTTTCAGGACTGCGCGCCGAACTCTCGGCCTCGCCTCAGGCCATCGCGGTCAGTCCGATCGTGGCCGGAGAGGCAGTCAAGGGTCCGGCGGCGGCGATGCTGGAAAACCTGGGAGTCGAGTGCAGTCCGCTGGGAGTGGCCAGGCTCTATGCGGACCTGATCTCAGATCTGGTGATGGACGAGCGCGATGCGGGCGTGGCAGATGCGGTGAGGGCAGCCGGCGTCCGGCCCCGCCTCTGCGACACCCTGATGGTCGATCAGGCGGCCCGGGAGCTGGTGGCGTCCCAAGTGCTTGCAGCCGCTGCCATGCCTAGGTCTGGCAGGTCCGAGGCCGAATGACGATGACGGCCAGCGCCGAGGTCTATCTGGTCATCCCGGTCAAGCCCCCCGTGGGCGCCAAGCAGCGCCTAGCCTCTGAGCTGCCCAGCGAAGCGCGCCAACTAGTCAGCCGGGCGTTGGCCGCTCGAATGATTCGATGCGCAGCGGAGGGGTGGGATCCGTCCCTGGCGGTGGTCGTTTGTGACGACGCCGACACCGCGGCCTTGTGCGCTAGGCGGGGCTTGGCCACACTCCAGGACGACGGGGGTGGTCAGAGCCGGGCGGTCCGGGTGGGACAGCGTTGGTGCCTGGAGCGCGGTGCACGTACCCTGGTGACGATCGCCGCCGACCTGCCCCTAGTAGATCCCGCCGATCTCGGGCAACTGCAGCAGCTGGCGCTGGCGCTCCCGCCGAATTCTCTAAGGGTGATCCCTGATCGGGGAGGTTCGGGGAGCAACGGGTTACTGCTAAACCCGGCGAGCTCTGACCCCTTCGCGTTCGGACCCGACTCCCTGCGGTTGCACCGCTTGGCGGCAGAGCGCCTAGGGCTCAGCTTTGCGGTACTAGAGCTGCCCCACCTGGCCTGGGACGTGGACCGGCCCGATGACCTAGTCGCTCCACACCGCGAGCCCGACCAGACTGCGCACCCGGTCGTCGCCTGGGCAGAGGAGGTGGTGGCCCTGGGACGCGACAATCCGACGCTCGGCAAGCATCGCGACCATGGCAGCTGACCCTGAGCGGCCTCTGGTTCGGGCAGGACCGCTTACCTCGTGGGCGGTTCCGGGAGTGGCGGATATCGAGGTCGGTCAGGATCTGGGACAGCTGCTAATCGAGCCCCTGGTCAGAGCCGGCGGTCTACAACCTTGGGATGTGGTGGTAGTCACTCACAAGGTGGTCTCCAAAGCCGAAGGCAGGGTCTTTCAGCTGAGTGACTTCGAACCTCAACCCTCGACCCTGACGCTGGCGGGGCAGCTGCAACAGGATCCCCGGTTGGTCGAGGCCGTACTCCGGGAAAGCCGTCGTGTTGTCCGGGCCGAGGCCGGTGTGCTGATCACCGAAACCCATCACGGGCTGGTGTGTGCCAACGCTGGGGTGGATCGAAGCAACGTCGGCGGAGGCGATGTCATCACCTGTCTGCCGAAAGACCCTGACCGGTCGGCTCGGGAACTCCGTAACACCTGGCTTGCCCTTGCCGGTGGCGGCCCTCTCGGGGTCCTTATCTCGGATACCTTTGGTCGGCCGTTCAGGGAGGGTTCCGTCAATGTCGCGATCGGGGTAGCCGGAATGCCAGCCCTGAGCGACTACCGCGGGCTCAAGGACCCCCACGGCTACGAGCTACACGCCTCGGCCATCGCCTCTGCTGACGAGATCGCGTCGATCGGCGAGTTGATGATGGGCAAGGTGGATGGTCTGCCACTCGCGGTCGTTAGGGGAATTACCTGGAGTGGGCCAGAGGATGGTTCTGTGCCTCTGCTCCGAGAATCGGCTCGGGACATCTTCCGCCGCTAGCTAATCGGCCTTGCTAGGCTCCAGGGATGAGTGATGCGGTAGTGCGGGTCCGCCTCTTCGCCTCCCTGCGAGAACTGGCTGGTGCGTCGGTGGTAGGGCTGGAATTGCACGAGCCGACCTCCGTGGAGAGCATCTGGATGCGCTTATGCGAGCTCCACTCCGGGCTGGGCCAGTGGCGCGATTCGGTTCGGCCTGCACTCAACCTTGGTTACGTCGATTGGGAGACCAAAGTATCACCAGGCGATGAGCTCGCCTTCCTGCCGCCGGTCTCGGGAGGAGCCCTACCGTCCGGGGCAGCGATTCATGTGCGAGTCAGCGCCGATCGCATCGACGTCACCGGCATGAGTGACGCGGTGGAGCGTCGCGGTATCGGCGCGATAGCCACATTCGTGGGGCTGGTGCGCGACCCTGACGAAGGCATTCCAGTCCCCCAGCTCGTCTACGAGGCCTATCCGGAAATGGCAGAGCCGGTGCTGAGGGCTATCTGCGAAGCGGCCTGTCGGCGATTTGGCGCAACCGAGGTACGCGTGCAGCACCGCACCGGTGCAGTCGAGTCGGGGGCAGATTCGGTGGCGGTGGTGGTGGGGGCGGCCCACCGCCATCAGGCCATCGATGCCTGCCGGTTCATCATCGACGAGCTGAAGTCACGAGCACCGATCTGGAAGTCGGCGGGCTGAATCAGAGCCCCTGCTAGACTCGCGGGAAGTGGCCAGTACCGAACTGCTCCCCGAGCGGAGCCTCCCCCAAAGGCCGCGTGCGCCTCACGCAGGACCCTTCGCGAGCCGGATCGAGCTGCTGTTGGAGCTGGTTCGCCGCGATGTCAAGACCCGCTACCGCGGCTCATTCTTGGGCGTGGCGTGGACCCTCCTGAATCCCCTCATATTCATGCTTGTCTACTCCATCATCTTCGGAAAGTTTCTCCATGTTCACTATCCCGGCCACTCCCCGACCGTTTTTATCCTCTCCGGCCTGCTGGCCTGGACGTTCTTCAGTCAAGCTCTGATCCAGGCGACCACCAGCATTGTTGGCAATGCTGCACTGGTGCGGAAGGTTGCGTTCCCGTGGGTGCTGCTTAGCTTTTCCACGGTAATCGCTGCGCTGGTCAACTATGTCATCAGTCTATTGCTCTTGATTCCCTTCATGCTGATCTCGCACAAAGGAATTGGGCTACCGATCCTAGCTGTACCCGTCCTGGTCGGTGTCACTTTTGCGCTCTCCTTGGGACTCGGCCTGATTTTGGCGGCCTCAAATGTATATCTAAGAGATATGCAATACCTGGTTACTCTGGGAACTTTGATCTGGTTCTACCTGACCCCAATCATATATCCGTGGACATTGGTGCAGTCCAAGTTTGCGGGTCATGGCTTCGAAGGAGTCGCAGCGAAATTTGTACTTTATGCCAACCCCATGACCTGGGTAGTGTTGGGATTCCAAGACGTCTTCGTCTTTGATCGCTGGCCCCAACACTGGCACGGGCTGGGCTACGCACTAGTGGTGTCTCTGCTTTCGGTATGGGTTGGCCTCAGGGTGTTTCGTCGCCTACGACGCCGCTTCGCCGAGGAGGTCTGATGGCCGACCCAGCGATCGAGATCAAGGATGTGAGCAAGCGTTTTCGGGTCTACCACCAGCGCAACACCACGCTCAAACAGTCCCTGATCGACCGTCGGCGCGGTCGGTTTGAGGAATTCTGGGCGCTCCGCGATGTCAGCGTCGACGTTGCCGAGGGTGAGGCGCTGGGGATAATCGGCGAGAACGGCTCGGGAAAATCAACCTTGCTGAAATGTGTGGCGGGGATACTAATCCAAGACAAGGGCACCATCTCGGTGCGAGGTCGCCTGGCCTCTCTGCTTGAGGTGGGTGCCGGATTCCACCCTGACTTTACCGGTCGAGAGAACATATATCTCAACGGCGCAATCCTGGGACTGCCCCGGCGCTACATCACCAGTGTTCTTGACGAAATCGTCGGATTTGCCGAGTTAGAGCAGTTCGTCGATAACCCCGTGAAATCGTACAGTTCCGGCATGTACACTCGGCTCGGCTTCTCAATCGCAGTGCACCTCGACCCAGATATTTTACTTGTAGACGAGGTTCTTGCGGTCGGTGATGAAGCGTTTCAGCGCAAATGCATGGAGCGCATCGAGGCGTTCCGCGCCGATGGCCGCACCCTGGTATTTGTTTCGCATGCCCTAGAATCAGTGCGTGCGGTGTGTGAC
>JBAUWA010000016.1:0-4473 GCA_049583555.1 Candidatus Dormiibacterota bacterium | reverse complement strand
GCGAAAATGTCCACCCAAGCGCAGAACTCGGAGACCTGCGAGCGGCTCAATCTGGTCTCCTTCAAAGTGAACCACGGTCGGGCTGGGACGGGGCAGATATTCCCGATCGCAGGCGCTGAGATAGATGGGGATGTCGCCGAAGGCCTGGCTCCACTCGACGCAGCTTCCGTAGAAGTGGGGGTGGCTGATCGCGATCGCGGCGACTCCGCCAAGTTGGTTGACCGCCGCCTGGGTGGCGGTGTCGAGAAAGCCGAGGCAGTCCCATAAGAGGTTGCCCTCGGGCGTGGTCAGCAGGAGAGCCCGCTGTCCGATCGCGAAAGCGGGTTTGGTCGTGATCTGCCACAGTCCGGGCTCCAGCTGGGCCAGTTCAGAACGGTAGTTGCCATCCATCTCCTCCAAGGTGGTCCAGCGCTGACCCTGGCGGCCGACGTACTGGCGCTCGTCCGTACAGATCGAGCAGCTTGCCGGTGGTGCTGCCCCTGGGGCTTGCTGGACTCCGCAGGTCTGACAGATGAAAGCTGGCATAGCGACCCTGATTTTGGAGCCTTCCATAGCGAGCGCCGAGCCTAGAATCAGGTCAATGGGTTCGACGCCGGTTGGGCAGAGGCCTTCGCCCCAGCCGGCGGACTCTCCCAGAGTGAGTTTCGCCACCTACAACGTCCTCCTGGGGGGTGGCGGGCGCTGGACTGAGATCACCGAGCTGCTGCGGTCCATGAACGCGGACGTGGTGGCGCTGCAGGAGGCGGATGACCGACCAGCGGTCACTCGTGCCGCCGACCACCTCGGCTACCAGCTGATTTACGGCATCGCGCCGAAGCCGGCGCAGCGGGGCGTAGCTCGACACCAAGCGGTGCTCACGCGGCTGCCAGTTGCGCGTTGGGTCAACCATCGCGACCCGGCCGTGTTCCTGCGAAATTCTCTGGAGGTCTGGTTGGAGAATCCGCCGGGCAGCCAGATCAAGCAGGTCTGCCTCCACACGGTCCACCTGACTGCCGCGTTCCAACGCCGGGGGCGAGCCGAGCCCGACCGAGTTCGGGAATTGGCGGCGGTCCAGGGTCACGCGGCTGAGCATCCCGAGGCACCTCACCTGGTGATCGGAGACTTCAATGCGGTGGCTCCGGGAGACCGAATTCAGGCCACGGATTTCTTCGCGCAGATCAACCTCTGGCGCAGAACCGGAGTTCTCCAGGAGGCTGGGGCCATGGGTCCTATCCCGCCGGGACTGTCACGTCTGCGCTGGTGGCAGGACCCCGAGACAGCCGATGCGATCGTCGAGGAGTTGCCCGAGGCGGTGCGCAGCGGACTGCCCCGCCTGCCTTGGCTGGTGCATCCGCTCTTGGAGGTGCTGCCCCGGGGAGACACCACCGACGCGGTCCTGGGGGCGCTCTTGCCGCGGGCTGCGGTCCGGAGCATGCTCCGAGCGGGCTACATCGACTGTTTGCGTGCCCTCCATCCCCGGGCCAGCGCGTTCACCTGCCCCACCTACCAACCTGCGGCGCGGATCGATTACATCTTCGTCACCAGGGGTCTGGATCGGAGGCTGGTCAGTTGTGAGGTGGTGGGTCGCTCAGGTGAGTTGGCGGAGCTGGCCCGGCGCGCCAGCGACCACTTCCCGGTGCTGGCCGAATTCAGCCTGGGCCCGGTCCGGTCGCGATCCCTCTGATTTGGGCCGGAGAGCGAGGTAGGGCTGGCGCGACGCCCCTCTCGGGACGACGCGCCAGCAGCCGGGGAACTTAGGCGACTGCTATTCCTTCGATCCCGGCGCCAAGGCCGGTAACCGAGCCGATCTCGGTAAGTGACCCGTTCCAATTGATCTGGAACTCGTCGATAGCTCCGGCCGCCCCGGCCTCGGCGTAGAGCACACCGCCAGAGCCGACGGCCATGTCGATCGGACCGGCATCGGTGTTCGCGACCACTCCACCGTCCGTCCCCAGCAACGCCAAGCTGCCGTTGAAGCCGACCCTGTAGCCGCTGAGGGTGTTGCTACCGGCGTTGGCGCCGTAGTAGTAGCCGTCCGCCTGGGTGATCCAACACAGGGCCGCCTGCCCGTCTCCCAGGGTCGCGACCGCAATCAGGGCACCGCTGCGCGTCAGGTCATAGGTGGTGACGCTGCTGGAACCCGCCTCGGTGACGACCAGTCGGCCGAAGTTGTCGAATGTGAACCCGAACGGTACCGGCTGCGCGCTGGCGTTGATCGTCGGCGGGGCCAGCTGGCCGTTCCATGCAACTGCGAAGACATCGATGTCGCTGCCACTGGCCTTCGTCGTGACCACCAGCTGGCCGCCGCTGGGAGTGAATCCCACCTGGCCGGGCGACTCGAGGTAGTTGGGGGGATCGGTATTAGCCAGGCCCAAAGAGCGAGCCGAGCCGGGTATCGGGCTCAGCCAATCTCCATCGAAACGATATCCCTGGACCACGCCGATGCCACCCGCATTGAGCACGTACACCAGCTGCCCACTGACGGCGATGCTGTCCGGGAACGTGCCCCCGGAGGAGAGAACCTGCCGCAAGGCGATTCCGCCACCCCCAACTTGGAACACCGAGATGGAGTCACTGCCAGCGTTGACGCTGATCAGGACCTGATGGGCTGGATCGAAAACCAGTGAGCCCTGGGACGCCAAGGAATCCACCACCGATCCGCTGGCGGTTGCGCCCAACCCTCCGGTGGCGTAGCTGCCCACCAAGATCAGACCCGCGCCGCTATGGCGGTAGACGATCACGTGATTACCGCTCGCCGAATTGGTCTGGGCGAAGACCAACTGGGGAGTGCCCCCCCAAGCCGGCTGCCCTGAACCGGCGGCGCTGACGGGTAGGCTCAGCAGTGCCCCCGCGCCAGCCAGTACCGCTACACACGTGGCCAGCCGTAAAAAATTCCTCACCTGGGCTCCCTCCTACCGGCAGAGTGATTGCAACCCCGGGGGCCGGAGCGTCCGGGGTGGAGACTCCAGGTGGTCAGCCAGAGATGCTGGAGGGAGTCCCGGCACCGACGCTAGCCCGGGGAACTTACGCAACGAGGGAGTTCCGCTTACGTTTCGGTGACGCCGACGTGAGAGATGCTTGTGTCCGGGATCGAGCGGACCTAGTTCGACCTTGGCTCCTCCAATCTGAGCCAATTCTTGGCGCGCAACCATTTCGTAAGCATTTGACAAGCGCTGCGTCACTTCAGCGCTCGAGCCTTGGAGAGTTCACACCACTGGGTACCGCTGAAGACTGGAGAGCAGATTTGCCCAAGCTAGGCAGCCGTAGCGGGGGCTGGCCCTCGGTCCCCACTGGCTCTCACGAGCACGGCACGCTCTCAGGCGAGAAGCCTCTCGAGAACGGCTCATTCGGATGGTGAGGGATACGATCTGAAGATGCCGACAGTGGTCGTGGTAGACGACGACGTCGTGGTCAGGGACGTTGTAACCCGCTATCTGGAGCGGGACGGAATCCAGGTGCTGCAGGCCAGCAACGGAGACCAGGCGAGGCAGTTGATTGAGCGGGCCCGCCCCGACCTGGTGGTTCTGGACGTCATGATCCCCGGGGTTGACGGTCTGGATCTCTGCCGTTGGATCCGCGATCGGGGTCAGGCAGCGGTCATCCTGCTGACCGCCCGCTCGGAAGAGGCCGATCGCATTGTGGGGCTGGAACTCGGAGCCGATGACTACGTAACCAAGCCCTTCTCTCCTCGAGAGCTCGCGGCCCGGGTCAAGGCGGTCCTACGGCGGGCGTCAGCTTCCCCGGTGCGCAGCCTTCCAATCGAGTCCGGTGATCTTGTGATCGACCCCGAGGCACGCGAGGTTACTATCGCCGGCTCCCAGGTTGAGCTCACTGCCCTCGAGTTCGATCTGCTGCGCTTCTTGGCCGGCAACCCCAGGGTGGTGTTCTCGCGGGACCAGCTGCTGACCAGAGTCTGGGGTCACCAGCGCAGCGTGGAAACCGCTGCCAGCACCGTCACGGTTCACGTGCGCCGACTTCGCGAGAAGATTGAGAACGACCCCTCGAGTCCAGCTCTGATCCAGACCGTCTGGGGAGTTGGCTATAGGTTCGTGCCGTGATAGGTCTCTTCCTGGCGGTTGGTGGAGCCACCCTAGCTGCCGGGGTGTGCGGGGCATTGGCGCTGCAGCTACTGCCCACGGTGAGACTGCAGCTGGTGGGACTAGCCATGCTGGCGGTCGGTCTGCCGCTCGCGGCCGTATCTGTGTCCGGTCTAGCCATGTTCCATGGCGGGCCAGCGCGAGCGATCTTGGTCGTCTCGTCGGCTTCGGCAGTGGCAGCACTGGCCGGGGCGACCCTGCTTGAGCGACGGATCATGGGACGGCTGCAACGACTCCGGGCGGCCTCTTCTGCACTGGCGGCCGGGGAGCTGGCGGCGAGGGCTCCCCGCGGTGGACCCGTGGAGCTTGCCGAATTGGCTACTTCTTTCAACACCATGGCCCAGAACCTCGAAGACCTCTTCGACGCCCGACGGGAGCTGGTGACCTGGGCCAGTCA
>JBAUWA010000015.1:0-31056 GCA_049583555.1 Candidatus Dormiibacterota bacterium | reverse complement strand
GGAGGGGAGATTCCGGTGTCCCAGGGCAGACGCCCCAGTCGGTAGGAGATGCCGTAGAAGGCGCGCTGCAGGGCCATTTGCGGATTGTCGCGCAGGTCCGATCGCGGACTGGGTGCACCGACCTGGTTCTCTAACGTCGGGCCGGCAAGAAACGCTGTGCTGGGGATCGCCCTTGGGCCCGACTCCCGGTCGAGTTCGGACGGGCGCATACCGGATCGGCGAAGTCCACCGCCTCGCTCTTCTTCCCGAGGTCGGTGCCTCGCTAAGCCGCTCCGCCGCGATAGAGTCGCTGGCAAGCGTGGTTGCGCGGAGACCTTCAGCTCCGGCCGACCCTGCTGGCCGGACAGCAGGGTCGACTTTGACAGGCGCAAACACCCAGCTGGGGGAGAGTTCGCATGTTCGAGAAGATTTTGACGGCGGTGGACGGTTCTGATGAGACTGACGCCGTGATCGCGGTGGTGATCGGCTTCGCGAAGACGGCCGGCTCCACGGTGGAGGTGGTGCACGTGCACGAGCACGAGGCCCGACCCGCCAGGTTCGGAATGGCGATCGATCTGGAGACGAAGGCAGAGGCCCAGCAGATCGTCGATCGTGCGGTCGAAAAACTCAAGGAGGGTGGGGTGGACGCCCGCGGCTGGTTGCTAGAGGCGCACGTGCCCGACGTCGCGAAGCGGATCGTAGACGCGGCCAACGAATCCGGCGCCAACCTCATCGTCGTGGGACGCCGAGAGCTGTCGAACCTTGAGGAGATGCTGGTCGGGAGCGTGTCCAACAAGGTCGTCCACTTGTCCCGAGTCCCGGTGCTCATCGCGCGCTAGGCACAGATCGTCTCCGGCGGTAGGCATCGGTGCGGGAGCGGCGCATCGGTTAGCCGCCTGGATCCAGTTCTTGCGCGATCACCCCTTCCGGGAACTGCAAAATTGGGATGTAGCGGCACGAGTGCTTGACTCGCCGGCCCGGTCAGGACCCAGTCCCGGCAGGGCGGAGAGGGTCTCGCGCGCGAACTAAAACGGTCACAATGTTGGCTCATGCGACTCTCCGCCAAGGCCGACTACGCCATCAGGGCGGTCGTCGAACTGGCGGCCGCCCAAGGCCGAGGTCCCATCACCGCAGAGCGGCTCAGCGAGATCCAGGACATCCCGCTGAAGTTCCTGCACAACATCCTGGCGGAACTAAAGCGGGCAGGCATCGTGCACAGCCAGCGGGGCGCTTCGGGTGGATTCCTGCTGGCGCGCGAGGCAGAGCTGATCTCGTTGGCGGATATCATTCGGGTCATCGACGGGCCCCTGGCCCGGGTGGGAGACTTCCGCCCCGACCAGCTCGCCTATCAGGGGCACACGGCCCGGCTTCGGGACGTCTGGGTGGCGGTGCGGGTGGGGCTGCGCGACGTGCTCGACGAGGTCAGCGTCGCCGACATCTGCTCGGGGGACCTGCCCCCGGTGGTGAATCAGCTCTTGGCGAGGCCGGATGCCTGGATACCAAGGATCAAGATCGATCCCAGCCAGGCCCCCCGCAGCGGGGTCCCGGGGCGCCGGCACCGACCGACTTAGCCGTCCCGCCCTACGAGCCCGCCGCCGCCGGCTCGAAGCGGAAGATCCTGGTGGCGACCACCAGCACGGCAATCCCCACTCCCAAGAGCACCAGCAGGTCGGGGCTGAGTACTTGGCTGAGGTGCTGAGCCTGGGCCATCAAGCCTCGGAGACCGTTGCTGAAGTAGGTCAGTGGCATCACGGTGGCGATGTCGCGCAGCCAGAGAGGCGCGGTCGCGATCGGGTAGAAGATGCCGGCCACGAACAGTTGCGGCAGCGTAACCAGGTTCATCAGCACTACCGCCGACTGCTCGCGGCGGGCGATCCCCGCGATCAAGAAACCGCCCGCCAGGAAGCAGAGCGACCCTATCAGCAGGAGCAGCAATACCGGCCCCGGGGAGGGACCTAGGCCGACCCCGTACATCAAATGGCCGACCCCAAGAAGCACCGCGATCTGAACCGCCACCAGCACCAACTGCGCCAGCACGCTGCTGGCTAGAAATGCCCAGACGGGGATCGGAGTAGCCCGAATCCGGCGCAGAGTGCCACGCTCCCGGTCGCCCACCAACCGGATACCGGCACCGAGTCCAGCGG
Source organism: Candidatus Dormiibacterota bacterium (assembly GCA_049583555.1). Classification (GTDB taxonomy): domain Bacteria; phylum Chloroflexota; class Dormibacteria; order Aeolococcales; family Bog-877; genus Bog-877. Next base: position 28,933 of record JBAUWA010000015.1, on the reverse strand, counting down.
TGAGCACGGCATAGGCGAGGATGCCCGGCGTTAGAAAGTCGATGTAGTTGGCATTGGCCAGTGAGCCGGCACTGAGCCCACCTTTGGGATGGAGCTCGGCCACGCTCGGAATCACGGCCGGGGCAGTGCGGAGAAGTTGCTGGTTGAGGCTGTAGAGCGCCCCCTGAGCCGCCGCCGCGTAGGCGGCGTTCTCTGTGATGTTGCCAGCGTTCTCCTCAATCTTGGCGAGAAGCGGTTTGCCGGTGCCCGTGATCACAAGGGCAAAGTCGGCGTTGTTGTTGAGCACCTGGTTGCGGGCGGTGGCGGCGGACACTTCCTGGACGCTGAACGAGCTGTGGGGCAGGGCTTGCTTGAGGATCGCTGCGTCAGCCGGAGGCGCCACGATGTCGACCTGGCTCCGCTTGCCCTGGAAGAGTCCGCCGAAGATGACGATCAGGAGAAGGGGAACCAAGATGTTGAATACGACGACCTGACGGTTACGGAGCAGCAGCCGCAAATTGGCACGGGTCAGCGCCAGCAGCGGCAGCAATGGAGAGGTAGTGCGGAAGGTCGCCAAGGGACTCCGCGACTCGCGGCCTGCGGCGCTCACTGCCCCTCCCCCGACGAGATGTGCCGGCCAGTGCGAGCCAGGAACACATCCTCGAGGCTGGGCGGACGTACCGAGACGTCACGCAGCGCCGCCTCACCCAGTCTTTGGTTGAGCGATGCCAGGATCACGCCCACCTCGCGCCCCTGCAGCTCCCACCTCCCATCCGCGTACTCAGCACGAAGCACCCCGGGGAGCTGCTCCAACGTGGCCTGGCGGTCTGCAGCGACGCTGATAGTGGCTGACCCGCCCAGTTCGGCGATCAGAGTCTTGGGCGCCCCCTGGGCCACCACCTGACCCACGTCGATGATGTACACCCACTCCGCTAACTGCTCCGCCTCCTCTATGTAGTGGGTGGTGAGGAGGACTGTCCGCCCCTGGCTGTGCAGGTCTTGGATCATGGCCCAAGTCTGGCGACGGCTGAGCGGGTCGAGACCGGTGGTGGGCTCGTCGAGGATCACCAGTTCTGGGTCATTACAGAGAGTCAGCGCCAACTGGAGCCGCCGCTTCTGGCCCCCGGAAAGCCGCTCGGTGCGGCGGTCAGCCACCTCACCCAGGTCGACCAGCGCCAGCAGGGCATGCGGGTCTGCCTCCCAGCCGTACAGCCTGCCGAAGAGAGTCAGCGTCTCGGCGCAGGTGAGGTCCGCGAAGAGCGCGCCCTCCTGGAGCTGGACGCCCACCCGACGCCGGGCTTTGTCCGGCTCGTCGCCCAGCACCTGGACCTCGCCGGCGTCGGCCCGGCGGAGTCCCTCGATGATCTCCATGGTGGTGGTCTTGCCGGCGCCGTTGGGGCCCAACAGGGCGACGATCTGGCCGCGGGCGATGTCGAGATCGATCCCCCGGACCGCCTCCACCGGGCCGTAGCTCTTGCGCAGGCCGCGGACACGCACCGCCGCGCTGGAATCGGTCCCTCGGACTTGGCTGATTTGGGCTTCCCCTAGACAGGCCAGGGCTAGCCCCCGGCAACCACCGAAAAAGGGTAACAGCCACCAGAAAGCGTCCCGCCAGAGCCTTGACGAGCTGGCCGAGTTGGCGGCGGCCGTCGGCGGAGCGGCTGGGTTACCGTCGGGGGGTGAAGACCCTTCTGGCCCGAGTAAGACGGTGGCTGCCGGCCCGGGTGGTGGCTCGCTATCTCAAAGGCAACGGCCCGAATTTGGCCACCCTGGTCGCCTGGAACATGCTCTTCTCCTTCTTTCCAATCATCATCCTGGCCGCCCTTCTGGCCAGCCTCATCCCCGCTCACGGAGCCGGCGTGGGCCGGGACCTCACCGAAGCCATCGCCAAGGCGCTTCCAGGCGGCAACGGTGCTGCCGTGGTCAAAGCCCTCAAGTCCTTCCACCACAACTCGGGGCTGCTGCTGATAGTCGCGATCGTGGGGTTGCTCTGGAGCGGGTCGTCGCTGTTCGGGGCCATGGACCAGGCCTTCGCCAGCCTGAGCGAGACCCGCACCCGGAGCTTCATCCCCCAGAAACTGATGTCCTTCGGGATGATCCTGCTCTTCGCCTGCCTGCTGGTGCTGGTGGTCCTGAGCTCGAGCCTGCTGGCGGTCATCAGGTCACTGCCAGCCGTCCCCTCGGTACTCACCCAGGGCCCGGCCGGGCTCATCTTCCAGATCCTCTTCGCGATCCTCGCCGGCACGGTGCTCTTCAGCACCATCTACTTCCTGGTCCCTCGGATCCGCCGTCACGCCGGCGCAGTGATCCCAGGGGCGATCACGGCAGCGGTCCTTTTCGAGGCTCTCAGCCTCGTCTTCCCGCTCTACTTCAGGCTCGCCCACGGCTTCCGCACCTACGGGACTTTGTTCAGCCTCTTCTTTCTGATCCTGGCCTACGCCTTCCTCCTGGCCCAGATCACGGTGATCGGATTCGCGGTGGTGATGGAGGGCGAGCCGCAGCGGAGCGACGGGACCGCCGGAACCAAAGGCGATGGGGACTCGGGTTCCGTGGAACAGCCGCCGCCTCTAACCGGAGGCCTCTCCGAGACTCCCGAGCCTAGGGTCCCACGGGCCGGCACGGTATAGCCGACCCGGCAACTCATGGCCCAGAATCCCCTCCAGTTGCTGGGCCACCCGGCAGAGGCCCTCGATGTCTGCGGCCACGATCGCGCCCATCCGCCTGAGCATGTAGAGCAGATCCTCGCTGCAGACATTGCCGGTGGAACGAGGAGCAAAGGGGCAGCCCCCGATTCCCCCTACCGACCCCTCGAACCGCCTGACCCCGGCCTGGTAGCCGGCCACGACGTTGGCCAGGCCCATGCCTCGAGTGTCGTGAAGATGCAGCGCGAGCCGGTCGAGCGGAACCTCTTTGGCCAGCTGGTCGATCAGGCCCGAAACCGCCTCGGGGTCGGCGACGCCGATGGTGTCGGCGACGCTGATCTCGAAGGCGCCCATCGCGGCTAGCTCGCCCGCTAGCGCCACTACCCGCTCCGGCGCAACCCGACCCTCGTAGGGGCAGCCGAAGGCTACGCTCAGACTGGCGTCCCAGAGGCATCTAGACCGCGCCGCCTCGCTGGCAACTTCCGCGATCTCGGCCATCGTCTCGTTCACCGAGCGGTTGAGATTGTGCTGATTGAAGGTATCGGTGGCACCGACGTTGACCACCACTCGCCGAGCCGAGGCTTCGAGGGCCCGGGCCAGACCCCGGCGATTGGGAACCAGGACCCGGATCCGGGAGAGCACTTCTGGCCCCCAGGCCGTCACCAGCTGCCTCATGAGTTCCTCGGCATCGGCCAGTTTGGGCACCCAGGCCGGGGACACGAACGAGGTCGCCTCCACCAGGTCGGCGCCGCTTTCGAGGACGCCTTCGAGCAGCTCCAGCTTCACCTCTGTCGGCAGCTCCACCGGCAGGTTCTGGAGGCCATCGCGGGGGCCGACCTCGGTGAAAAGGATCCGGCCGGCAGCACCGGCCTCAGAGGTCATTTCGACTCGAGTCTAGTCCGCCTGCGGAGCTGATCGAAAACGGGTAGGGCGGTCGAGGTGGGGAGAGCAAGACGATCTGCTCGGCGGGCCCGGAACGCGGCCACCTTGGTCCTACTCAGGCAGGTGGCCGAACAGAAGCGACGGGAGCCGTTCTTAGACGTGTCGATGAAGACCCGGTCGCAGTGATTCGAGCCGCATACGCCCAGCCGCGCCAGCCCGGGCGAGCCGATCACCACCGCCAGGGCGATGACGCAGGTTGCGGCCCGGGCGATCGCCCCACCGGCCTCTTTGGCCTGGCTGTGGAAGTGAAGATGCCAGGGCTCACCATCGTGGCGAGCAAGCTGGGGGGCAGCCTGATAGCGAGCCAGCAATGAGTTCACCAACGCCGCCGCCTGATCCGCCCGGCCCGCGCCCATGAGCTCAAAGATCGAGCGCAGTTCAGCTGCCAGGCTGATCAGCGCTTCCCCAGTTCGAGCGCTGATGTGCACCGAGCGTCCGGAGATCCTGGCCTCCACGGTCTGAGCCAGCTCCCGGCGGGCGTGAGCATCGAGGGGCAGATCGAGGGGCCGTCCCTTGGACCAGCCTGACGTCAGCTGGTTGATCAGCTCAACCGCCGCCTCCACCCCTCGGTCCGCGTAACTCTCAAACTTCATTTTGAATGGTACGGATCCCATGATACACTGTTACTATCAACAGCGGAATCACCAGTTACAGAAAGGAGGCAGGCCATGTCTGATTGGAACCTCTACCTCCTCGTTGAGGACCACCAGCGGGAGCTCCTCGAGACGGCCAATCGAGGTCGCCAAGGGGCCAGCGCAGGACGGCAGACCGACGGGATCATGAGGCGACGCGCGGCGGCAGCGATGAAGCTGCTCCGGGCCGGACGCGACCGGGGCTGAGGTCGAAGGGGCGGCCCCGAGAGGGAAGCCCCAGGGGTCGGTGGGCGGCATGCGGTTAGGAATGCAGCAGACCGATCGGATCTCACCGAGGGCTCGGAAATCTGAGGCCGGACAGGGGTCGGGTGAGGACCCTAGCCGCTGACCTAAAGGACCGTTTGACCTCCGGTGGCGGACATGGATTCACCCGGTGGGGTCTATAACCCTGCAATCATGTGGTAAATGCAAGCCTTGAGCAGCCCGCCTCGAAGCTGCGCTGGTCACCAGGCCCTGTCTCGGTGGGTTAGCCTGCGAGCCTCCCAGCCAGCCCGGGGATGGGTCGAATGACCCCTACATATAATCCGAGCCGGATGGACGACAAGGTGATGGTCGACCTGCTGGAGCGGGTCGGCAACCTCTTCACCTCCAGCCTAGACCTCAAGGTCAACATCGACTTCACCCTGAGGGCCCTCTCGCAGCTGGTGGCGTGCGACGGGGCCACGGTCTTCCTGCTCGACGAGGACGAGACGCGCCTTACCGCCATGGTCACCTTCCCCTACACCGAGCAGGTCAGCAGCGTCGCCTCCTTCGGCCTGGGAGAGGGAATCGTGGGCTGGGCCGTCGCCGAACGCAAGGCGCTGCGGGTGGAAGACGCCACCTTGGACCCCCGCTTCAAGGAACTCTCCGGACCGCATCCTCCCCGCAGCGTTCTGGTGATGCCACTGGAGTCTCCCAATCGCGTAGTGGGGGCCCTGACCCTGACCCGAAAGCGGGTCAAGCCCTTCACCGATTTGGAGCAGGCGCTAGTCCGGGTCATCTCCAACCAGGCGGCCATCAGTATCGACAACGCCGCCTTGCACGCTGCGGTGCAGCGGCAATTGCAGGAGATCGCCCTGCAGAAGCACGAGCTGGAGGTAGCCAACGCCCAGATCCGCGAGAACAGTCGGCTCAAGAGCGAGTTCCTTGCCAACATGAGTCACGAGTTGCGCACGCCGTTGAACGCCATCTTGGGTTTCAGCGAAATTCTCAAGGACAATCTGGCGGGCAAGATGAGCGCGGCTCAGCAGCATGAGTGCCTCGAGAACATTCACTCCAGCGGCCGTCACCTGCTGAACTTGGTCAACGATGTCCTCGACCTGAGCAAGATCGAGGCCGGCAAGCTTGAGCTTCAGTACGAAGAATTCACCTTGGGCGCTTGCATTTCCGAGGTCCTGACCGTGGTTCGGCCGCTGGCCGAGCGCGGCGGCGTCACCCTCGACGTTGACATCGAGAACGACACCGCCATGGTGCGGGCCGACAAAGGTAAGTTCAAGCAGATCCTCTACAACCTACTGAGCAACTCCATCAAATTCACACCTGATGGAGGCCAGGCCACCATCAAGGCCCGGGTTAAGGCGCGGGCGGGGCAGCTCGTGCTGCAAGTCACCGACACCGGTATCGGCATCGATCCCCAGCACCATGATCAGATCTTCAGCGAGTTCTATCAGGTGCAAGCGGCCGATGATCGTCAGTACGAAGGCACCGGATTGGGCCTGGCGTTGGTGCGGCGGCTGGTGGGACTCCATGGTGGAACAATCAAGGTCGACAGCCAGCTGGGACGCGGCACCACCATGACCGTGACCATGCCCCTGCACGGGCTACGCCCTGACGGCCAGATGCGCAATCGGATTCTGGTGATCGAGGACAATCCCAGCAGCTTGGAGCTGTCGACCCTGGTGCTGCGAGGGCAGGGCTTCAAGGTGGATACCGCCACCGACGGCCAGCAGGGGCTGCAGAAGGCCAAGTCTCACGCTTACGACCTGATCCTGATGGACATCCAGCTGCCGGGAATCGACGGTCTCACCGTGACCAGGCTGCTCAAGGCCGATCCCCGCACCGCCCAAACCCCGATAGTTGCGCTGAGCGCCCGGGCTATGGTCGGCGACGAGAAGGAAGCCATCGAGGCAGGCTGTTCTGGTTACATAACCAAACCCATCGAGGTCAAGAACTTCGTGACCACGGTCACCGAATACCTGGAGGCACAGGGTGCATGAGCGGCGGTAACAAAACCATTCTGCTGGTGGAGGACGATCAGGCCACCCGGGACATCGTCCGGCTCGCCTGTGAGCCGCAGCACTACAACGTGGTGGAGACGGCGACGGGTCTGGAAGGCCTGGAGATGGCCCAGCAGATCTCGCCGGACCTGATCATCCTCGACATCAACCTTCCCGGGATGAGTGGCCTCGATGTCTGCCGCAAACTGCGCGCCGACGGCTACAAGGTGCCGATCATCATGCTCACCGCCAAGAGCGACACCATTGACGTGGTGGTGGGCCTGGAGCTGGGCGCCGACGACTATGTAGCCAAGCCCTTCGAGGTCCGCGAGCTGGTGGCCCGGGTGGGAGCGCACCTGAGGCGCTCGGACGTGGCCCCCACAGACCAGCTCAAGGAGCGCTTCGAATTCCCGGGGCTGACCATCGACCTGCGCCGCCGCCAGGTCTACCGCGATGGCGAGGAGATTCAACTCACCCTCACCGAGTTCAACCTGCTCGCGCTGTTGGCCAGTAGGCCCGGGCAGGTGATGAGCCGCGCCGAGCTGCTACGCCGGGTCTGGGGCTATGAGGTCGAGATCGAGACCCGAACTGTCGACGCCCACGTCTACCGGCTGCGCCGCAAGATCGAGCCTTCGGCGGACCGCCCCTCTTACATCCACTCCGTGCCTGGGATCGGGTACCGCTTCGCCGGCTAGCAGGCCTGCCTGCGCGACAGACGCGCTAACTCAGTAGATGAAGCCCAGGAAGTAGCCGCTGGTGGGGTTTATGGTCCGGGAGTCCTCCACCCCCAAGCCGTCCACGTTCATCTCCGACTGCACCCATTCACCGTTGGCCAGGACCTTGGTCACGAATCCGACGTGGCCGTCCCAGCTGTTGTCGAAGACGGCGATCGCCCCTACCACCGGGACCTGCCCCTCCGGGGCACCGAAGGCCTGGGCGTTGACCCACCAGTTCACCGCGTTTCCGCTCCAGGGGATGTAGCGCTGACTGGCGACCCAGTAGGTGCACTCCCCCCAGGGGAACTTGTTGACCGGGGCGGGCGTAGTCGGCACCACCTCGGGAACGCCTACGCTGAGCGGTACGAAGTCGGCCGCTGGCAACGACGTCGGCGAGGCGGCGACCGGCATCAGTAGGAAGCTGTTGGGCGCCAAGGTCGTCCCTGAGGTCAGATCGTTGTAGTTGAGGACCACGCCCGAGCTGACCCGGAAGCGGGCCGCGAATGTGCTTAGCGTCTCTCCGGGCAGAACCCGGACCAGCACCGTAGCCCCTGCCGGTGGCACCAGCAGATCCTGCCCCGCCTGGATGTTGGTGCCCGCGGGGATGCGGTTGGCCCAGGCCAGCTCCTCTGGGGTGGTCTGGTACTTGGCCGCCAGGGTGGCCAGAGTAGCGCCGGCGGGCGCGCTCACCACGGGAGCAGGCAGCACCTGGATGCTCCCGGGCACCGCCGCCGGTTTGTCGTAGTACTGCCCCGCAAGCGCGGCCGAGGGGTTCGGCCAGACCGAGGCTGAAGTGGAAACCGTCTCAATACCGTTCCGGGACGCCGAGATCCAGCCCGCGATCAGAAGGCCACAGGCGACCAGAATCACGGCCAAATGGGTAAGACGACTATCGGGTCCGGGCAGGAGCTTCTCCCCCAAGCTGCCTTCGGCGAACACAGATCTCTCGTGAGCGCCCCAACTCCCTCAAGCAGCGCGCCCGCGCCCCGACCCTAGCAGAGAGCTCGCCGAGGTGTCAAAGCAACGCGACTTCAGCGGAACTCAGGCCTGCTCGCCGACGATGGCCACTGGCTGAGCACTCACACCCTGCGGTCTCTGACTATCCTGGGGCCTCAATGCCATTCAACCTCAACTTGGAGGGCAGGTCGTACCGCGCCGCCCCCGAGGTCCTGGACCGCCGGCGTCACGCTCGCTACGCCTTGGCCGTGGGGGCAGCGAAGGGCCTGGGAGACCACTTCGCCCGGCCCCTGGCATGCTTCGCCGCCGTTTACCTGCTGTGGCCGGTGGTGCCCCAATTGTTCTCCGATCCTGAGGTCGATCTCGACGTCGAGCACCTGCTCCACGGTGAGCAGGAGTTCTCGTTCGAACGACCACTCGCGTTTGAGGAGACGATCGCTTCCGAGGGTGTGATATCCCGGGCGGAGCGACGCCGTGGCATGCTCTTCCTGGAGTTCCGCTGTTCCGGCCGGGACGAGGCGGGCGAGGTGGCAGCCCGAGCCCGCAGTCTTTTCGTGGTTCGAGAACCAGGATGAGCGTGACTTCTGGGTTGAGTCGCTTTCCCCCCAGCGCAGGTGATCAGCCACCGGCACGGCGCCTGGTGGTTACCCAGGAGTTGATCTCCTCCTACGCAGACGCCTCTGGGGATCACAACCCCATTCACCTCGACCCCACCTACGCCAGGAAGGCGGGGCTGCCATCGACGATTGCTCACGGCCTGCTCACCCTGGGCATGGCCTGCGCTCTGGTCGAAAACTGGGCGGCGGAGGCAGCCTGGACATCAAGGGTGTCCTGCCGCTTCTCGACCCCAGTCCCGGTCGGAGAGGAGGTGTCCTGCTCCGCTCTGGTGACGTCCGTGGGCTCAGATTCGGCTGAGGTCGATCTGAGGGTCGTGATATCCAACGGGGAGCGGCCGCTGACCCGGGCCAGCGTCGTGCTGCGGCCCCTATGAGCCGACGCTAAACCAGATGCCGCTGGACTTCGCCCCCACACCAGAACAGGAGGAGATCCGAGATCTAGCGCACCGCTTTGCCGAACAGGAGATGCGGCCGGTGGCAGCCGACTATGACGAGCGGGAGGAGACACCCTGGCCGGTCATCCGCAAGGCTCACGACGTGGGGCTTGGGGCAGCGGCCGGCTTCCCTGCGAAATATGGGGGTGGCGGGCTCGATCCCCTCACCCAGCTGATGGTGACCGAGGAGCTGGCCTGGGGTGACGCCGGGATTGCGGTAAGCATCTCGGCCAGCGGACTGGCCGGGGCGGGAATCCTGGCCATGGGGACCGAGGAGCAGAAGGACCGCTACCTGGGCCTGCTCTGCGACCCCGGGGAGGTGCGGTTGGCGGCCATGGGGCTGACCGAGCCGGAATCGGGCTCGGACTCGCTGGCGCTGCGTACGACGGCGGCGGCGGTCGATGGCGGATACCTACTCAACGGAACCAAGCAGTTCTGCACCAACGGGGGGATCGCCGACGTCCAGGTGGTCTTCGCCACCCTGGACCGCAGCCTGGGGCCAGCTGGGATCGCCGCCTTCGTGGTAGAGAAGGGCAACCCAGGCATGCGCCAGGGGCGCAAGGAGCGCAAGCTCGGGGTGCGGGCCTCGCACACGGCTCAGGTGGTCCTGGAGGACTGCTTTGTAGAGGCCGAAGCCCGACTTGGCTACAACGCCGCCGGGGAGAGCCTGGGACCGGGAGCGGCGGGGGCGATGCTGATGCTGGAGGCCACCCGGCCCTCGGTCGCGGCTGGGGCCCTGGGTATCGCCCGGGCGGCCTTCGAGTTCGCTCGCGACTACTCGCTGACCAGAGAGCAATTCGGTAAACCGATCGCTCACCATCAAGCCATCGCCTTCAAGCTCGCCGACATGGCGACCGAGATCGACGCCACCCGGCTTCTGATTTGGAGGGCTGGTTGGCTGGCCGCTGAGGGCCGGGGATTCACCCGAGCCGAGGGCAGCATGGCCAAGCTGATGGCAGGCGATGTCGCCATGCGGGTGACGGTGGACGCAGTCCAGGTGCTGGGCGGCTACGGGTACATCAAGGACTATCCGGTCGAGCGCTGGATGCGCGACGCCAAGATCTATCAGATCTGGGAGGGCACTGCGGAGATTCAGAGACTTGTGATCTCACGAGCGATTCTGGGAACTCGGATCTAGGCTGGCGCTGCATCCAACGCGATCTTGCCAAGGCTCCTTTCCATCCACGCAACTGCTCGCCCGCTGGGCAAGGGCATCTATCGGCGACCGGCGGGACGACGGGGAATTGAAAGTGTTTGACGCCTGGCGGGGCTGTGGACTACACCTCTGTCGCGTCAGTACCCCACCGCTCCGTCGATCCGCTCTCGAAGCAGGTCCGCGTGACCGTTATGACGCGAGTACTCCTCCACCATGTGCACCAACACCCAGCGTGGAGTCACGGCACGCCCCGTCTCCTGATAGCGCACAGCGTCGAGGTCTAGTCCGGCGACGATCTCGTCTGCGCGGCGGCATTCATCGTGCCATTGAGTAAATACGTTCGCAACATTTGACGGGCTGGCGTCTTCAAAGTCAGCGTCCGGCCTGTCATCAGAACCATAAAGGTAGTCGACCTGGATGCCTCCCAGCGTCCTGATCAGCCAGCCCCGCTCGACATCCGTCATGTGTCTGACCAGTCCGATAAGACTGAGGTTGGACGGGGGCGCCGACCTAGTGCACAGTTGCTCGTCGGAGAGGCCCGCGCACTTGCGAGCTAAGGTATCGCGCTGCCAGACGAGGAATGCCAGCAGGGTGTCCTTCTCATTGGCCTCGCGGGGAATGTCCTGATATTCCATGAGCTCGAGTCTAGTTGGGCATGATCTAGGCTAGCTACAGCGTCCGACTGAGATGTTGTGGCCGGGTCACGTCCTGCCCGGCTCGAAGTGGCGGGTTGCGTGCACCTCGTAATCCATGCCATAGACGCGTTTAAGGTCGGCAAGGGCTGCAAGAGCCTTCTTCCCGTGAGGGCTTGCACTCGCCTCTCCCTCCTGGCCTGGTACGGGATCAAATGAGTGCAGCACGATCTTTTCGAGAAGTTCTCCCAGAGTCAGGCCCTCGAACTCTGCTAGCCCCTTCAACACCTGGACCATGCGTTTCTCCATGCGAACGCCTATTTGCACCCGTTCCACTATCGACTGCCGGACCGGCTCTGGCATCACTGCAATCTCCCAGTTTAGGGACCAATGTCATTTGGTCCGCTGGTCCCAATGTACCAGGTGCAAGTTGGACTCGTCGAGAGCACCGGACCTTCTTGCCCACTGACAAAGGTTGCCCTGTGCGCGGATGCCGGCTACCTGGAACAATTGATCGCTTAGCGGCTTTGCGAAAGAGGGAGGACAGACGTATGGCAGGTATGGAGCGCAAGCGATTTGAGGACCCCGACGAGACGCGGCCCTTCAGTGGCAAGGGCCAGGTGGAGATCGTGAACATCGCCGGCGGCACCGTGGGGCGCGCCACTTTCCTTCCCGGCTGGCGGTGGTCGGAGCACGTCAAGCCCATAGCCGGCACCGCGAGCTGTCAGGCGACCCATTTGGGTTATGTGATGTCGGGTCACCAGAAACTGGTGATGGACGATGGCTCAGAGATGGAGATCGGGCCCGGCGATGTCGTCGCCATACCGGCAGGGCATGACGGCTTCACTGTCGGCGACGAACCCTGCGTGGTTATCGATTTTGCTGGGATGGCTTCCTACGCCAAGCCAAGCTAACCGTCCGCAGTCGGCCGGCACCGAACGCAACGCTTGGCGCCGCCTGTGCCCCCACTGAGCACAATGGCGCGCACCTGAGGCTCTCCGGAGAGACCCGGAGAGCCTCAGTATCAGGTCAGACTACGTGGGCGCTCGCCAACATCCCGGCGCGGGTCTGCTCCATCGAGGGCGGCGCCTGGCCGGCGTGCTTCTCAGCCATGTGCGCCTGCACAGCATCCGGGGTCATGTGACTCATCAAATTATCGACCGCAGCTTCCTTGGTGTCGCCGTCGGCTTGCATCTTCTCGCCACAACTACAGCTCATTTCGTAGGTTGCCACCGAACCCTCCTTATGGGCGCAGGCTCAGGGCCGTAAAGACCCCGTCGCCATATACGACGAATGGGACGCTATCACTTTCGACATCTCGCCACCGAGAACGATTCCCAGAGGGCCGTCCGGACCCAAGACGATCGCGCTGCTGAACCAAACTCCACAAAAACGCTGGCAATTCTGGGCAATTCTTTGCTCGCATTCAGCTGGTGCGGCTGCTTACTGCCAGCCCCACGCCCAGGCCCACCATCACCACGGCACTGACTGTCTGAGCCCGCTGCAGATGGCGCGGTCTATCCACCAGCCAGCCCCGGGCGGTTCCGGCAGCCATGCCCCAGGCGCCGTCAGATATGAGTGCGATGCTCACCCAGACAAGTCCCAGGATCATGAGCTGCACGGTGACGTGGCCCAGCGAGCGGTCGACGAAATCGGGCAGTACCGCGGCGATGAAGACCATCGTCTTGGGGTTCGTCGCACCGACTACCAGGCCGTCCCGGAGGATGCGCCAGTCGCTCCGGCGAGCGGTGGGCGCCATCAGCTCGGAGGCCACGCTCCTCCGTCTTGCCCAGGCCCGTAGACCGAGATATATGAGGTAGCCGGCGCCGACCAACTTGACAGCGGTGAAGGCGGCAGCGGATCGCTGCAGCAGCTGCCCCATCCCCAGAGCCACCACCACCACCTGGGCGAATTCCCCGAGCGAGTTGCCGAGCACCGTGCCTAGGGCCGCCCGCCGCCCCAACGAGACCGCCCGGCTGACGATGAAAAGCACGCTTGGTCCGGGGATCGCGATCACTACCAATGCGATCAAGCTGAAGGCGAGCGTCCGGGGCAGGTCCATGGGCCGAGGATAGGCCGGGGTCAGCCGGCTAGGATGGCAGCCAGGTTGACGGCGCCCTTCGGCGCCTTGATGTTGAACTTGGCCCCGAAGTCGCTGAAGACCACGCGACCAACACTGCCCTGCTCCCAGCGCAGGGGGTAGGGCTTCCCGGTCGTCGCTACGTAGATGGTTCCCGCCTTGGGTTCCTTGACCGCAATCACCGGTTCCCCGTCGATGTTTCCAACCTTCCCTCGCACCGAGGTCTGGGCGTCCTTCGTCAGTTGTTTGGCCATGGTCGGCGGCGAGGTCAGCGTTCCAAAGACGGCGGTGAGCTCGGTGGCAGTGGCGCTGCTGGCGGATATGTAGACCCAGCGATTGCCCAATGCTCCTTGCAGCGTCGGACCTCCGACCTGGTTCCAGAGGGTCTGGCTGCGGAAGTAGTCGATCCCATGCAGCTCCTCAGCCTGAAAGGAGAGCGAGGAGGTGACAAAGCTGCCTTCTCCAAGATTCTTGCCTCCGATCTTGAAGGTCACCGACGCAGGGCTGCCGCTCCCGCCTGAGGTGGCCTGAATCTCGAAGGTGCGAGCTGACGCCAGCGCCGCGCCGGCCGCGTCGACAATCGCCGGGGCCGTTTTGGTGGCAACGCCGTTAGCGGCCGCAGTGCAGGAACTGAGCACTAGGACGGCGGCGAGCGCGCCGGTGCTCAGCATGAGAACCTTCGACAGCCGTCGACTCTGGGGCCGGATCACGCTCAGTTGGACTCCCCTCGCGGTGTGCTGCGAGCGCCCCGCGGCGATGCCTGCTAAGGGCCGCAAGTGAGTCTTCGCGTCGTGCGCCCGCTGCTGCCGATGTCAGCATCCTAGTCGAAGGTGCCGGAGTCGGCATGCGCGATGGCTGGCGAAGACACCTGGGCGACGCCGAAAATCCGCCCGCGAACAGCTCCAAGCCGCCAGATGCAGGACGGCTAAACTCGGAAGCAATGACGATGTTCGACCTATCTGGCAAGGTGGCTCTCGTCACCGGCGCATCTCGGGGGCTGGGCCGGGCCGACTGCCTGGCACTGGCGCAAGCCGGAGCCGATGTGGTGGTGACCGACATCCTGATCGAGTCTGACCCCGAGTTGCTCCAGGTGGCGCAACGCAGCTCCAGCGTTCTGGCTCAGGTGATGGCCTCGGAGAGCGTGGTCTACGCCGAGCAGACCGCCGAGGAAATCCGCGCTCTGGGCAGACGCTCTCAGGCCTTCCAGATGGACGTCACCGACCGCGACCAGGTCCGCTCGGTCATCGATCAAGCCGTGGCCCAGTTCGGGGGGATCGACATCCTAGTCAACAACGCCGGCACCCTCGACCATCTCGCCCAGCTTCCTGACCAGTCTTTCGATCTTTGGGAACGAGACCTCCGCGTCAATTTGAGTGGCGCCTTCAACTGCACCCAGGCGGCCTGGCCCCACCTCCGAGAGGGCGGCTTTGGTCGAGTGATCTTCATGTCGTCGGTAGCGGGGACTCTCGGTGGTTTTGGCCAGGCCAGCTACAGCACAACCAAGGCGGGACTGCTGGGGCTGATGCGGTCAGCCGCTCTGGAGGGTGCCCGTCATGGCATCACCAGCAACGCCATCGTGCCCGGGGTGATAGCCACTGAAGCCTTCAACACCGGCCCCGCCAGCATGCGCGAGCGCATGGTGCTACGCACGGCGATGCGGGCGCCGGGACAGCCCGAGGACGTAGCCCACGCGATTTGCTTTTTGGCCAGTCCTGAGGCCGGATACATCACCGGGGTGGCCCTGCCGGTCGCTGGGGGAATCGACCTCTTCACGTTTTAGGCTGCGCTATTGCGCCCGAATTCAGCCCAGCTTCGCTGCTCCCCTGCTATAGTTGCGCGCGCCAGACGATGTCCCGGGCGGCGAATCAAGGCACGACCGAGCAGTCCTGGCCAGAACGCGATTTGGAGGATGCTCGGATTGAGCCTCGCCGACGTTACCCTAACCTGCCGCGAGTGCGGCTCGGAGTTCATCTTTACTGCCGGAGAGCAGCAGTTCTACCAGTCCAAGGGGCTGGTTAATCAACCGACTCGGTGCCAGCCCTGCCGTCAGCTGGCCAAGGCCGCCCGCCAGGGCTCCAATGGTTATGCCTCAGCTGGGCCTCGGCCGCCGCGCCAGATGTACGACGTGGTCTGTGCCGACTGCGGGAACATGACCCAGGTTCCCTTCCAGCCCAAGTACGACCGCCCGGTTTACTGCAGCAACTGCTTCGAGAATCACCGGGCCGCGCGCTAGCTGACGGGAGGGGCGGGCGCTAGCCGTCGCAGCACGGTGATTGCTTCGTCCAGAGCCTGAGAATCTGCGGCACTGGCGCGGATGATGACTCCGCCTGTGGTTTGGGGGTAGGAGCCGAAGCTCAGCTCTGGGAAGCTGGTCTCCAACTCGACCAGCGCTGGAAAGAAGCTGGACTCGGGCACACCCTCGAAGCGCAGCTCTCGGTAATGGCGTCCACCTTCCCCTGTCATATATCCGGGCTCGATCTCTTCCTCGAACACAGCCCGGAGCTCTGCTGGCACTCCTGGCAGAACGAAGAGCCAGCCCCCCCCGGAGCCAGCGCTGGGCAACGGAATGGCCAAGGGAGGCGCGCCACCGACCGGGTTCCTGAGCACGGTTGCCCCCCGAGGAATCAGCGACATCTTGAGGTTTCCGGGATTGGGTTCCGGGCTCTCCGCCCTCCCCTCGCGAAAGCGCCGCGCGACGCGTTCGCGGATCCCCGCCAAGACGCCCTCGTCGACCACTAGCTCGACCCCGAGCATGCGGGCCACCCCGGCCATGGTTCTGTCGTCGGGAGTCGGGCCTAGACCGCCGCAGCAGAAGATCCGGTCGGCTTCTGCCGACGCGGCCGCCTGCAGCTCCGCGGCGATGGCTTCGACCCGGTCCGGAACCACAACGATCCTTGCGCAGGGATACGGGCTCTGGCTCAACCGCTGGGCCAGCCAAGCGGAGTTCGTATCGGAGGTGTAGCCCGAGAGCAGCTCATCTCCGACGGCCACGATCCAGCTCGCCTTGGCGTTGCTCACTGACGCTTTACGCTCCCTGCACTCTGGCCGCAGACCCAGACCACCGCACTGCCAGCCAATCATCCACCGCAGCGGCTGACTTGGGCGCCGCGGTCACTACGGATGGTCGACGGTCTCCCCCGCCGATATAATTCGGCGGCTCCGGTGTGCGCCGAGAACCGGGCTCGCCTCATCTCTTGGTGATCACATGCCGCCGCGCGGCCGGAGGACGACACCGCAATGACCCGAACCGTGCTGATCCCGGTCCTGATCGCCGGGCTGCTGGCCCTGGGGTACGGCGCAGTCCTCGCCTTCTGGGTGATGCGGCGGCCGGCGGGGAACGAGCGGATGCAGGAGATTGGCCAAGCCATCCGCGAGGGTGCCTCCGCCTACCTCAACCGCCAGTACACGATCATCGGCGCTATCGGCCTGGTGCTGGCCGCGGTGTTGGCGCTGGGCGGGTTGGTAAGTCCCGCCCTGGGCTGGAAGACCTCACTCCTCTTCCTATTCGGAGCCACCCTCTCCGGTAGCGCCGGCTACGTGGGCATGAATGTCTCGGTGCGGAGTAACTACCGCACCGCCGAGGCGGCCCGGAGCGGACTGGGGCCGGCACTGCGGGTGGCCTTCAACGGGGGAGCGGTGACCGGCTTCTTCGTGGTCGGGTTCGGCCTTTTGGGGGTCACCATCGCGTTCTGGATCCTGGATCAGCCCTCGGCTATCGTCGGGCTCGCCTTCGGGGCGTCACTGATCTCAGTCTTCGCTCGCCTCGGGGGTGGGATCTACACCAAGGCGGCCGACGTCGGGGCCGATCTCGTGGGCAAGATCGAGGCCGGTATCCCGGAGGATGACCCCCGCAACCCCGCCGTGATCGCCGACAACGTCGGAGACAACGTCGGAGACTGCGCCGGCATGGCGGCTGACCTCTTCGAGACCTACGCCGTGACGGCGGTGGCGGCGATGCTGTTGGGGGGCCTGGTCTTCCACAACTTCGATCTCACCGTCTACCCGCTGCTGCTGGGCGCGATCAGCATTCTCGCCTCGATCCTGGGCACCCTCTTCGTGCGCATCGGCAAGGGCGGCTGGATCATGGGCGCCCTCTACCGAGGACTGGTCTCGGCCGGACTCTTCGCCATCGTCGGCTTCCTGATCGTGACCTTGGTACTACGGGCCAACGGGGGCCTCTCGGCCAAGGTCCTCGGTCACCCGGTGCTGAACCTGTTCTGGGCATCGGTGATCGGAGTCGTGATCACCATCCTGATCGTGGCCATCACCGAGTTCTTCACCGGGGGCCAGTTCAACCCGGTAAAGAGCATCGCGCGGGCCTCTCAGACCGGGCACGCCACCAACATCATCTCCGGGCTGGCGGTGGGACTCGAGGCGGCCGCGCCCCCTGTCTTTGTGATCGGTGTCGGGATCCTCGGCGCCTACGCCCTGGCCGGTCTGTATGGAATCGCCATCGCCGCCATGAGCCTGCTCAGCATGGTGGGAATCGTCGTCGCCATCGACGCCTACGGCCCGATCACCGACAACGCCGGTGGCATCGCGGAGATGGCGGATCTGCCCCAGTCGGTGCGGGCCATCACCGATCCCCTCGACGCGGTCGGCAACACCACCAAGGCGGTAACCAAGGGCTACGCGATCGGGTCGGCAGCGCTGGCGGCCCTGGTCCTCTTCGCCGGCTACACCTACACCCTCGGCAGCAGCCATCACTTCACGTTCGGCCTCAACAACCCCAGGGTGATCGTCGGGCTGCTCTTCGGGGGCATCCTGCCGGTGCTCTTCGCCTCGCTCTCGATGCAGGCTGTGGGCAGGGCGGCGGGCGGGATCGTGGAAGAGGTGCGGCGCCAGTTCCGGGAGATCCCCGGGATCATGGAGGGCACCGCCCGTCCGCTCTATGGGCGCTGCGTGGCAATCGTCACCCGCGCGGCGCAGCGGGAGATGATCCTCCCCGGGTTGATCCCCGTGATCGCCCCGCTCTTGGTGGGCTTCATCCTCGGCCCTGTCGCCCTGGGCGGAATGCTGATCGGGACCATCGTGGTGGGACTCTTCCTGGCCCTGCAGATGACCTCGGGCGGAGGAGCCTGGGACAACGCCAAGAAGTACATCGAAGAAGGGCACTTCGGGGGCAAAGGAACCCCCACCCATGCCGCCGCTGTCACCGGCGACACGGTCGGCGATCCTTACAAGGACACCGCGGGACCAGCAATCAACCCCATGATCAAGGTGGTCAACATCATCGCCATCCTGATCGCACCGCTGATCGCCACCCATTACCTGATCCACTGAACCGGAGCGGGCACCATCCCGCCAACTGCGCTAGCAATTACCTTAGATGGAAGACACCAAGCAAGCGGAGTACCTCCAGGAGATCCGCGAGCTTCAGACCAAGCTGGTCGAACTCCAGGAAAACGAGTCAGAGCCGACCTTGATCGAGGAGTACGCCACCGAGGTCAAGATCCTGCAGGCACTGCTGGAAGCGGCTCGAGAGCTTGAGGATAAGGTCGCGGCCGAGCCAGAGCTGGGTGAGCACCTTTTGGCGCGTGGCTTCAAGCCCGACAACTTCCGCGACATCTACGCGTTTGTCTACGAGCAGGCGCTGGAGATTGACCAAGCGGGAGTTGAGTTTGCGCAAGCGATCCGCGGCACCGATTTCGCTGCGCTGCTGGGTTGACCAGCTACCAGAAAGCTCAGTTCGTGCTAGTGCAAGCGGCGCAGATGCCGTGGCCGAGGACCTCTACCCGCTCCAGCTCGAAACCAAGAGGCTTGGCGGCGCTGCCGACCCACTCCGGCACTTCCGGACAGCTGACGTCGAAGGTGCCCCCGCAGCGGTCACAGACCAGGTGCTGATGAGACTCGCTGCCTGCCATCACCGCCTCGTAGGAGTTGGCGTGGCCCAGTTGGATCTTTCGAGCTAGCCCCAGTTCGACCAGCAGGTCCAAGGTGCGGTAGACAGTGGTGCGTTGGAACCCCGGCAACTTGCGGCCGATGCTGGTGCAGAGATCGTCCGCGGTGGCGTGCCCGGGGTGCTCCAACAGGGCGCTGTAGACCAACCGCCGCTGCGGTGTCAACCGCTTGCCCTGCTCCCTAATCGACTCGAGTCCAGCCACCAGCCCAATATACCTGTTGCGCACTATTGCAACACTGAACTGGAGGGAGGACGCCGAACGCGTCAGGGGCCACCAATAGTTCCAAGCTATGATCGAGGTCAAGTGTCCGCCATCCCCGAGACCAATGTGCTGGCAGCGCTCGAGGATGCGCTGGCATCGGTGGAGGATCCCGAGCTGCATCGTCCGCTGATGCATCTGGGGATGCTGAAGAACCTTCGGGTCGACGGTGCGACCGCCAGGCTGCGGGTCATCCTGACCACCCCCGCCTGTCCGCTCAAGGACCGCATCCAGGCCGAGATCGACGCGGCCGTCATCGGCGTCGTGCCCGGCATCGAGCGGGTCGAGCTGGAGTGGGATGCCGACGTCAGCCGGACTCGCGGTGTCATCGGCCGTCAGGACATCCCCGGGGTTCGGAACACCATCGCTATCAGCGCCGGCAAGGGCGGCGTTGGCAAAACCACGGTGGCGGTCAACCTGGCGTTCGCTCTGCTGCGCACTGGCGCCCGGGTCGGTCTGCTCGACGCCGATATCTACGGGCCTAACGTCCCGATCATGCTGGGACTGACTGAGCGACCGTCAGCAGTGGACGGCAGGATGATCCCTCTACAGAAGGCTGGCCTAGAGGTCGTCTCGATCGGCACCATCATCGATCCCGACCGCCCGGTGGTCTGGCGCGGCCCGATGCTGGCCGGAGCCCTCAAGCAATTCCTCTTCGAGGTCAACTGGGGCGAGCTCGACTACCTCGTTTGCGACATGCCACCTGGCACCGGGGACGTGCAGCTGACCCTGGCGCAGTCCATCCCCCTCACCGGGGCGGTGATCGTCACTACTCCCCAGGATGTATCGCTAGCCGACGTCGGCCGGGGCATCGCCATGTTCGAGCAGCTGCGGGTGCCGATCCTGGGCATCGTCGAGAACATGAGCGGCTTCGTCTGTCCTCACTGTGGTGAGATCACCGACATCTTCAGCCGCGGTGGCGGCCAGGAACTGGCGGAACGGCGACAGCTCCCCTACCTGGGTGCGATCCCACTCGATCCCGCGGTCCGGTTGGGCGGCGGCGACGGCCAGCCTCTGGTTTTGGCTCAGCCCGATTCCCCTCAAGCGGCCGTGTTCGAATGGGTCGCGTCCGCCCTGGCCGGGCAGATCAGCCAGGTCAACTTCGAGGCAGTCGAGTCTCCGGAGATGCCAGCCGGTCCCCGCATCGTCCGGAGCTGAGGGCAAGATGACAAGCGCATTGCGGGGACCACAGATCGCCGTCTGCGGGCCGTCCGCGCCCAGGGACCAAGATCTGATGGCGGCCCGGGAAGTCGGCGCCCTGATTGCCGCTCGGGGCGCCACTTTGATCTGCGGCGGGTTGGGGGGCGCGATGGCGGCCGCAGCCGCCGGCGCCCGCGAGAATGGCGGTGTGGTGGTGGGCATCCTCCCCGGCGACGACCCAGACGGGGCCGGGCCCGACGTGGAGATCGCGCTGGCTACCGGCCTCGGGGAGATGCGCAACTGCCTGATCGCCCGGTCTGCCGCGGCGGTGATTGCGATTGGTGGAGGTGTCGGAACTTTGAGCGAGATCGCCTTTGCCCTGGTTCTGGGCAAGCCGGTGGCGGGCATCGACACCTGGCACCTGCAACCGCCCCCAGGCGGCGCCCTCACGACCGCGGGGCTTCACCAAGCCCAGTCGGCGCAGGACGCCGTCGACTGGGCTCTTAGCCAGATCAGCAAATTCGCCAACTCGAGCGCAGTCGGTTGAGCCGGCTCTGGCCAGGTGGCCTGCTCCACGCCAGAGGGCGCCGCCCGTGAGCGTCGGGGTTTCGGCCCTGCTCTTGCTCGTGGTCCTTGGTTTGGGAGTGGTGATGCTGCGGCGATTCATCGCTCAGCGCCGGCGGCGGCGCTGAGGACAGCTGTCTGGTGGTCTAGGTACGCAGTTGGGGCATAGCCGTGGCCGCGGCCTGCCGGATCGCGGACCTCGCTTCGGCGCTGTCGCTGTAGACCCTCAGCCAGATAGTCCTCACTGGCAGAAGCCTCGCCAATAGCTCTGGTGCCGCCTCGACCTCGACCCGACCCGAGATTGGGTCATACAGCCCGAGCAGTTGGCCGTCGGCGGCCGGATTGTCAGGTCTCGGATCGGTGCTGGCCAGGTCTACCTCTAAGGCGACGCCCTTGAACCGCTGGGGCAGGGCCGCACGGATCGCCGCCTCAATCTGCACCGGATCGCGCAGGCCGGGAGGGGTCTCGGGCTGGCTCAGCTCGCGGTAAGCCTCGAAGGCCAGCCGCCAGGGTAGCCGCCTGGTGGTGACCGCCTCCCAATGGCGCCCGAGCGCGCGCTCCTCTTCGTCACGGGGCTCGCGCTGAAGTCGCTCCACCTCCGTCATCAATGACCAGTCGGTTAGCAGTAGGTACTGATCCAGGTGGTCAAGTGGGTTGCCGGCTGGCAGCAGTCGCTCGCAGGTTTGCGCAAAAACCGGGCGCAGATGAAGATCAATCCGACGCACGGTGCGGTGAAAGTAGACGTGGTTGTACATGTACAGGCGGGCCGAGAGGAACATCTCGAGCGCAGGCGCGCCATGTTCATGCAGTACCAGACTGCCATCCTTGATGAACATGTAGTGGCGCAGCCGGGCTAGGTCGACCGGACCCACCGCGACCCCGCACATGTAAGCATCGCGAGGTACGTAGTCCATGTTGTCGGTGCTGGCAGGTCCACAGAGCACGGGCTTGAGGGCTCGCAGCCAGGGGGGAGGCTCCACCCCCGCCAGTTCTCGCGGCGCCATCACCCAGGCCACCCACTCGGGCCGGATCGCTTCTCCGGGCTCGAAATCACCGTCGGGGCTGCGGCGGAGCGATGTGATCAGATCGGCCAGAGGCCCCAACACCAACTGACGGCCGACGTCCTCGTGGTCGATGCCGTACTTGGCCAGCACCTGGCTGTCGAAGAAGTGACCGAAGGGACCGTGACCGACGTCATGCAGCAGCCCGGCGATTCTCATGGTCTCTACCACCAGATTGCGCGAGGGCGCGTCGGGACAGCTCTGGATCAGACTGGCGTAGAGGTGTTCGGTGAAGCTACCGGTGAGGTGCATCGCTCCCACCGCATGCTGAAACCGTGAGTGCTCGGCGGTGTGGAACACCCACCAAGCGGACTGGAGCTGGTGGATGCGGCGCTGGCGTTGCAGCCAGGGATGATCCAGCAGGGCCTCCTCCGACCCAGCCCCGTCGCCGCGCTGCTTGGTGATGCTGCAGTACTGGTAGAGGGGATCGGCCAGCAGGTTGACCGCCTCGTAACGACTCTCTGGTGTCTGCATTTCGCTCGTCATGTTAGGCGGGCCTGCTGGCCTCGGCCGTCCGACACAGTCAAGTAACAACTCGCTCGCGGCCGGGACTGGCCTCCAAGTATTTGGTATGCTCAAACCAAGCATTCGGTCAGTGCCCTGGAGGGATCTGATGTCGGGAATTGGAGTCGTGGCCGCACGGCCGGGGACGCGGCGCCCGGTCGGGCCCCACTACAAGTGGATCGCGCTCTCCAACACCACACTCGGCATCCTGATGGCGACGATCAACGCCTCGATCGTGCTCATCGCGCTTCCAGACATCTTCCGAGGCATTCACCTAAACCCGCTGACGCCGGGGAACACCCCCTATTTCCTGTGGCTGCTGATGGGCTACATGGTGGTGACCGCGGTGCTGGTGGTGACCCTGGGCCGGATTGGCGACATGTTCGGCCGGGTGCGCATGTACAACCTAGGCTTCCTGGTCTTTACAGCCTTCTCCATCATGCTGTCGCTGACCTGGATGAGCGGTCCCGATGCCGCCCTCTACCTAATCGCTATGAGAGTGCTGCAGGGCGTCGGCGCGGCCTTGCTCTGGGCAAACTCCTCGGCCATCCTCACCGACGCCTTCCCTTCCAATCAGCGAGGGATGGCGCTTGGGACCAACATGGTCGCGGCGCTGGCCGGCTCATTCATCGGCCTGGTCCTGGGCGGGGTGTTGGGACCGATCGCCTGGCAGCTGGTCTTCCTGGTCTCGGTACCGGTGGGGCTCTTCGGAACCGTCTGGGCCTACTTCATGCTGCGGGACACGGGTGTGCGCCAGCCGGCGCGGATCGACTGGTGGGGCAACATCACCTTCGCTGTCGGCCTGATTGCCGTGCTGGTCGGCATCACCTACGGAATCCTTCCGTACGGCAAGGCCACCATGGGTTGGGGCAATCCCCTGGTGCTGCTGGGTCTGTTCGGAGGCATCGCGGTCCTGGGTCTCTTCACCCTTATCGAGACCAGGGTTGCGGCTCCGATGTTCCGGATCAATCTCTTCCGCATCCGCCCCTTCCTGGCCGGCAACCTGGCGGCGCTCCTGAGCGCCCTGGCCCGGGGCGGCTTGATGTTCATCTTGATCATCTGGGTGCAGGGAATCTGGCTACCCCAGCACGGCTACAGCTTCGCCCAGACACCACTCTGGGCGGGCATCTACATGCTCCCCCTGACCGCGGGATTCCTGGTCGCGGGACCTATTGCCGGCATCCTCTCCGACCGCCACGGCTCGCGGATCTACGCCACCGTCGGGGTCGGGATCTCGGCTCTGGTCTTCGCCCTCTTCCAGGTGCTCCCGGCGAATTTCAACTACGTCTGGTTCGCAGCCCTGCTGGCCGTTTACGGGCTATCCAGTGGCC
This sequence comes from Candidatus Dormiibacterota bacterium, assembly GCA_049583555.1. GTDB lineage: Bacteria > Chloroflexota > Dormibacteria > Aeolococcales > Bog-877 > Bog-877. Next base: position 5,169 of record JBAUWA010000015.1, on the reverse strand, counting down.
TCTTCGCCTCGCCCAACCAGGCCGGCATCATGAACAGTTTGCCCCCCAATCAACGCGGCGCCGGGGCGGGGATGTCAGCGACCTTCCAGAACTCTGCTCAGGTCCTCTCGATCGGGATTTTCTTCACACTGATCGTCGTTGGGCTCTCGGCTAGCCTTCCCCACACGCTCTACCACGGCCTAGTCGCGGAAGGTGTCCCGGTTGCCACCGCGACGCGGATCTCTCACCTACCGGCCGTGGGCAGTCTCTTCGCCTCCTTCCTGGGCTTCAACCCGATCGCTGCACTGCTGGGTCCGGTGCTTACCCATCTAAGTCCCGCCCACCAGGCCTATTTGACCGGCCGTGCCTTCTTCCCTCACCTGATCTCAGGGCCGTTCCTAAGTGGCCTCCACGCAGCGTTCGACTTCGCGTTCGCCGCCTGCGCACTGGCGGCCGTTGCCAGCTGGATGCGCGGAGGCAAGTACGTAAACCAGGAAGAGGTTCCAGTGGCATCCAAGGTTGCACCTGTGCTGGCTGCGGCCGGCAGGCTGGCGCCTAAGACTTCCGCTGGGGCGCTCTCCCGAGCTTCCCTGGTTGGGCCCGAGTCGCAGGGGCGGGCGTCTGAGGCTGAGGCGACAAGGCGTGGCCAGCCCGGTCGAGCGTCGACGCCGTGACGCAAACCACAGCCCGGCCGCGTTCGCGGTTAGTCCGCGCTCTCCCACCTCCCGGCGAGGGACCGTCAGCCGATCTGGAGCGCGCGATAACGGTGATCACGCGCTGGTCCACCAGCCGTGAGGTCGAGACCGAGACCCTACGCCGAGCGCGAACCGACCTCTCCCCCGGGGCCCTCTCGGTACTAAGCCGGATCGCCGTCTGCGGCCCGGTTCACCCCTCCCAGCTGGCGACCCTCTACGGCGTAGACAACTCCACCATCACCCCGAAGTTGCAGCGGCTGGAGCGGGCCGGTGTGATCTCGAGGGAGTCGGACCCCAGCGACGGGAGGGGAACCTTGGTCAGGATCACGGCTTCGGGTGAGCGACTGCGCAAGCGCATGCATGCCGCCAGAAGGGAGATGTTGGAGGAGCTGCTCGCCGCCTGGCCCCCGGACGAGATGGAGCGGGTAGCGGAGGCCATGACCTGGTTGGCGGAGCGCCTGGAACTGCCGCAGCCGGCTCCGGCCTTTCCGCCTAACTCGGCCGGGAGAACTGCCTGATCGCGGTTCCCAGCATCAGCACGGCCGCGACCGCGACCAGGGCGAGCTCGAAGTAGACGGGGAGGTGCCAGCTGCCCCAACTCACCCCGGGGTTGAAGGTGCTGCGGATGATGGGCGGGATCTTAAGGTAGGTGAAGACCTCTTTGCGCAAGGGGTCGACCGCATACGAGAGCGGGTCCAGTTTGCTCAAAACTCCCAGCCAGGCTGGGAGTTTGGTGATCGGGAACACAGCTCCGGAGAGAAAGAACATGGGCAGCACAAAAAGCTGCGTCACCACCTGAAATGACTGCACGTCGGAGATTCGCGCAGCCAGCATCACCCCGAAGGCGGTGAGGGCGAAGGCGGTCAGCATCATCTCCAACAGCAACACCAGCAGCATCACCGGGTTGTAGGGCACCCCCACCAATCCCGCCAGCGCCAGCATGATCGCGCCCTGGATGGTTGCCACCGTGGCTCCGCCTAGACACTTGCCCAGCACCAGTGTCCAGCGGTGCACCGGCGCCACCAGCATCTCTCTGAGGAAGCCGAACTCACGGTCCCAGACGATGGAGATGGCGGAGAAGATGGAAGTGAAGAGAACCGTCATGCCCAACACCCCGGCGAACATGAAGGTGCGGAAATTGAAATGCGCCGCCGTCGGGATGATCGAGGAGAGGCCGGTCCCGAGGATGAAGAGAAACAGCACCGGCTGGGCCAGAGAGGTAAGGATTCGCAGCCGGTTGCGCCTGAAGCGTATGAGCTCGCGCTTCCACACCACCCAGAGGGCGCGGACGTCGTCACTGGTGCGGCCGCCCGCGACCCGCACCATCGGCACTTCAAGAGCGGCGGCCACGCTACCTTCTCCCCCGCGCCCGCATCCAGGGATTGGCCCGTAGGCGGTCCCCGCTGGAGGCCTCAGCATCCCGAATGGTGCGGCCGGTATAAGTCATGAACACATCGTCAAGGGTGGGCCGAGCCACCCTCACCGAACGTATGGCGACGCCGAGCTCAGCGAACAGACGGGGTACAAACTCCTCGCCCAGCGGCACGTGGAAGGTCACCGCACCTTCACTCATGGTCGCCTTTATCTGGAATTGCTGCTCCAGTCTCTCGATGGCTTCGGTGTCGTCATCAGTGTGGAGTTCCACCCGATCCTCACCGATGCTTCCCTTGAGCGCCTCGGGCGTATCAATGGCTACCAGCACGCCGTTGTCCATGATGGCGATGCGGTCGCAGTACTCGGCCTCGTCCATGTAGTGAGTGGTGAGGAAGATGGTGACCCGCTCGCGGCGCTTTAGTTCGGTGATGTATTGCCAGATGTGGGAGCGCGTCTGTGGATCGAGACCAACTGTTGGCTCGTCGAGGAATAGCACAGTCGGCGAGTGCAGCAATCCGCGGGCGATTTCCAAACGCCGCTTCATGCCGCCGGAAAAAGTCTGCACCAGCCCATCGCGACGCTCCCAAAGGTCGACCATCTCCAGGACCTGCTGCATGCGAGCCGGCACCGTGGCTTTGGGCATTCCGTAGAGCTCGGCGTGAAAGCGCAGGTTTTCCGTGGCAGTGAGGTAATCGTCCAGAGTCGTGTCCTGGAAGACCAGACCGATGTGCCGTCGGACCAAGGCTTGATCCGTCACCACGTCGAACCCGGCCACTCTCCCGCTGCCCGCGCTGGGAAGAACCAGGGTGCAGAGCATCGAGATGGTGGTGGACTTGCCAGCGCCGTTGGGACCTAGGAAGCCGAAGATCTCCCCCGGCTCCACCGCGAAGCTGACGCCCCGCACGGCCTGAATTTCCTTGTAGGACTTCTTCAGATCGTTGGCCACGATGGCTGGCTCGGTTGCCCGTTCTCGGGTTGCTGGCGCGCGAGTCTCGATCTGCGTCACCGTGTCAGCTTGCCACAAACCGGGTTCGGCGCACCTCAGTCGGGACGGCGTCGTAACGGTTCTGAGCTGACCTCGAAAATCTTGCCATCGGGAGCCCGAAAGTGCTGCCAACGGTAGCCGCCGGGGTCTCCTCCCGGCTCACCGACGAGCTCTGCGCCGCCATGGACGAGCTCCTCTCGCGCCTTCTCAAAATCCTCCACCGAGAAGCCCGCTACCACCGTGTTATTGCTGAATTGCGGCTCAGGGTCGGGCCCGGCCGGTCCGAATAGCTCGAGCTTGTCACCGTCCGGCAGTTCGAGCACCGCGAAGTCGGTGTTCTGGTAGCTGATGGTGAGGCCCATCACCTGGGAAAAGAACTCCCGAGTGCGGTCGAATTGCGCCGTCTTGACGCCTAGCCAGCTGATGCTCAGAACCTTCACCCGGCTCGGCCAGTGTCAGCCATCGGGTCAGCCTCGCAGCCCGGCGAGAAGCTTGGTGCCGTCAGGGCTGCCCCAACCGGTGCAGGCGTCCCAGCCCAGTCCTGCCTTGTAGGCACCGTTGTTGCCCTTGGTGATGTCGCGGGTCACCCCCTCGGCTTCGAGTGTCTGGTAGAGGATGGGGTTGAGGTAGCCCGGGTTGTGCTGGAGCGCCTGGGCACAGCGGACTAGCAGAGCCGCCCACAGCGGCGCCACCGCGCTGGTGCCTCCAAAGACCGTCGACTCGCCGTCGACTAGGACCTGGTAGCCGCTCTCGGGATCCGCGTCACCGGACACGTCGGGGACGCCCCGCCCCGACTTATGCCCGGGATCGGTCGATGGCGGCACGTGGGCTGCGGCCTGCCACGATGGCAGGGCGAACTCGGCACTGACCCCTCCGCCAGTGGCACCGCCGCCCGGTCCGTCGTTCCAAACCACCTCGGCGCTGATCCGGTTGCCACTGGAGGTGAGGCGGGTGCCGCCACAGGCCAAGACGTGCGGGCTGGATGCTGGGAAGTCCACATTTGCCTCGCCGTTGTCGAGACCGTCGCCCGAACCGTTGTCGCCAGCGGCGACGCAGATCGTCACCCCCACCAGGGCGCCATCCTGCAAGGCCTGATCAAAGGCGACCATGGTGGCCGACGGCCAGTTCGGCTCGGCGCTGCCCCAGCTGATGGAGATGACAGCCGGTCGATTGAGGTCATCGTGGAGCGCCGTGGTGATGGCGTCCAGGAATCCCTGATCGGTATTGGGGGCGAAGTAGACCGCCAAGCGAACCCCGGGAGCGGTCGACCCGGCCACTTCAATGTCGAGCATCACCTCTCCGTCAGGCCCGTCCACCACCCCGGTGGGCTGGTTGTCGGCTCCGTCCACCGAGATGGCCAGCACGTCAGGTGCGGGCAGCTTGAGCTGCTCGAAGTAGGTGGTGATGTCGGCGGGGCGGAACCCGCCACCCAGCTCGATGAGGCCGATGCACTCTCCGGCCCCGGTGGTGCCGGCAGGGAAGGCGTAAAGCTCCGCAACCTGGGGGGGCGGATAGCTCGCTGGCGTCGAACCAGGGTCCGGGCTGACTGACGAGGTCGCTGGCCGGAGGCGGAAATGAGGCGCTGCCACCGGCCTGGTGTCCAAACCGAGCACCGCCACCACGCGTCCGGCAAGATCGCTCGGGAGTGAGACCGAACCGGTCACCGACCGGTATTCGCGTCCACCAAACGTGCGGCGGCGGAGCTCCACCCCGAAGAGCTGGCTCAGACGTCCGAGGGGACCGCGGACCGTGGCGGTACGCCGCTCGGCAGCGACCGCGAGCAGCTGCAGCCCGGTGCCCCGGCACCAATCCTGGAGTGCCGCCACGTCGAGCGGATCGGCGCCCCGAACGCTGGCCAGCTGCTCCCGCGAGAGATGCGCCCGGAGGTTGGGCCGGATCCGGCCGATGTCTTCAGGGATGGCGGTGGTGATGTCACCGCGAGGTCGCAGCACCAGGGTGACGGTGGCTTCCTCCCCAGGGTTGACCGGACCGATGTCGCTCCAGCCGGGTCCGGGCGAACTGGAGCCCGGTACGGGAGACGGGGCATCCCGCGAGCCGGCGGGTGGCGAGCCTGAGTCGGCGGGAGCCATGTCCCCAAGTATCCTCGCCGCCGCCGGCCGCCCTAGGCCGCTCGTG
>JBAUWA010000014.1:0-2467 GCA_049583555.1 Candidatus Dormiibacterota bacterium | reverse complement strand
CCCAAACCGAGACGCGGTTGGCGACCACATGACGTTCGATCGCCGCGGTGGCGTGCAGGCCGCTGCCGCCCCGGCGGTGGCTGGCGCCAGCCGCTGGTTCATACCAGGCGCGCCAGCCCCGCCAACGCGCCCTCCAGTCCAGGTCCACGTCCTCCAGGTATGCGAAGAAGTCCTCACAGAGCACTTCACCGGTGAGGGCCACATCATCGAGCATCCGGCGCCGATAGAGGGCCGCCGCGGCCGAGACCCCGAACACCTCCTCGGCGAGTCGGTGCCGACCGTCGTCGGGCGCGCCCTGGTCCCGGTTTTGCACCCAGCCGCTGCGAAACAGCAGGTGGCCGGTGGAGTCGAGCCGTGACTGACCGCCACGCCCACTCCGCAAACGGCCTCCGACGCTGCCGATGTCGGGGGTGGTCTCGGCTCTCGCCACCACTGCAGCGATGAAGCCGGGATCGAGCTCGACATCCAGGTTGCAGAGCAAAACATAGGTGGAAACGGTGGCTCGCAGTCCCTGGTTGACGGCAGCGGCAAAGCCCAGGTTGCTGGAATTGCTGACCACCCGCACGTCGGGCTGAGCTTGGAACCACTCCCGCGAGCCGTCCCCCGATCCGTTGTCAACCACCACAATCTCGGAGGGTCGCAACTCCTGGGCGCGGAGCGACCCCAGCATCGCCTCGCAGTCGCGGCGTCCATTCCAGTTGACTGCGACCACCGCCACCGCAGGCGGGCCCGAGTCCCAGCTGTCACTCATGGGCTCACCGTCGGGCTGCGGCGGAGCGCGTTGACCAAAAGCAGCCAGCCCAGCCGCAGCAGAATTCCCAATCCCACCAGAGGCGACCAGAGAGCGTTCCTGCCGCGCAAATAGTGGATTCGGTAAAAGCGCCACATTGAACGGTGGAACGCGACCAGCATCGGCAGCGCCTCCTGACGTGAGCTCTGTCCCTTGCGATGGACCACTCGCGCCGAGGGCTCGTACCAAACGCTGTCACCCATTTGGTGGATACGCCAGCAGAGGTCGAGGTCTTCGCCGTACATGAAGAACCCGGTATCAAAGCCGCCTAATTGGTCCCAGATCGAGCGACGGATCAGCAGACAGGCGCCGCTGCCACTATCGATCTCCGTCGCCTGGTCCACCGCCATATGGGTGAGGTTGTAGGCGCCGAAACGGGTGCTGCCGGGGCGCAGCCGGCTCAGACCGGCCAACCGCCAGAATGCGATCAGCGGGGTGGGAAAGGTGCGCCGGCAGGCAGCGTCAAGGCTGCCGTCAGGGCGGTCGATCCGAGGAGAGATCGCCCCCCGGCGAGGGTCCTCGGCCAGCGCTCGGAGCATCACCTGAACCGCGTCTCCAAGCAGCACCGCGTCGGGGTTGAGGAGCAGGAGCGCTCGACCGGATAGGTCCCTGGCGGCGAGATTGTTGGCGGCTGCGAATCCCCGGTTGTCCTTCAAGCGGAGCAGTCCCACGAAAGGGAACTGCTCTCCCACCAGGTCTGCGGTTCCATCGTCGGAGCCGTTGTCGACCACCGTGATCTGACTCTCGGAGAGCCCGGACGCCACGCAGGACCGCAGCGCCTCGGCGACATATGCCCGCGAGCGGTAGGTGCAGATCACCACCGCGACCTCCGAGAGCTCGACGGGCTGGGTCAAGGGGCGGTGTGGTGGCTGGCCGCGAACTCGGCGAAGGCGCCGTCACGCTCCGCGGCGACGTACTGGTTTAGACCCTCCTCCCAGGGCGGCAATGGCGCCATCCCCAGCTGCCGCCAGTTGCCGTTGTCCAGGACCGAATAGCGGGGGCGCGGGGCGGGGGCGCCCCACTCTCGGGTGGTCGTGGCCTCCACTGGCGCCGCGATACCGACTTCCCCGAGGATCGCCTCCGCGTACCGCAGCCAGGTGGTCGATCCCGAGCCGGTCAGGTGGTAGAGGCCGAGGCTGCCCTGCTCCAAGAGCAGACTCACGGCCGGTGCCAGGTGGCCTGTCCAGGTCGGCGTGCCCTCCTGGTCCGCCACTACCTTGAGCCTCACCCCAGCCGCAGCTGCCCTGGAGATCGCCAAGGGGAAGTTGGGGCCTTGGCCACCGTAGAGCCACGAGGTGCGGACCACATACAGCGGCCCGCCAGCAGTTAGGCATTCCAGCTCACCCGCTCGCTTGCTCTCGGCGTAGACGCCCCTCGGTATGGGTAGATCTGTCTCGGCCCACGGGCGGGGTGGCTGGGGCGGGTCCTGGCTGAAGACGAAATCGGTGCTTAGGTGACAGAGCACGACCCCGTTGCGGGCGCACGCCTGGGCCAGGTTGCGGACCCCGTCACGGTTGATCGCGTAGGCACGCTTGGGCTCGCTCTCCGCCTGATCGACCTTGGTGTAGGCGGCGCAGTTGACGACTCGCTCAGGGTCGGCACTGGTGACGGCCTCGGCGACCGCCGCCGCGTCGGTGACGTCGAGAGCCCGGCGGTCGAGCCCGGTCACCTCGTGGC
>JBAUWA010000013.1:0-36558 GCA_049583555.1 Candidatus Dormiibacterota bacterium | reverse complement strand
TTCGGCATCCCCAAGGCCATGGCCCAGCAGATGGTCGCGGCCAGGTTCCAGCAGAAGGTGGGAGGCGACGAGAGCGAGGGTGGGGAGACAGAGACCCCAGCCTGGCCTGACATGAGCTGATCCCGCCTGCAGTCGCCGCTCCCTACCCCCAGGGTGAGGGGACAGCGGCACCGTGGAAGGTTCGGTTTCCCTCAGCCCTTACCGCACTGACCGGCAGTACGCGCGACTCGGTCTCCGCCTCCTCTCGACTGCGATCGGCCATCTCCGCGAAGCGAGTCGCCTCCGATCTTTTAGGCTCGAACTCTTGTGTACGCCGACAGCGGAATTGTGCTGCAGTCCGAGACGTAGGAAAAGTGCCGCCACTAACAAAACAGCAACAGCGCCGTGCTCAAGATTCACGAGGATCCAATTTTGGAGCGGAGCTGATCCGCGCGATGCTTCAGGCCAAATCGCGGCGGCTGTAGATGCTGAACAATGCAAGAGCACCGCAATAGTTCTTGCAATGTTTCACGAACCAAAGCGAGGCCTGAACGTCCCCGTGAAACGCTCCGGGTTGGATGCCATCGCGGATGGGTCACCAGAGCGCGTTTCTTGGACGTTTCCTGACGGCTCCGTGTCCATGAGCGTGGCGTGGATGACTGATTCGAGCCAGTCTTGTGCACAACGTCGCGGAAGACTTTTGGTCAGACGGCGTGGTGGTCCACGAGTTACCCACCGAGTCCGTCGGGACAACCCCGGTTGGGATAGCGGGAAATATCGCGCTCGCCGTTCGCTAGACTTGGCGCCCCGAGGACAAGGGCCGCCTAGCTCAGCTGGTTAGAGCGCACGGTTCACATCCGTGAGGTCGAGGGTTCGAGTCCCCCGGCGGCCACCAACCGCGCTCCGAGGCCTGACGCCGGCCCCACCATTCTGTGGTGACTGGATCGCGCCGAGTCCGGCCCAGGTGCGATCCTTAACGGCCAAATGCGCAATCCCGGAAGCCGAGAGCTACGACGTCGCCAAGCCCGCCTGGAGAGCCAGCAGCGCACCGCGGTGAGGGAACAGGCGCCGACTCCTCGGCGGGCAGAGATGATGCGACGGGGAGGCCTGCTCGAGGGTCTAGCCCCCCAGGTGGTTTTCCGCTTGACCCTGGCGGTCACAGCCGCCAGCTTGATATTGATCGCCGCTGCTGTCCTGGGTCTGTTGGTGGAGATGGGCCAACACGACCTTTTCCTCGGCGTGATCGTGCTCCTGGTAGCGCTGGCTATCACCGGCATCGTCGGCTCGGTGGCGGCGCCGGCGATGAGGGCGGCGCGCAGAGACCGCCGGCTGCCCGCCCAGTCAATTCAGGGCCCCTTGATGGGTGCCAGCCTGGTCTCGCCGACTCCCGGCCTGGCCACGGTGGCGATCACCATCGGCAAGAACGTCGAGCAGTTCAGGGTCAGGCGCGAGCTTTTCGACAAGCTCCGCGGGGGCGCCACCGTTGTAGGCCTCACGGTCACTCCCGGTCTCAACCACGTGCAAGCCCTCGCGGTGATCCGCCGGGATCGACTTGCCACGATGACCACCCCACCCGTCACCCGGGCGATAAGAATTTCGGTCTGGCTGCCTCTGGTCTCGATGGCGGCGGTGGTCACCGCCCTGGCTTTGGGCTGCCTGGTAGGGGCCCTGCTCCCATTTGGGAAGAGCGCCGTGCATCCCCTGGTCACGGCCCTGCTGGCGGTCGTGCTGGCGGGCGGGGTGGCGCTGTTCACCAGGTGGTACGGCGGGCGGCTGGTGAAGCAGCTCGGAATTGAGCCTTAACCGAGCCAGGCAGCCAAGTCCTGGCCGCGAGATGAGTCGAGCGGCTGTTAGAATTCGGCTCCCCTGCACCCGGTCCCCAGCCGGCTGCATACCCACAGGATCTGGGAGGCGCGTGACTTGAATCGCGAGTACGAACTCTTCTATGTGCTTCGCCCTGACATCGACGAGGATCAGGTGCGGACCGCCATGGACGAAGTGGCCGCTTTGATCGCAGGCCAGGGTGGCGAGATGACCAAGTCATCTCTCTGGGGACGCCGTCGTCTGGCCTACACCATTGCTGGCTTCAACGACGGCTACTACGCCCTCAAAGAACTCACCTTACCTGCGGAGAAGGTCCGGGAGCTGGAGAGGCAACTCCGACTGGACGAGCGAGTGATTCGGCACTTGATCAGCCTCAGGCAGGTGTATTACCTGCCCGGCGATGAGGATCGCCGAGGTCGGGTCAGGACCCGCACTCGAGATCGAGGCGAAGTACCGGATGAAGCCCTCCCTGACGACGGGGAGCTGACGGACGATGCACTGGAGGCTGAGATCGCCGCCGACGATGGATTCGGGGCCGACCTAGTCGACGACGAGAACGGGGAGGAATAGCGATGGCAGGCTCACTCAACCGGGTGCAATTGATTGGCAGGTGCACCGCCGATCCGGAGATGCGCTATCTACCCAGTGGGCAACCGGTGACTCAGCTGCGGATCGCAACCAATCGCTATGGCAGCTCCCAAGATGGCGAGCGCCGTGAGTTCACCGATTACCACGACGTCGTGGTCTGGAACATGGGACAGCGCAAGCTGGCCGAATTGGCTGGACAGTTCCTGCACAAGGGCAGCCTGGTCTACATCGAGGGCCGTCTGCAGACCCGCTCCTGGGACGGACAGGATGGCCAGAAGCGCTATCGAACCGAGGTCAACGCCAGCGATATCCAGTTTCTGGACTCGCGGGGGGCGCCGTCAGAGGGCGGCGAGACGGGAGCGCGGGTACAGAGTTTCCCACCGCCGGCCGCTGGCGAGGAGGCTTCGCCAACACCGTCTGATGTCCCGGACGGGGATATCGACCCCGATGACATTCCCTTCTAGGCTGAACGTGAACCGTCCCAACGGAGGCTTACAGAACTGAGCATGTCGGAATACGCGAGGCGACGCCCGCGAAAGGTCTGCAACTTCTGCCTGGAACGCATCGTCGAAGTGGATCACAAGGAGGTCTCCCGCCTCCGCCGCTACATCAGTGAGCGGGGCAAGATCCTTCCCCGTCGAGTCACGGGAACCTGTTCCCTGCACCAGCGGCGGCTGACAGTGGCACTCAAGCGTGCCCGGCACATGGCGCTCCTTCCCTTCGCCACCGACCAGCACTGACGCGAGAAAGCAGGCAGGTCGCCACTCGTCACTTCGAACCAATCTCAGCCCTGGCGCGGTACAGTGCCCGGCGTCAACCAGGAGCCACCGGAGGCAGAGCCCGTGGCGCTTCCCCGAAAGCCGGCCAGCAGCCGACGATCAGCCACCCCCGCGCGCCGTCGGTCGAAACCGCTGATCACGCTCAGCATCGACGTCGGCGGCACCGGCATCAAGGCGGACTTTCTGGATGAGTCCGGTAAGCCGCTTGGAGCGCCGGTGCGAGTCCCCACCCACTACCCCCTGAATCCAGCAGGCCTGATCGAAGTTTTCAAGCAGCTGGCAGCGGCAGGACCCGGGTTCGATCGCATCTCGGTCGGCTTCCCCGGGGTGGTGCGGTCCGGGATCATCCTGAGCGCTCCCCATTTCGTCCGTGAGGGCGGCGATGGCACCCCCTTATCTCCGGAGCTGGGGAGGGCATGGGGTCACTTCGATCTGGCCAAGACCACAGCCCTGGCCCTGGGGAAGCCGACCCGGGTGGCCAACGACGCCGAGGTCCAGGGCATGGCCGTGATCACTGGCAGAGGGCTGGAGGTGGTGGTCACCTTGGGCACGGCCTTCGGCAGCGCCATCTTCCAGGACGGGGCGCTGGGAGTCCATCTGGAGTTAGCCCACCACCCCTGCCACAAGGGCAAGACCTACAGCGAGTACGTGGGCGAGGCAGCCCGGCGCAAAGTTGGTGAGAAGCGCTGGAACCGCAGGGTACTTTTGACGGTGGGCCTGGTTCGGAACCTGCTCTTCTTCGACCACCTCTACGTGGGAGGAGGCAACTCCACCCGGGTCAAGATCCCGCTCGGGGACGACGTGACCCTGGTCAGCAATTCCGCCGGCCTCCTAGGCGGTATCAAGCTCTGGGATTCGGGCCTGGGAAGGTCCACAGTCAGTCGATAGACTTGGTCCCGGCCGGGAGGAGTTGCCAAGAACGCGGCAGCCCCCGTCGCCATTGGTTCATGCCCTAGGGGGATCCGCGTGGCTTCGCCGTCAGCGCCCATCCGGCCCCGGATTCTGGTAGCCGACCCGATAGCCGAGGACGGGGTCACCCGGCTGCAGGCGGTCGGAGATGTCGAGATTGCCCTAAAACTGACCGAGGAGCAGTTGGTCGAGCGAGTGGCTCCCTTCCAAGCCTTGGTGGTGCGCAGTGAGACCAAGGTGACCGCCAAGGTGATCGCGGCTGGAGCCAATCTCAGGGTTGTTGGAAGGGCGGGGGTTGGCGTCGACAACATCGATGTCGAGGCAGCCAGCGACCGGGGGGTTCTGGTCGTGAACGCACCCACGGGCAACACCGTCGCCGCCGCCGAGCACACGCTGGCCTTGATGCTGGCGCTGGCAAGAAACGTGGCCCGGGGAGACGCTTCCCTGCATGCGGGCAAGTGGGAGCGCTCTCAATTGGTGGGGAGCGAGCTGCGGGGGAAGACCCTGGCTATCGTGGGTCTGGGCAAGATCGGTGCCGAGGTGGCCCGAATGGCCCAGGGCTTGCAGATGCGGGTCCTGGCCTTCGACCCTCTGGTCTCGCGAGAGCGCGCCGCCCAGCTGGGGGTGGAACTGCTGGCGCTTGACGAGATTCTGGCCCAAGCAGACGTGCTTACTGTGCACACCCCGCTGGGCGATTCCACCCGAGGCATGATCGGAGCAGAGCAGCTGGCTCGGATGCCCCAGGGCGCCCGGGTTCTCAACGTGGGCCGGGGCGGCATCATCGACGAGGCGGCGCTGGCGGAGGCGGTCCACAGCGGCCACCTTGCCGGCGCGGCCGTGGACGTGTTCACCAGGGAGCCACCGCCACCGGACAGTCCGCTCCTCCAGGACCCGCGGATCCTGGTCACCCCTCACCTGGGAGCCTCGACCGTGGAAGCCCAGCTATCGGTGGCCACCGATGTGGCGGACCAGATCGCGGACGTCCTCTCGGGTCGACCGGCCAGATGGGCGGTGAACGCTCCCGCGGTCGCCCCCGAGGAGGCCGGCCTGATCGTCCCCTACCAGATGCTGGCGGCGCGGATGGGCAGTCTCTACGCCCAGCTGGGGGGTAGTCGGATCCGCCGGGTGGAGCTCATCTACCAGGGCGAACTCGCTGGGGTGCAGCCGGGCTCGATCACGGCAGAGGCGTTGGGGGGCATCCTGCGCACCTTTACCCAAGACCGGGTTACGGCGGTGAATGCCCGGGCGGTGGCAAGGCAGCACGGCATCGAGGTGACCGAGCAGCGTGGCTCCCGCACCGGCACCTGGGCCAGCTCAGTCATCCTGAGGGTCGACGGGGACGGTCCTGCCGAGATCGAGGGCTCCACCGCCAGCGGAGAGGCCCGGATCGTACGCCTCGACGGACTTCCCATCGACCTCGACCCCGAGGGCCTGTTCTTGTTCTTCCGGCATCGCGATGGCCCGGGCCTGATCGGCGCCATCGGTCAGCTGCTCGGGCAGGCCAATGTCAACATCGCCGAGATGCGGGTCGGCCGGGACGCGCCGCGGGGGCGGGCGGTGACCGCGGTCAAGATCGACGACGCGGTAACTCCGGAGCTGGCCGCGCAGCTGCGCTCGGTAGATGGGGTCACCGAGCTCCACCTGGTTCAGCTCTAGCGGGCGGTGGCTCAGGTCTCCGGATTTCGGGGCATTCGCTACAACCCGGCCATGGTCCAGCTCGAGTCCGTCTTGGCCCCTCCCTACGACGTGATCAGCCCCAAGCTGCAGCAGGATCTCTATGGCCGAGCCATGCAGAACGTGGTCCGACTCGAACTCGGCCGCGACTTCGAGTCTGATGTCGCCGGCGAGCGCGATCGCTACACCCGGGCTCGTGATTACCTAGGCGTCTGGCTGGCCGAGGGAATCTTGATCCAGGACGATCAGGCTTCCGTCTACATCCACCGCCACTCCTTCCGTCCCCCAGGAGGTGGTGGGCCTCGGGAGCGCCTGGGCTACTTCGTCGGCGTTGAGCCAGTCCCCTACGATCGCCGTCAGATCCTCCGCCACGAGCTGACCCTCAAGGCGCCCAAAGCGGATCGAGTGCGTCTACTTCAAACCACCAGGGCGCAGACGTCGCCGGTATTCCTCCTCTACGAGAACAGCGATGAAGTCACCAGCGAGCTTCTCCGGCTCTCGTCCGCCGCGCCGCCGGCCGCCGAGGCTGTCACCCAGGGCGAGCACGGCTCGGAGCGCCACCAACTCTGGAGGGTGTCAGACCCGACCGCCGTGGCTGGAATTACCTCAGCGCTGAGTCGGACCCGCCTCTTCATTGCCGATGGCCATCACCGCTACGAGACCGCACTCCAGGTGGGGCTGACTCAGGTTCTGGCGCTGGTCTCGCCGATCGACAGCGAGGCCAATGTGATCCTGCCCACCCACAGAGTGGTCCCGGATGCAGGCATTGGGGTCGATGACCTAGCCCAGGCACTGACCTCAGCGGGGTGGCGGATCCAGCGCTCGGCCGGGCTGGAGGAGGCTTTGCTGACGATCAGTTCCCTGCGACGAATCGACCACGCATTCGTGGTGGCATCGGCGTCGGGCCGGGTGGTGGTCAGTCGCGCGCGGCGCGGGAACGGAGCGCGTAGCCCGAGGCAGGGGCTCGATGTCACTGTGCTAGAAAGCGAGATCCTGGAGCCACTCCTCGGTATTAGTCTCGCGGATGAGGCTGCCGGACGGCTGCTCTACAGCCGGGACGCCGAGGAGGCGGTGGAGTGGGCGGTCTCCAAGCACGGGCTCGCATTTCTGGTCAATCCCCCCAGCGTGGCGGAGATGACGGCGGTGGCTCTGGCCGACGAGGCCATGCCTCAGAAGTCGACTTACTTCTTCCCCAAGGTGCCAGCCGGCCTGGTGATCATGACCATCGATTGAAGGCGCTGAGGCGGAGCCGTCCAGTCGCAATTGCACTGGGGCAGGCTCTCGGTTTGAATTGGGTCCCAATTCGGGTAGGGTTTAGTTGAAGTGCCTACATACGCCTACCGCTGCGAGGCCGGCCACCAGTTTGAGGCGGTCCAGGGTATCCACGATCCTGCCCTCACCCAGTGCGTCAGCTGCGGCTCTGCGGTGAGAAGGATGGTCTTCCCAGTCGGTATCGTTTTCAAAGGCCAGGGTTTCTACAAGACGGACTCCAGGCCATCGTCTACCAGCTCGAGCTCCACTCCAGCAAAGGACACCAAGGAGGCAGCCACTACCACCCCGGCGCCCGCCAAGGCCGATGGCGTTACGGGTACGACCACGGCATCCAAACCCAAAAAGGATTCAGCGTCTGATGGCGCGACCGCCTCGGGCGGCGCCTGACGCCGGGAGAAGAGCATGGCAGAGCCAGTTCAGGTAAGCGACGCGACTTTCGATAGCGAGGTGATCAAGGCCAGCACCCCGGTCTTGGTTGACTTCTGGGCTGACTGGTGCAACCCCTGCAAGATGCTCGCTCCGATCGTGGAGGACCTTGCCAACGAGTACGGTCCACGGGTGAAGGTGGCAAAGCTGGATGTAGACGCCAATCCCAACGTTGCCGGCCAGTTCGGTGTGATGAGCATCCCCACGCTGATCCTTTTCAAGGGCGGTGAGGCGGTGCAGCGAGTGGTCGGCTACCAGCCCAAGTCGGCGTTGAAGGCTAAGCTCGACGCTCTAGTCTGACCCTGGGCGGTCGCGCCTGACCAGTTACGATCAGGCGCCGATGCCCTCAGACCTTCAAGCCGACTTCGGGCGCGCACTGGCGCTGGCTGCCGCTGAACTGGGGGTCGCGGAGGAGCTGGACCCGGTAGTGGAACCTTCCTCGGTGCCGGAGGCAGGCGACTACTCCTCGGCTCTGGCGTTCCGGTTGGCAAGAGTCCTGCGCCGGGCGCCGCTGGAGATCGCCGCAGAGATCGCGGCCAGGGTGGCGGAGATGCCGCTGACCCACCGCGGCGAGGTCACTGTCAGCGGAGCCGGCTATATCAATCTCCGGATCGACTTTGCGTCCCTGACACCGGCCGTGATCCGGGCCGCGCTGGACTGGGGCGAGGTAGTCAGCCTCGATCCCGCAGCCGGTCCCAAGGTCGTGGTCGAGCACACCGCCACCAACCCCAACAAGGCGGCCCACGTCGGCCACCTTCGCAACGCCTGTATCGGCGACACCGTGACTCGGCTGCTCCGGGCCCGGGGCAACCGTGTCGAGGTCCAGAACTACATCGACGACACAGGGGTCCAGGTCGCAGATGTCCTGGTTGGGATCCGCAACCTGGGGCTTACCCCACGCGACGGGGAACCCTTCGACCGCTTTTGCTCGCGGGTCTACGCCGAGGTCTGCCGCCGTTATGAGCAGGACCCCGAGCTGACCGAATTGAGAGTTCAGACCCTGCGCCAGATCGAGGGTCGCCAGGGTGAGGTCGCCATAGCTGCCAAGGAGCTGGCGGGCAGGATCGTTGACGCCCACCTCCAGACCATGTCCCGGGTGGGCGTCAGCTACGACCTGCTGACCTGGGAGTCGGACATCATCGAGCTCGGGTTTCTCGGCCATGCCCTGGACTGGATGCGTGAGGCGAAGGTGATTCAACAGCCTCAGGCGGGACCGTTCCGGGGCTGCTGGGTCCTGCCTCTGGAGGAAAGCGGGGACGAGACCGAGCTCGGGGAGGGTGATGCCAAAGTCTTGGTCAAGAGCGACGGGATCGCAACGTACACCAGCAAGGACATCGCCTACCACCTCTGGAAGTTTGGGGTGCTCGGCCTCGACTTCCACTACCGACTCTGGTCCCCTCAGGGGCCGGCCACCACCACCGCCGCCGAGGCGCTGGCCCAGCTGCCGCCTGATCGCTTTGGTCGGGCCGCTCGGGTCGTCAACGTCATCGATCAACGCCAGAGCGCACCCCAGAAGGTGGTTAGGGAAGCACTTCGGCGTCTGGGGTTCGAGGACCAGGCAGACGCCCTCCACCACCTCGCCTACGAAGTGGTGGCGCTCTCACCCAAGGCCGCGACCGCGCTGGGGATCGACACCAGCGAGGGCAAGGCGATGTACGCGCTGAGCGGGCGGCTCGGCATCGACGTAGGTGCCGACGACCTCCTAGACGAGGCCGAGCGACAGGTTGAGTCCAAGGCCCGGGATCAGGCCACCGCGGCCCGCCTGGCCGCCAGCGCGGTGCGCTATTACCTGCTGCGCTTCGGTCTCAATTCGATCATCAATTTTGACTTCGGGGAGGCGCTGCGGACCAGCGGAGATACGGGTGTCTACCTGCAGTACGCCCACGCGCGTGCCTGCGGGATCCTGGCCAAGGTGGAGCCTCTGCCCCTGCCTGATCAGGCCACCGACCTCAGCCCCGTGGGGCGGTCACTGGTCAAGCTCCTCGAACGTTTCCCGCGGGTGGTCGCAGAGGCGGCCGAAGGCCTATCCCCGTCGACGCTCGCGGCCTACACCTTCTCGCTGGCGACGGCCTTTAACGATTTCTATGAGCATTCGGATCGGCTCTACCGGATCAAGGACCCCAACCTGCGGGGGCTGGGCCGGGGGCTGGTGGACGCCTCCCGGGCGACTCTTGCGCGGTCGCTCGACCTCCTCGGACTGACCCCGCTCGCCCGCATCTGACCCTCATCTTGGAAGTCCGGGCTACACCGTGTTCATACTTGGCGACCTTGCCGGAACTACCGCTGTTTCCCCTACGCGTGGTGCTCTACCCGCACATGCCTCTGCCGCTCCACGTCTTCGAGCCCCGATACCAGACCTTGCTAAGGGACTGTCAGAGAGATGGGGGCAGGTTCGGGGTGGTGGCGATTCGCAGCGGCCCCGAGGTGGGAGGTCCAGCCGAGCCCGAGCGGGTGGGAACCGTGGCGATCACCACCAAGCGAGTGCTGCTCCCCGATGGGCGCAGCCATCTGTTGGTGACGGGGGGACGCCGCTTCCAAATCACGCGACTGCTGTCGGGAACGCCATACCCGCGCGCCGAAGTCGACTTTCTCGACGATCAGGGCCCGGACCCGGCGTCGTTCATCCTCGCCAGCGAGGCTGGAACCGCCCTCATTCGATACGCGTCGGGTCTGGCCCGAATCACCGGCAGGACGCTCAGCTCCAACCCCAATCCGACCGACCCGATCCTGCTTTCGTGGGTGATCGCCTCGACCCTCATGGTCGAGCTCGCCCACAAGCAGACTCTGCTGGAGCAGGCCAGCGTCAGCGCCCGGCTCCGTCAGGAGATCGAGCTTCTCAAGCGGGAGGTGACGTTTCTCGATTTGGAGCTGGCCAACCGATTCCAGATGGCGCCCAGCTACGACCGCAACTGAGGCTCCGCTCGGAGACCGTGGTTCTTGCTACTGCAGGATGGCTACGTAGCGCTCACCCGCTCCACCGGTATTGGTGCCGGGGAGCAGCGAGGGTGAGATTTGAACCGCTCTGGTCAGATGAATGATGTAGACAGCTCCGCTGAAGCCGGGGACCTTGCCCACCGTGATGCTGCTGACAACCGCTCCGGCAGGAGGCTGGGGCACCGCGGTTCCCGGCGCCACGCCGGGCATCTCCAGGTACAGCGTCAAGGGCCCATCAAACCCCGACGTCACTTTGGGACTCCCGCTACCCTGCACCATCTGGAAGACGACCCAGAATTGGCTGCCGTGCACGCCGTAGCGGACGGTCTGGACGACGTACCCACTGCCAGCTCCCCCGACCGTCTGGACGCCTGATAGCGCTAGCGGGGCGGGCGTCCCCGCGGTCGGCGTCGGCGTCGGGGTGGCTGCGGCGGACGGGCTGGGTGCCGGGGAAGTGGCGGCGGCCGCCGGCTTGCGGACATGGTGACTCGCGGCAGGCTTGGGGCTACCGTGGCTGAGGTTCCAAGCGATCAGAACCACTGCCAGAGCCGCCACGGCAATCAGCGCGGTTCTGGTCCAGCTGCGCGCCTCAGGACTGTCGGCCCCCGATTGCGGAAGGCGCGGCCAGCGGATGCGGTCGCCCAGAGGAAGACTGTCAAGGGAGAAGGTGGGAAGAGAAATACTGGGCCACCGGAGGCCAGCTAGCAAAGGCCGACGCTGGCCTCGGCGTTCGGGAATCCGCGTTCGCAGTTGAGTCGGGACCACCGGCACCGCCGCCGCGGCCGGACGGGTGGGAGGCGGCGTCGCTGGGAAGGGCGCTGGTGACGGCATCGAGGAAGGCCGTTGCACCGGGACCCCGGCCAGGTCTGGCGCCCAGGTGTTGGCTGAGGGCGCCGCTGGAGGGATATCGGTCCAGGGCATGTTGAGCTCGGTAGCCGGCTCCCACCCCGGGATCACAACCGTGCTTGGGCGGACCTCGGGCACCGAGTCCTCGTTGACCGAGGGTGACCTGGTAGGAGGTTGATCGGACAGGTCCGGTGGCCCGGGAGGCTCTGGGGCCCACGTCTGCGGAGGGTCGGGGGCCAGTGCCCGGCGAGGTTCCGGGGCCAGCGTCTGTGGCGGCTCGTCGTCCGCCTCGACCACCTCCACCCTCTCGTCGCTGGGTATCGCCGCGTCGCTGTCTTCAGACGTGTCGGGCAGCCACAGCGAGTCGGGAACCGCCGCGATCGCGTCGACCACAGATCGGTCCGCCTCTGAAGCCTCGAACGCGCTCCCGTGCTCGAGCTCGGAGGCGGTGCCTTCGGACTCAGGCCTCAACTCCTCCGATTCGACCGGAGCCGCCGGCTCAACCGGCTCCGGGCGCGGGGGCACATCCATGATGGCGGCCTCTAGTCCCATTGCCCCGAAGGGATCCGGTGCGCTACGGGGCTCTTTCGCTGGCTCTGCGGCCGAGGTCTCGGAGCCGTTGGCGGGCAGGTGGCCGTTGACGGGTACCAGGACTCGGGCGCGCTCTAGGAGTGCGGTCGCTCTGTCTTCCGAGAGATGCACAGGTGCCAGCAGGGAAATCCGTTCCGTCTCCTCACGGAGGTAGCGCATACCGGTTCGGCACCGCTCGCATGTAATCAGGTGCGCGTCAAGCTCGGCCTGGCGCTCTCGCGATAACTCCCCGTCCAGCGCGCAGCTAAGGGTGAGGAGGCTGCACTTCATATAGAAATATCGCGATAAATGCTGCCAAATTCACGGCGAGCGGACGCCACCAACCGTGACGCCGCCTCGGGGGAACACTCCATGGCGACGCCGATTTCCCGGTAAGAGAGCTTGGCCATGTCACGTAGCAGCAGCGACGCGCGCCGACTGAACTCTGTCGCGAGCAGCGCCCTCTTAGCGGTGTTGATTCGAGCCGCGTCCGCGGCCGCGGGTCCCAGGCTGATCATCGCGGGTCGCTTGGCGAAGAGCCGGGCTACGCCACGGCGCTGCGGTGGATAGTGTTGGTTCTGACGGGCCGCACGAGTAACCGCACGATAGAGAATCGCCCGGCCGTCGCGGTGCAGTGCTTGGGCAGGGAAATGTCGAGCATGGAACAGCCCGGCGGTCACGTACTCCACCGAATCCTCAGGGGTGCCGGTAAGGTGAAGGGCGTACGTCACCAAGGCATCGAGGTGCTGGCGGCCGAGCTCCTCCAGCGTGCTCGCGGCGATGTGCGGTCTTTCTAGGACGGTATTCATGACGTTGCGTGCAGTGACACGCGAGCTGGCGCAAGCATAACCGGGGCGCGCTTCAAGCGCAAGCACCCCCGAGCCGACGTGCTCGCCGACAGGTCGGTAGCGGCGGGATCATGCGGAGGAGAATCTCTCCAGGTCGCCAAGACGGAAGTCTGGCGCCACCAGGCCTTCCGCTCCGTAGGCTCCCCTGGGTACGCCAATATCGGCTAGCCAGAGCTGGCCCACGAAGGGGCGGGCGGACTCGGCAACGCAGCCAGATTTGGCGATCGCGAGCATCAGCGTGGCATCTGCTCGCACGCATTCGCCAGCGATGTCGCCAGTGGTCGCGTCCAGCCCGCTCGGCAGGTCGATCGCCAGAACCGTCGCTGCGGCCGAGTTAATGGCTCGGATGGCTTCCGCCGTCCCTCCCCTGGGCGGACCACTGCTGCCGGTTCCCAACAGTCCATCGACGACCAGTCCAGCATCCGTAAGCGCCCACTCGAGGGCGCCGGCGAGTCCCTCTCCGTGGTAGCGCAGCCGGGCACCGGCCGCAACCGCCGCCGTGATCTGACGAGCGTAGTTGGTCTCAGGATCGTCCACATCCGCTAGGACCACAACCCGGACCGTGTGGCCCCACGCTGATAAATGGCGTGCGCAGCCCAAGGAGTCCGCGCCATTGTTACCTCTACCGGCAAGCACAGCTACGACCGCTCCCCCACCAGGGCCAGCCACGAGCTGTTGGGCTAGGCGCGCGCACTGAAACCCCGCTAGTGCCATCAGCGCCTCCATGGACACACCAGCGTGCAGCGCCGCAGTGTCCAACCCCCGGGCCTGTTCCGCGGATGCCACGGCTGTGACCATCAAGATGCAACCGCGCCTTTGCCACTCAGGCCTCGCTCCGCGCCTGCCTGTTTCGCCGCCCAAGCGACGCGGACGCTGTCGCCGGGATGCAGGTTCAGCAGGGTCGCAGCACTCTTGCCGTTGCCAGCGATTTCCAGGTGGTTGGCGCTGTTCCAGAGCATCGCTAGGTCGCCCTCGATCTCCGCATAGGTGCGCACCAACTCTGTGATTAATCTCCCGTTTGCAACCGAGGCGCTGGCGGGTAGCGGTGTGTAGAAGGGTGTACGAGCCACGGCCAGGATTACGTTGCCGAACCGGTCCACGACGATGACGCGTGCGTCGGTTCCAGCGCTATCACCCCGGGGAAGGAACTCACTCACCAACTTAGGACTGGGGATTCGCGGGCCCAGGCTTTCCAAGCTGACGGTGCCAGCGGCGACACGTGCAGCCAAAGGCGCGATCAGATCACGGCCGTGAAAGGTCGCGCTCATTCGCCTCGGTTCAAGCCCGGCGGTCTCGATCCGCAATGCCATCCGATCCCGACCCCGGCTCCACATGAAATGCATGAGACCGTTGTCCGGTGCGATCACCAACTGGCGGTCGACGCGGGCGGCGACCAGAGGGCGGGGGCTGCCCACTCCCGGGTCCACGACCGCGCAGTGGACCGTCCCGGGGGGGAAGTAGGGCGCGGAAGCGGCCAGCCAGTAGGAGCCGGCCGCGATGTCGTGGGGAGGGATCCCATGGGTGATGGTCACCACCCGAAGCTGGGGCGCGACCCGCGCAATCACCCCCTTGAGAGCCCCGGCGTAGCCGTCGGAGGTGCCGAAATCGGTCAGGAGCGTGAGAATCGCGGCCATGGCTGGGGGCCATTGTCACCTATGCCGAAATTGGTGGCTTGAGGTTGCGCTAGGTGACAGTTATCTCGACCGAGACGCTGGCGCTGGTGTGCGGGACTGTGACGGTGATTAGGTAAGACCCGGCCGGCAGAGGACTCCTTCCAGGCGTTCCCGGGCTGGCGGCCGCAGTACCGCTCCTCGCGACGGCTCGAGTCCCGCTCCAGACGAGCTGGAAGTCAGCCTGGGCAACTGCCAACGCCCCGTGGATTGGCGTCGGTGAGCTCGATTCCACCGTCAGGCCAGCCTTCGTGGGGCCAGTTGCGGTGGCGGTAAGTTTGCAGGTGGAGCCGATCTCGGAGATGGAGAAGTCAGCCTGCTGACCCGGGGCGAGGGTGGCGTGGGTCGGTGTCGCGCTCAGCTTGACCGACCTGGCCCCACAACGGGCGGGAGCGGCCTCGAACCCAGGGGCGACCCCAGGAGCCGCGGCCCTGGGGACCAGCTCCAAGGAGACCGCAGAGTGCGAGGTTGCAGGACCGGAGACGGCCAGGGGTATGGCCACCGCCAACGCGACAGCGGCCAGCGCCACACCTGCAAGAGCGCCGCGACCCCAGTTGGTGGCCGTCCAACCCCCCAGCCAGCGGTGCCAGCGGCTGCTGGGTGTCGCCAGCATCCGCGTCTTCAACTCGGCCCGGAATTCTGGGTGCAGGCGCATCGTCGCAGCCGACTGGCGAAGCTCATCCGCCAGTCGCTCGATCAGTCGCTCGTCGGGATCCATATCTGGCGCAGTGCCTCCAGGGCGCGGCTGAGTCGAGACTTCACGGTGCCTTCGGCAACCTTGAGGGCCCGAGCGGTCTCCTCCACCGAGAAATCGAGATATACCCGCAAGACGATCACCTCTCGCTGGTCTTGGGGAAGCTGGTCCAGAGCCCGGCGAAGGTCGGCCGAGAGGGCCAGATCGGCGAATGGGTCGCGAAGGGATGGGTCGGCCGGGAGAGTGTCGGTGGGAATCGGGATCCGCCGTCGCAGGTGGGATCGGGCGGTGTTGGCGACGATGGTCAAGAGCCAACCTCGCTCCGCTCTGGGGTCGCGCAGGCTGAAACGCGCCTTCCAGGCGCTGACAAAGGCGTCCTGGACGCAGTCTTCGGCCAGGGCCCGGTCGCGGAGGAAGAGATAGGCGGTTCGCAATGCGAGATCCCCGTAGAGGCTGACCCAACGCTCGGCCAATTCATCTGCCTGGGGATCAGGACGCTCCGAGGCCACCGGGAGGTTCCTCCAATCACCCGCGGAATTGACCGGGTGGCAGTTGGTCCCGGAGTTTAGCGCCGGGGAATCGTGCCAGCACCCACTTAAACGGAAGGAGGGGCGACCCTAGGGCCGCCCCTCCTCAGCACGAATCCGACGCTTGGGCCGGGTTGCGCCTAGTACTCAGGCATCGCGGGAGCAGCGGCTCCCTTCTTCTCCGGGATATCGGTGATCAGTGACTCAGTGGTGAGAAGCAGACCTGCGATCGAGGCCGCGTTCTGGACCGCCGAGCGAGTCACCTTGGTGGGATCGATGATCCCCGCCTTGACCATGTCCACGAACTCGCCGGTGGCCGCGTTGTAGCCCTGTCCTGCGGGCAGGCTGCGGATCCGCTCGACGATCACGGAGCCCTCCGCTCCGGCGTTGTTGGCGATCTGACGGGCTGGCTCTTCCAGGGCCCGGCGGACGATGGTCAGGCCAATCTGCTCGTCACCCTCCAACTTGACCTTGTCCAGCGCCTTCTGGGCTAGCAGCAGCACCGTGCCGCCGCCGGGAACAATTCCCTCCTCGACCGCTGCCCGGGTGGCAGACACCGCGTCCTCCATCCGGTGCTTGCGCTCTTTGAGCTCCGTCTCGGTGGCCGCGCCCACCTTGATCACCGCCACACCGCCCGCCAACTTGGCGAGCCGCTCCTGGAGCTTCTCCTTGTCCCAGTCGCTGGTGGACTTGTCGATCTCGGCCTTGATCTGCTCGATCCGGCCCTTGATGGCGTCCTTCTTGCCGGCCCCCTCGACGATGGTGGTGTCGTCCTTGGTGATCTTGACCCGGCGGGCACGGCCCAACTGGTCAAGCTGCACCGAATCCAGCTTGAGCCCCAGCTCCTCACTGATCACAGTGCCCCCGGTAAGTACCGAGATGTCCTGGAGCATGGCCTTGCGCCGGTCCCCGAACCCAGGAGCCTTGACCGCCACCGCCGTGAATATCCCTCGGATCTTGTTGACGATAAGAGTGGCCAGGGCCTCGCCATCCACATCCTCGGCGACGATCAGGAGCGGCTTGCCGCTCTGATGGATCTTCTCCACCACCGGCAGAAGGTCGGCGATCGCCGAGATCTTCCGGTCGGTGATCAGGATGTAGGGGTCCTCCAGGACCGCCTCCATCGCCTGGGCGTTGGTGACCATGTAGGCGCTTACGTAGCCCTTGTCGAACTGCATGCCTTCGACCAGTTCGAGCTCGGTCTCAATCCCCTTGGACTCTTCGACGGTGATGACTCCGTCCTTGCCCACCTTCTCCATGGCATCGGCCACGGTCTCGCCGATGGCAGGGTCGGCAGCCGAGATGGAGGCCACCTGGGCGATCTTCTCCCGCTCACTGATCGGGACTGAGTGTTTCTTGATCTCGTCGACGACCTTGTCGACCGCCTTCTGGATTCCGGTCTTGAGCTGGACGGGATTGGCGCCACTGGTGACGTGGCGAAGACCCTCGTTGATCATGGCCGCCGCCAGCACCGTGGCGGTGGTGGTGCCGTCACCGGCAATGTCGTTGGTCTTGCTGGCCACTTCCTTGACCAGCTGGGCACCCATGTTCTCAAAGGGATCCTCGAGGTCGATCTCCTTGGCGATGGTCACCCCGTCATTGGTAATCGTCGGGCTGCCGAACTTCTTGTCCAGCACCACGTTGCGACCCTTGGGGCCGATGGTGATCCGGACGGCGTCGGCAACCTGATCCACACCCCGCTTCAGGGCTGACTGGGCGTCCGTGTCGAATAGCAGTTGTTTTGGCATACGACTCTCTCCTGTTCTCCCCACCTAGACAGCTGAGGTTTAGGAGCTAATGTTAGCACTCGCGCACCCCGAGTGCTAGCAGCCTAGGGTCGCAAGTGCTAGCCCGGAAGGCAGCCCCCCGCACACGTCCGCGATCATGACCGGATGAACGATGAGAGCGGGCCGGGGGGGAGCGGCTTCCGTCCGGTGGCGGGACCCGAGGAGGCAGAGCTCGCTCGCCAATTCCTACTGGCCCAGGGTTGGGCCGGGCTGGCTGCGGGTGAGCACCTGGCGAGGCTGGCTCGGCGGGGAGTGGCAGCGGAGGAGGTCCTCTGGTGGCTGACAGGTCCGGCGGGAGAGCCTAGAGCGCTGGCCCTGCTGCACCAGCAGCTCCTAGGGCTGCTGCTCACCTCCGAGGACGCGAGCGGCCCGGGCCGAGAACTGCTCGACCGTGAGCTGCCACAGCTGCGCCAGATCGTTATCCCCGAGGGCCAGGTGGACACTTTGGGCCTAGACGATTTCAGCTGCTACCGCCGCGAACTGACTGTGGCTCCCCAGATCCGTCTTCCGGAGGGGCCCCTTCTGGCGACCAGAGCCGGGCGGATCGAGGACGCGGAGCAGATCCATCGGGTCTACCAGCACGTCAGCTGGATGAGCCGGGAGGGCCCCGACGAATGGAGGCGACGGATTGCCGAGCAGCCCTCCTGGGTGGCGGAGCTCGACGGCGAGGTTGTAGCCGTTGCCCGCTGGACCATGTCCTTCGGATCCTGGATCGAGGTCGGCGGGGTGGCCACCCACCCTGAATTCCGGCGCCGCGGAGCAGCTACCGCGGTTACGGTGGCGGCGGCCTCGGCGGCACTGGCCGGGGGCCGCCAGGTGGCGCTCAGGTACGGCGATCCGAATCTGGCCCGGCTATATCACCCACTGGGTTTCGAGCATGTCGGACGGGAGCTGGTGTTCCAGCGCCGTAGCTGAGCAGGACCCGACGTATCATCGACCGGTGCCTGATCTCAAGTCGGTGCTGGCCTGGTCCGCGGTCGCGGCCGGGGTGGCGATAGCCGCAGAGCGCCGGCTCTCCAAGTCGCTAGAAGACCCGGAGTCGCCGATCCTGGATTGGGAGTTGGTCCGCCGAACGGCCTACGCCCGCTCTGGGGGCGACGGTATGGCCGAGGTCGAAGCGGCGGGTCGCGACTACGACCCCTTGGTGGCTGAGCTGGTCCCGATGCTGGCCGAGGCCTGCCACACCAGCCAGCAAGAAGCGACCTTCGGCCGGGTGAAGGTGGTTGGTCGGCATGGCTTCGTGGACCAGAACCTGGCCATGATGCGGCGGATCCTCCGGCCCCTGGAGGAGCGCCAGGGAGGCTGGGGCCCGCTGAAGCCGAGCCCTCTCATGCGCGTACCCAGCAGCCTCTACATAGGCACCTTGCTGGGCCTGATGGCCCGGAGGGTGCTGGGTCAGTACGATCCGGTCCTAACCCCGCCACCAGGCCGCGAGGGGTCGCAACCGGATGCCGAGCCGCTGCCAAGCCCGGTGCTGTTGATCGTGGAGCCGAACGTGCGTCGCTTCGCCGAGGCCTCGGAGCTCCCGATCGACTCGCTGCGGCGCTGGCTCATGCTCCATGAGCTCACCCACGCCTGGCAGTTCGAGCTCCACCCCTGGCTCGGGAAGCACCTGTCCGCCATGATCGGGGAGCTAAGTCGTGTTCCGGGTAATGGTCAGATCAAGGGCCTGGAAGAGATGGTGCAGGCGGCCCGCAGTCTCAAGCCCCAACTGGCGCTGATCGGTCGGCTCCAAGCCGTGATGACGGTCCTCGAGGGACACGGAAACTACATCATGCGCGAGGCTGGTCGACGGCACTTCCCCGACTTCGACACCCTCGACGATGCTTTTCGCCGCCGCCACGATCCTCCCCAACCGGCGGAGCGCCTGTTGCTGCTGATCTCAGGCATAGCCTTCAAACTCCAGCAGTACCAACAGGGGGAGAAGTTCTTGAGGGCGGTCGGCAAGGCGGCCGGTCAAGATGGCCTGGACCGCATCTGGTCGGGGCCGGAGAGCCTACCCAGCTGGTCTGAGGTGCGCCACCCCGAGCAGTGGCTGCGCCGGACTGGCTTCATCAAGGAGGAGCCCGGGACTCCCTCCACCCAGCCCCAGCCCGCCCCCGCCTGATCCCGCCGCTCGATCGGAGCGGTGACAGGTGTAACGGAAGCAATCGCTGACCAGCGCGGGTACACTTCCCCAGTGAAACGCCGTGCGCGGGTGCTGGGCGGACAGCCCCGGCAGCCTGTGTCTGCCTGCGCACCACTGGAGCACCTGCTATGAAGTCTCCCCAGCGTCGGTCCAACTCACAGTCGGTAGTCGCGGCCCTGCGTTCCGAGCTCGCATGGTTGCGCGGGGCGCTGAGCGATTTGGCCAGGGGCGCTGCCGGTCTGCAACCGGTGTTGGTGCCGGTCCCGATCCGCGAAGGCGGGTTGCCGCCCCAGTCGCTCCCTCTCCCCTCACGACCGCTTCAGATGGCCTTCGGTAGGCGCAAGGATGGCAAGTCCCAAGACGAGGAGGACGCTGACGGTGAGGAGAGCCTTGAGAACTCGAGCGAGAGCGAGCCGGACCTCCAGCTGCCGCCGATTCCCTCCGCGATGGGAGCTACCGAGGTGACGGAGGATGAAGACGAGGGGTCGGATCACACCGAACCTGCTGCGGAAGCGGTCAGCTCATGGGCCCCGCTCGAGCCACCCACCGCTGAGACAGACTCGGCAGCCGAGGTCGACGGAGGGGCACTTCCAGAGGCCGATCTCCCCGCCTGGGGATCCCGCTCAATCGAGGCGTCGGCGTTCGAGACTCCGGCATCAGTCGCCCCAGGTGGGACCGAGCCCGATTTAGAGGAGGCCACTCCCTGGAGTTCGGCCGCGGCAGACGATGACGACCAGGCCACTTTCGCTCCCTCGGTGGTGGACCCCAGAGGAGTCGGACTTGACAACCTGACCTGGCTTCCTGAGGGTGCTGACGAGCCTGCTCCCTGGGCGGTGACCGCCGAGGCGGAGGAGCCCACGGCGGCCGCTAACGACAGCTTCTCTGCAGGTCCGACCGAAGTTTTGGAGGAGGTCGAGGTGGTCGAAGAGGTCGAGGTGGTCCAGGAAGCCGCGGCTGAGCCCGAAGTCGAGGAGGAGGTGGGCTCCGAGGAGCCGGAGAGTGCGCCCGAGATCGAGGCCGTGTCGGTGGAGCACTGGGCAGCCCCAGAGCCGGAGCCGGTGGGCACCCAAGCCTCCGTCTTTCCGACCGCCGTCGCTGACGTGTTTGGGGTGGCCACTGTTGAAACCGACTCTTTGCAGACACGGTCCTTCCCCCTGCCGGAGGGTGAGATCGTCTTCCGCAACCTCAGGGCCGGGTTCACCGACCCCTCCCGTCTGCTCCGGCACCTGGCCGGTGAAGGCCACACCGGTGTGCTCCACGTGATGGGAGTCGATGGCAGCAACGGCTATGTGGTTCTGGTCGACGGATATGTGGTGGCAGTGGCCAACGACCGCCAGGGCAACATCACCACCACCAACCGGGTCACCTTCCCCAACTTCCCCAACAGTCAGGACGCCATCAATGTGATCAGCTACTCGCGCCAGATCGCCCGCGGTCTGGGGCTGGTGCTCCACGCCCCGGTGCGCTTCGCTGGACTGGGGGCCATGTTCGTCAATCTGGAAGGGCTACGCAGCTACCTCAGCAAGTATTCGTCCAGCGGCGGCCTGATCGTGCACGCCCAGGACGGAGTCGGGGTCGCCCTCTTCGATGACGGCAAGCTGGTGGGCGCTTATGCCGACGGCAATGCCCCAACCTCGGACTTGGCCCAGCTCAAGGAGTTGGTCAAGGATTTGGAGGCTGAGATCGACGTGAGGTTCGGCGGTCCCAAGGAACTGGAGCCCATCCCTCTCGACACGCTGCTATCCGGCTATCCCTTGTGACCGAAAGCCCTGGCTCAGGCGAGGGTGACGACCTTACCGACAGTCAGCGGCAGTTCTCTCAGGTTGCGCAAGCCTACCGGCAGAGCCCTACCCACGCCGACCCGGTCTCACTGGCGCGCTTCATCGCCCTAGCCGAGCTCAAGCCCAATCACCGGGTGCTGGACATCGCCACCGGCGCCGGCCACACCGCCCTAGCGGCAGCGCCCTACGTGCTCGAGGTGGTTGGCCTCGACATCACGCCCGAGATGCTCGACCAAGCTCGAGAACTGGCAGCCGAGCGGGAGATCCGAAACGTCAGCTTCGTCATCGGCGACGCCCAGGAGCTTCCCTTTCTCGCATCCAGCTTCGACCGGGTGTTGGTCCGCTCCGCCCCCCATCACTTCAAGCAGCTGATCCCCGCTCTGGCCGAGGCATATCGGGTACTGCGCCCCGGCGGTGTCTTTGCGGTGAGCGACTGTTCCCCACCACCGGTGGTCCGGGACTGGCTGGAGGTGGTGGAGATCGGTAGGGACCCGTCTCACATCCGCAGCCGGGCTTTGGAAGAGTGGCGGGCGCTGCTTCAGGCGCTGGGATTCACAGTTGAGCATGCCGAGCGCATCGAGCAGGAGAAGGACATTCTGGAGTGGTTCGAAATCGCCAAGGTTGGCGAGAAGGCACAGCGCCACCTGCTCGACCTTTACGAACGCGCACCCCAGGCGGTGAAGGGGCAGCTCTTGGCCCAATGGCGGGAGGGTCGTTTCTACCACCGCTACTGGCACGCCCTGATCAGGGCGCGACGGCCGATCCAACCGCCGGCCTGAACTCCGCGACTGGATTAGGCTAGGGCTATGCCCGAGCCGGTCGACCTGAGCGGAATCCACCGCGAGTTGGACACGCTCAAGCGCGCCGTCTGCCACTGCCAGCTTCGGGGTGACTGCCTGGGCTGCAAGGGCATCGAGATGGTCCGCCAGCAACTCGAGGCGGTGGTGGCGGCCGCCTCGCAGCCGGTGCTCCTCCAGGTGGCGCAGGAGACCGCCGCCAAGGAGATGCTCACCCAGTTCGGTCAGATGCAGGAACGGCTGATGGACGATCCGCAGATGCGCCAAGCCGCCGACGCGGTCCGCGAGCGACTGATGGGTGATCCCGACGCTCGCCGCATGATCGAGGAACTGATGCAGAGGCTGGGCGGCCAGGACGGTGGTCCGGAGCCGGAACAGCAGGAGTGAATCACTCTCGGCGCTCGGTGCTGGTCCTGCCTGGGAACAACCGAAGGATGGCCGAGAAGGCGACAACCCTGAACGCCGCCGAGGTGGTCCTTGATCTCGAGGACGCAGTTCCCAACCTCCCGGCTGAGAAGGACAGCGCCCGCAGATTGCTGGTGGCCTCTCTGCGGGAGCTGGACTTTGGTCACCGGACGGTATCGGTGCGGATCAACGGCATCCTGGGACCCCACGCGCTGCGTGACGTTCTCGCGCTAGTGCCGGCGGTAGCGGACCGAATCTCTTGCCTAGTGGTACCCAAGGTCGCCTCGCCCTCCCAGGTCTCGTTCGTCGACCAACTCCTGAGTAGCCTGGAGGCGGAGGCAGGGATCTCCACGCCACTCGGGCTGGAGCTCCAGATCGAGGACCCCAAGGGCCTGGAAGCGGTGTCGGAGATCGCCAACGCCTCCTCGCGGACCGAGGCCCTGATCTTTGGTCCGGGGGACTTTGCGGCTGCCATGGGGATGCCCCAGCTTGCCATCGGCCAGGAGACGGCCAGCTATCCAGGCGACATCTGGCATTACGCACTTTTCCGGATCGCGGTGGCGGCGAGGGCGCGCGGCATCCAGGCCATCGATGGTCCGGTCTCAGACATTGCCGACATCACGCTGCTCGAACGCGCCTCCCGACGTGCGGTCCAGCTCGGCTATGAAGGCAAGTGGGTGATCCACCCGGCCCAGTTGGATACGGTCAACCGTGCCTTCACCCCGGGCCCTGAGCAGATCCAGAGAGCCGAGGAGATCCTCGCTGCCCTGAATCACCGCGGGGGGGCGTCCCGGATGGGAGGCGAGATGGTGGATGAAGCTCACGGACGGATGGCGCGTGAGGTACTGCTCCGCGCCCAAGTTCCAGTGCCGGACTGAGCCGGTTTGGGCGCCCCGCTTCCGAATCCGAGCCGGGTCAGCCAGGCAACGCGGGTGGTGCACCCGGACGTCAGCCCGCAGAGCGACGGCCGGCCCCTTGTTCCTCCCCTGCCCATGTCCGCTGTTTTTGCTCATGGCAACAGCAATGGCTACTCCTACGGCCGAGACAACAACGAGAACTGGCAGCGTCTCGAATGCGTGCTCGCCGACCTGGAGGAGGGAGATGGGGCGTTGGTCTTTGGTTCGGGAATGGCAGCCATCGCGGCCGTTATCCAGAGCTACGGAGTCGGGCGTCGAATCGTAGCTGCCCGCGATGCCTACACCGGCACTCGCGAGCTTCTCCGCCACCTGGCCGAGGCCGGACAGTGTGCGGTCGAGTTCGTTGATGCCACCAACCTGGACGCTGTCGCCCGGGCCTGCCGGGGGGCGTCGCTGCTGCACATCGAAACCCTGGGGAACCCACTGCTTACGGTTCCCGACTTGAGGGCTTGCGCAGAGATCGCCCACCAAGCCGGCGCCATCGCGGTGGTGGACAACACGTTTGCCACCCCTCTCCTGGTTCAGCCCCTTACGCTGGGTGCAGACATTGTGGTGCACTCAGTGTCGAAATACATCGGTGGTCATAGCGACCTGTTGATGGGAGCAGTGATCACTAACGCCAGTGATTTGCTGCCAAAGCTTCGCTATCAACGCAGCAACGCGGGGGCGATCCCGGGACAACTCGAGAGTTGGTTAGCGCTACGGGGATTGCGCACGCTGGATGTGCGTCTGCGACGACAGATTAGGAGCGCAATGTTCTTAGCCGAGCAACTCAGCGGATTTGCCGGCCTCGCCAAGGTGCACTATCCGGGATTGGCCGGGCATCCTCAGCACGATGTGGCGGTGCGCCAGATGCGCGGCGGTTTCGGAGCCATGATCGCCGTCGAGCTCGACTGCGACGCTGCCACCGCGGAACGCTTCTGCGCCGCTACCCAGGTCTGGACCAACGCCACCAGCTTGGGGTCGGTGGAGTCGCTCCTGGAGCGCCGGGCGCGTTGGGCCGGCGAGGAGTACCTGCCCGCTGGCTTGATACGGATGTCGGTGGGAATCGAGGCGGCGGCGGACCTCCTCGAGGACCTCACCCAGGCGCTGATCGCCGCCGGCGTCAGCTCTGCGACGGGGTCATCGGTTACAGCGGCGCTGTCAGCAGACTGACGCTTGGGACTGGCGTGCGCCGGCCGCCCTCCAAAGGGTGGGTGGCGAAGCTCGGGCTGCGCAGCCAAATCTCCCGGTGGCCGCAATTGCGCATAATCCGCGAATGATCCAGCCATCGAACGAGGCGGCGGAGAGGCGCCACTTGCTGCGTCGCCTCGATGACCTTCTCGAGGCCCTCGAGCAGCTGAATCTCCACGAAAGCGTCCATCTGACCGACCGGATCCGGCAGTCGTTGGCCGCCCAGGGCATTCCCTACGAGGATGGGGCAGAGATCAGGGTCATCATCGAGAGGGTCTGGCGCAAGCAGGAGGGCCACATGACCGGCCCCCGTCAGGATCGGCGCCGCAAGCCCTCGCGCCGTACCTCGCCACATCGCCCTCCCGGCCACGATGTGATCGAGAGCATCATCCGCCAGTCCAGCCAAGCGGCAGACTAAACAAACCGCGACCTCTCCGTCCCGGAAGGGTCTGGGCGCGCAGCTTTAGACTTTGATCCATGCTCAGTCCCGAGATCTCCGAGCTGTTCCCCCAACGCTTGGCGGCGATAGTGCGCTGGCACGATCAGGACCAGGCGACTCAGGCGGCGCTGACGGCTGCGGAGGCTGGGATGGGGTCGGTGGAGATAACCACCGGAACGCCGGGCGCGTTCGAGTTGATTCGCTATCTGCGAGACCACCCCCGAACTGGCGGCTGCGCGATCGGAGCCGGCACTCTCACTGACAGCGAACTAGCGCGGCGAGCGATAGATGCCGGTGCCCAGTACTTGGTCACACCCTATCTGGTGCCTGCGGTCGCGGAGGTTGCGGCCCGCTCGGGAATCCCGTTGGTCATGGGTGCCCTCACTCCCACGGAGATCGCGCGCGCGGTGGAGCTGGGGGCGCGATTGGTGAAGGTGTTCCCGGTAGCGCCGGTCGGCGGTCCAGCCTACATAAAGACCTTGCGAGGACCAATGCCGGACACACCAATCTGGGTCAGTGGCGGAGTCCTGATTGAGGACTGTGAGGAGTATCTCCGGGTAGGCACCGATGTCGTCGGCCTCACCAACGACCTCTTCCGGCCTGAACTGCTGATGGCCGAGGACTGGAGCGGACTCAAAGCGCTCTGCGAGGTCGTGCTTGGGACCGTTCGAGGGGCACTGCCGCTTCGACCAACCGCGGCTGTTTGATCCAATCTCGGCTCCGGGTCATCGTGGTCGGCCTTGGGGCGATGGGTTCGGCGGCGGCATTCCAGCTGGCGCGACGGGGTGCTCTCGTCATCGGCTTGGAGACATTCGGCCCCGCCCACGACCGAGGTTCGTCGCACGGGGAATCCAGGATCATCAGACAGGCCTACTTCGAGGATCCCGCCTATGTGCCCCTAGTCCTAAGCGCCTACCAGCTTTGGCGGGAGTTGGAGGCTTCGTCGGGTCAGCGGCTCCTCGAGACGACCGGAGGGGTGATGATCGGCCCGCCGGATGGCCAGGTGCTCAACGGATCACTGCAGAGCGCTCTGAGGTGGGGCCTGCCCCACCGGATCCTCACCGCTTCCGAGCTACAGGCGGAGTTCCCGATATTCAAGCCCGCCCCGGATCAGGTGGGATTGCTCGAGCCCGAAGCTGGCGTTCTGGCTCCGGAGCTGGCGGTTCTCAGCCAGCTCCGGCTAGCAGCCAGTCTCGGGGCTGAGCTCCACTTTGGCGAGAGGGTGCTCGGGTGGGACAGCACCGAGTCCTCCGTCGTTGTTCGCACCAGCACCAGCCGCTACGAGGCCGACCGCCTAGTGCTTACCGCGGGCGCCTGGAGCTCGGAACTGCTACCAGGGCTGGAGATGCAGCTGCAACCGGAGCGACAGGTCATGGTCTGGTTCGCGCCTACCGACATTGGTCGCTTCACCGCTCCTGGTTGCCCCGTTTACCTACTCGAGCGCGGCGACGGCGATCAGTTCTACGGGGTACCAACCCGAGATGGCCAAACCACAAAGGCAGCCCGCCACCACGGTGGTGAGCTGACCACCGCGGCGAGCCTCCGACGGGTCATCGATGACAGCGACGTGGCCAAGGTCCGGCAAGGGTTGGCCGAGATACTCCCCGAACTGGCCGCTGCTCCTCTAGCCCGGGCGGCCACCTGCCTCTACACCAACACCCCGGACCTGAATTTCGTCATCGGACTGCACCCCACGTCGGAGCGGGTAACGGTGGCCGCGGGATTCTCTGGGCACGGTTTCAAGTTTTCCCCGGTGGTTGCCGAGATCCTCGCCGATCTGGCCGAGCGTGGCGATACCTCCCTCCCGATCGACATTTTCTCGCCTACCCGGTTCCGGCCTCACCAAAGTGGTGGGAAGGGGATCTCCGGGTCCGGGGGCTCCCCGACGCCTAGTGCAGACATCACCTCGCCGATCACGTAGATGGAGCCGAGGGAGACCACCAGCCCCGCCCGACCAGCCAGTTTCTGAGCTCTGTCCAAAGCGCGCGGGACCGGCTCGACGACTTCTCCGGTGCCGTGCCAGTCACTAGCGAAGGAAGCAGGTGAAGCAGACCTGGCCGACTTCGAGCGGGTGAACACCGCCACCTGGAAGTCCAGCCCTGCCAGCAGACGCAGCATTTCTCGGTGATCGTGGTCTGTCATTGAGCCGAAAAGGAGCACTCCCCGGCGGCCCTTGAGGCGCTTGCGGATCTCAGGAATCACGACTTCAACGGCTGCGGGATTGTGGGCAGCGTCGACTAGAACCTCCGGCTCGGAGCCAACGGTGTCCATCCTTCCGGGCCAGCGCACGTCTGCCAGTCCGCCGCGAATAGCGGCCTCAGTCACCGGAAGGCCGATCTGGACCAGGCAATCCGCGGCGGCCACGCCAAGGGCGGCGTTGTTGATCTGGAACCAGCCCTCCAGACCGAGGTGTAAGTTCTCGCGCTTGCGAGCCGGGGTCTGGACGGTAAAGCTCCTGCCCGAATGTGGCTCAGCGCCCACGGAGATCTCCCTACCCAACTCCCATAGCTGCGCACTTGCGGCTGCTGCTGCGGCCTCAACTGGTGGCAACGCCGACCCGATCGCCCCGGAGACGACCAGGTTGCCTGGCTTGATGATGGCTGCCTTCTCGACCGCGATCTCGGAGATGGTGTTGCCCAATTGGACTTGATGGTCCAGGCCGATCGACGTCACCACCGAGATCCCTCCGTCCCAAACATTGGTGGCGTCCAGGCGTCCGCCCAATCCCACCTCGCAGACGATGAGGTCGGCGCCCCAGCCGCGCGCGGCGAGGAATCCCATGCCGGTGAGCAATTCATGGTGGCTCGGCCGCCCCTCTTGCGTCGCCATCTCAGCCGCGGCGTCGCAGGCAGCGTCAGCGATCTCCGCGAAGTAGCGCTCTTGGATCGGGACGCCACCAAGCCGGATCCGTTCGCGGTAACTGGTTAGGTGAGGCTTGGTCAGCAGAGCCACCCTGAGGCCGGCCCTCGCTGCGATCTCAGCGACGATGACGCAAACCGACCCCTTGCCGTTTGTACCCGCCACCAGCAGTCCGGGCATCCCGAGTTGGGGATTCCCTAGGTGCGCCAAGAGGGCTCTGGTCTTCTCC
This sequence comes from Candidatus Dormiibacterota bacterium, assembly GCA_049583555.1. Taxonomy (GTDB): domain Bacteria; phylum Chloroflexota; class Dormibacteria; order Aeolococcales; family Bog-877; genus Bog-877. The sequence goes on along the minus strand of JBAUWA010000013.1, from coordinate 8,503 downwards.
AGTCCGAGCCGCATCCCTGGAGCGCTGGATCCGACCATCCGGAGCAGTGCCTCTCGATAAGGACTCTCGGGCTCGGCAGATAGAGCAGTTGACCCCACTCCTGGCATTCTGCATGCGTGCACAGGACCGATAGATGGGCGCCGACCCTGGCTGCGGTCGCGGTGTTTGCTCTGGGGCTGGCGGGCTGTACGCCCAGCGGTGGCCACCCCATCAGGTCTCCATCAGCCACTGCCACGCCGACCCCGGCGCTTCCGGGACTCCTGGGCCTAGCCGGAGAATCCCCTAACCCCTTGCAGATCGCCCCGCCCTACTTGGTCGAAGGTAACTTCGGGACCGGCGACGCCACGGTTGAGTCAGTCGCTGTCCCCGCAACCGGGATTGCTGCGGTCACCGCGCTGGTGCAGGCACTCGGCGTGCCCGGACCCCCGATAAGCACCGCCACCGGTCTCGGCTACAACCTGGACTCAACTACGGGCTACCAACTGACGACCGATGTCAGCCTCTCCAGCTTCAACTATCACCCCAACGCGCCCACCGACGAGGTCGGCACCACCCCCACCCTGGCCATCGCCAATCACTTTGCCGAAGCATTCCTCGCGGCCGCACACGTTCCCGCCGGTGGAGGGGTCAGCCCCCTGCCCCAGTTGAGCGTCACCCATGGCTCGGACCGAACCGTCTACTTTGACTGGACCCTGGAGGGCTTGCCGGTAGTCAACATCCTCGGCCAGCCGGAGCAGATTTCGGTTGACGTGGCCAGGGACCAATTCCAGGTCCTGCAGTTGGTGGGCATCTCGGGCGGCGTGCCCTACGGAGCGGTAGGTGACCCTGTCGTCTATCCCGCCATGCAGCCCTATCAGGCCGTCCAGTACCTCAACTCTGGTGTCATCAAACCGGCTTCGTACCTGCTTTCGCCTACGCTGCAACCCTTTCCATCACCTTCACCACCTCTGCTGGGGCCGGTCACCCTCAGCGATCATTACCGCGCCATGGTGGACAGCTATGGGACCGCAGTACCTGTCTACGTGTTTCAGGTGTACGGGAACCCCAGCCTGAGCCAGTTCGTAACCTGCGCTGTTCCTCCTGCTGGGTGCGTGCCGCTGCGTTTCCGAAATGCGACGCCGTCGCCCAGTCCCTCGGCTAGTGACTAGGTCACGCCCGACCACTGCTCGCGAGTCTGCTGCTTGGCTCTCGGTCAGACCAGCCTGGCGCGCAGCTCGTCGGCAAGCACCGTCATGAACTCCTCAGTTGTGAGCCAAGGCGCATCCGGGGCAATCAGGATCGCTAAGTCCTTGGTCATCCTCCCGGACTCCACCACGCCGACGCAGACCTCCTCCAGCGTTTCCGCGAACTTGATAACTTGCGGGGTCGAGTCCAGTTCGCCGCGGTGGGCTAGTCCTCTGGTCCAGGCAAAAATCGAGGCTATTGGGTTGGTCGAGGTGGGGTTACCCAGCTGATGCTGGCGAAAGTGTCGGGTTACGGTGCCGTGGGCCGCCTCGGCCTCCATGGTGCGCCCATCTGGCGTAAGCAGAACGCTGGTCATCAGACCTAGCGAGCCGAAACCCTGGGCAATGCTGTCGGACTGCACGTCGCCGTCGTAGTTTTTGCAGGCCCAGACGTACCCCCCCTCCCATTTCAGTGCGCCCGCCACCATGTCGTCGATGAGTCGGTGCTCATATGCCAGCCCGGCGGCATCGAATTCGGCCTTGAATTCGCTCTCAAAGATTTCTGCGAAGAGGTCCTTGAAGCGGCCGTCATAGGCTTTGAGGATGGTGTTTTTGGTGGATAGATACACGGGATAGCCGCGTCGGAGACCGTAGCGCAAAGCGGCCCGGGCAAAGTCGCGGATCGACTCGTCGAAGTTGTACATCCCCAGGGCCACGCCGCCGCCGGCAAAGCGCGCGACCTCAAACTCCGTCGCCTCGGCGCCATCATCGGGGGTGTAGGTGATGGTGACCTTTCCGGGACCGGGAACCACGAAGTCGGTGGCTGCGTACTGATCACCCGACGCATGACGTCCGATGACAATCGGCTTAGTCCAGCCGGGGACTAGCCGCGGCACATTGGACATTACGATGGGCTCCCGGAAGATCACACCACCGAGGATGTTGCGGATGGTCCCGTTGGGAGATCTCCACATCTTTTTCAAGCCAAACTCGGTCACTCGGACCTCGTCGGGGGTGATAGTCGCGCATTTCACGCCGACACCGTGTTTGCCGATTGCGTAGGCGGCTTCCACCGTGACCTGGTCGTCGGTAGCGTCACGATTGGTGATGCTGAGGTCGTAGTAGTCGAGCTTGACTTCCAGGTGAGGCAGGATCAGTTGTTCTTTGATCATGTGCCAGATGATCCGAGTCATCTCGTCGCCATCTAGCTCGACCACTGGATTGGCGACTTTGATCTTGTCCATGACTACCTCTCCGCAAGAAATCAAGCAGTTATCCCGGGGTCGAAACCTGTCCGTAGCGATCGCGGGCCGACAGGACGTGATGGGAACGGCTCTGTCATGTCACTCTGCCTTCGTCCTGCCCGCCAGCGTAGAACCGCAGGCTGGCGGCCCGCGACCCAGGATAGCGCCGAGGTGGAGGAGTTCTTGGCCGTTCCCGCCCTAACGGTTGCTCTGGCGCCGGCGCCTGGCGGAGCCGTCCCGGGCGGACCTAGTCCGCGCAGGTGGTCTTGGGACTCCCCCCTATCTTTCCGGGTTGCAATTGAGCAGGGGCCGAACCTCCGAGCGGTGGGAGCGCTTGGGTACGATGGCGGGAGTGAAATTTGCCGTGCCCCGCGAGACCGTCGAAGGAGAGCAGCGGATTCCACTAAGCCCCGACTCCATACCCCGGCTGAAGACACTCGGCTTGGAGGTCTGCGTACAGTCGGGGGCGGGCAAGGAGGCAGGCTTCGCGGACGCCAGCCTGGCGGAGGCGGGCGCTGATGTAGCGCCAAATCTCACTAGCTGCCTTCAAGGTGCTGGGGTGGTTTGCAAGGTTCAGCCGCCCTCAGCCAAGGAGGCGGCCGCCCTGCCCCAGGGCTCGGCGCTGATCAGCTTTCTGTCAGCCTCCACCCCGGCCGAGGTTCTTACCCAGCTGATGAAAAGGCGGATAACAGCCTTCAGCTTCGAGCTGGTGCCGAGGATCAGTCGCGCCCAGGCGATGGACGTCCTGTCGTCCCAGGCCTCGATCGGCGGGTATAAGGCGGTGCTGGTGGGCGCCTCGCGCCTCCCCAAGATCCTGCCGCTGCAGATGACCGCAGCGGGTACCATCGCGCCAGCTCGGGTGTTGGTTATGGGCGCGGGTGTCGCCGGGCTCCAGGCCATCGCCACCGCGCGCAGGCTCGGAGCCGTGGTCGAAGCAACGGATGTCCGTCCCGCCGTCAAGGAGGAGGTCCAGAGTCTGGGCGCCACCTTCGTGGAGCTCCCGCTCGAAGCTCAGGAGGGAGAGGGAGGGTACGCCCGCGAGCAGACTGAGGAGTTCTTGGCCCGCCAGCGGGAGCTGACCGCGCAGCGAGTCGAGCAGAGCGACCTGGTGATCACCACCGCGGCCGTGCCAGGGCGGCGGGCTCCCGTGCTCATAACTAAGGATTTAGTCGCGAAGATGCGCGAGGGCTCGGTGATCGTCGACCTGGCCGCCGACAGCGGCGGCAACTGCGAGCTGACCCGGCCGGGCGAGGAGGTTAAGGCCGGAGGGGTGACGATTCTGGGGTGGCTCAACCTTCCTGCCACGGTGCCCACTACCGCAAGTCAGATGCTGGCCCGCAACGTGGCAGCTATCGCGGGCCACCTGATCCAGGAGGGCAAGCTGGTGCTCGACTTCGAAGATGAAATCACAAACGGCATGTGTGCCCTGCACGATGGAGAGATCCGCAACCGGTTGATGCGCGAGTCCGCCAAGGTGGGAGCGACGCGGTCTTGAGCCCGCAGCTGGTCAGCGAGATCTCGATCTTCGTGCTAGCGGTGTTCCTAGGCTTTGAGGTCATCTCCAAGGTTCCCACCATCCTGCACACACCGCTGATGTCAGGCAGCAATGCGATTCACGGGGTGATTCTGGTGGGGGCGATGGTGATCCTGGCGGCGGCCCATGGCCCGGTCCAGGACGCGCTCGGATTCGTGGCGGTGCTGCTGGCGACCATCAACGTCGTCGGCGGCTACGTGGTCACCGACCGAATGTTGGAGATGTTCAAGAGTCGCAACCCTCGCGGACCGAGCCAACCGTGAAGAACGGGAAGGTTTGCGGTCGTTGCTCCGTCGCGATCACGCCCTGCCCGAGCAGGTGCCGGGGGTAGCCTGACGCACCTTTCCGCGGGCGTCACCCTGCTTTACCTACTAGCGGCCGTCCTCTTCATCTTCGGCCTGCACCAGCTGAGCTCGCCACGCCACGCCCGCTCCGGCAATCTCCTGGCCGCCCTGGGGATGTTCATTGCGTTCGTAACCACCATCCCTGAGCTGCACCACACGACGCTCAATCTGGTCCTGATGGTCATCGCCATCCTGGTGGGCATACCGATCGCAGCGGTGGCAGCTCGAGCGGTGAAGATCACCGCCATTCCCCAAATGGTGGCCTCCTTCAACGGGGTTGGTGGGGGGGCGGCGGCACTGGTGGCGGTCGATGAGTATCTGCGAATCCCGGCGGGTCAGGCGGCACCGGCGGTGCTCTCGGTTGCAGTCGCTTTCGCCGTCGTCATCGGTGCAATCAGCTTTGCCGGATCGGCGATCGCCTTCACCAAACTGCAGGAACTGATGCGGGGCGTGCCGATCACCTATCGCGGCCAACAGTTGTTGAACGCTTGGGTGGCGGCCGCGATTGTGGTTTTCGCGGTGCGGGTGATCATCGGCGGCTCCCTCGGAGACATCTTCCTCTGGCCACTGCTCGTGTTTTCCCTAGTACTGGGTGTGGCGTTCGTGCTCCCGATCGGCGGAGCCGACATGCCGGTGGTGATCTCATTGCTCAACGCATTCACCGGGCTGGCGGTGGCTGGCGACGGCTTCGTGCTCGGCAATCCCGTGCTGATCATCGGCGGCACCTTGGTGGGAGCGTCGGGAACTTTCCTCACCAAGATGATGTCGGACGCCATGGGCCGTTCCCTGAACAATCTGCTGTTCGGCGCGTTCGGCAAGATCCAGGTGAGCGCCGACACAGCTGGAACACCTCAGCGCAGTGTCCGCTCCGGTTCCGCCGACGACATTGGCACATTGCTCGCCTACTCCCAGCGCGTCATCATCGTGCCGGGATACGGGCTAGCGGTGGCCCAGGGCCAGCACGCCGTCAGAGAGCTCGCCGATGCCCTGGAGAAGCGGGGAGTGACCGTCGACTACGCCATCCATCCGGTCGCCGGCCGGATGCCCGGGCACATGAATGTGCTGCTCGCCGAGGCCAACGTGCCCTACGAACAGCTCAAGGACATGGACGAGATTAACGACTCCTTCCGCTCCGCCGACGTGGCCCTGGTGGTCGGCGCCAACGACGTGGTCAATCCCGCCGCTCGGAGCACTCCCGGAAGTCCTATCTACGGCATGCCGATCCTCAACGCCGACGAGGCCAAGAACGTCGTCTTCCTAAAGCGCTCGATGAGACCCGGCTTCGCCGGCATCGACAATGATCTGCTTTACGACCCTAAGACGATCATGCTTTTTGGCGACGCCAAGGATTCGCTGACCAAGCTGGTGGCCGCCGTCAAAGCCGCCTGACCGGAGCCCGGCAAGAGCGCGGACCCCACTCCGAGGCGGGGTCCGTCATCCTAGCCGGGTGCCGGGACCCGAAATCTCGTTGCGACGGATGCTGTCTGGCTGGCAGCCGATCGTGGTGGCCAACCGCGCCCCTGTCGAGAGTCAAATTGGCCCAGGTGGGCAGGAGCGGATCGTTCGCGGAGCCGGTGGCCTGGTCACCGCGATGTCAGCGCTGGCCCAGGCCAGTGACGCAACCTGGGTCGCAGTAGCCGGGGGCGAGTCTGACCTGAGATTGGCCAGCCGGGCCGGCGAGCATGGTCTGGTTGACGTCGTATCCGAGGACGGTCGGAAGTTTCGACTCGCCTACATCCAGCCGGATCCCACCGCCTACGACCTCTACTACAACCAGATCAGCAACCCCCTGCTCTGGTTCATTCAGCACTACCTCTGGGACCTGGGCCGGGAACCAATCCTCGACTCGCGAACCGAGCGCGCCTGGCGCGAGGGCTATGTCCAGGTCAACGCCGAATTCGCTGACCGGGTGGTAAACCTGGCGGTGAACGCCAAGACCCGGCCGCTGATCCTGGTCCAGGACTATCACCTCTACCTCCTCCCGGGAATGGTCCGGGCGCGGCTGCCCCAGGCGTACCTGCAGCACTTCATTCACATCCCCTGGCCGACGTCGCAGTACTGGAAGGTGCTGCCCCGGCACATGCGGGATGGCATCCTGACCGGGTTACTGGGAAGCAACGTGGTCGGCCTCCAGACCAGCCTCGACGTCCGAAACTTCCTTCTCACCTGCGAAGAGAACCTGGGCCTGGCGGTGGATCATCGCCAGGCCACCGTTTTCTTCGAGGGACGCAGCGTCCTGATCCGCGCCTACCCGATCTCGATCGACGTTCGGGCGATGGCCGAGCTCACCGTCCATGAGGAGGTCCTCCGCCAGCAAGCCCTGATTGAAGCTTGGCGTCCGGAATTCCTGATCCTCCGGGTAGACCGCACCGACCTCAGCAAGAACATCGTGCGCGGCTTCATCGCTTACGAGCGCCTGCTGGACACTCACCCCGAGCTTCGTGGCCGGGTCGTCTTCTGGGCTCTGCTCCAGCGCAGTCGCCAGAACGTCAACGCCTACCGTTCCTACCTGGGAGCGCTGGTGAGTGCCGCCGCCCATGTCAACCGCCGCTTTCAGACTGGCACCTGGGTACCCATCCGGCTCGAGGTCGAGGACAACCTCTACAAGGCGGTCGCGGCCTACAAGTCGTACGACGCGCTTCTGGTCAACCCCATTTACGACGGCATGAATCTGGTGGCGAAGGAGGGGGTCCTCTGCAACACAAAGGATGGAGTCCTGGTGTTGAGCGAGAACGCGGGCAGCTACGAGGAGCTGGGCATCGAAGCCCTGGCCATCAACCCGTTCGACATCGACCAGACCGCAGAGGCGCTGCATTCGGCACTGACCATGCCCAAGCGGGACCGATCCACCAGGGCCCGCCACCTACGCCAGACCGTCCGCAAGCACAACATCGCCCGCTGGATCACCGCGCAGCTCCAGGACATCAATCAGCTGGTGGCTCGCTGACCGCGAGCGTCACCGAATCAGGCGGCTCGGGCCAGCTCCCCGCTCACTCCCGCCAGTAGTCTGGCCCACTCCCCCGGCCCGTCCAGGCAGACGTCCGCCTCATCGCGCACCGGGTCCGGGGTCTCCGGGCTCAGAACCGCGAAGGCCAGGGCGAGCTCCAGCCCTTTGGCGCGGCGATGGAGCTGGACCATGGCGGGGAGGTCACCGAGGTCATCGCCCGCAAACACGCAGCCCCTGGGCGAAATTCGGTCCAGCAACTGGACCAGGGCAGTCCCCTTGTCGCCCGCGTGCCGGTCGCGCAACTCCAGCACGAATCTTCCCCGCAGCAGCTCCAGCTCCTGGCGCCGGGCGATGTCGGCCAGGAGTCCTCGAAGCTGCAACCCGATGGCATGGCGGTCGCCGACGTTGCGGTAGTGAACCGCCACTCCCAAGGCCTTAGTCTCCACCTCCACCCCGACCTGGGCCTGAGTGGCCGCCTTCAGTTCAGCCGCGATTCGCTTGAGCCGGTCTGAAGGGTTGGACGGAGGCAGGGGGATGGGACTGGTGCCCGCCTCGCGCCAGGGCTCGAGCCCGTAGCTTCCGAGGAGCAGGACTCCGGGCAGCGGGCACTGGACGAAGAGGTTGGCCAGGTCTCGCCCGCTGATTACCGCCACCGGGGTTCGGAGAGCGAGAGCGCTCAGTGCCCGAGCCGCCTCCGGCAGGGGTCGGGCTCGGCGGGGGTCGCGGACCACTGGAGCCAGGGTTCCATCAAAGTCGGTCGCCACCAGGAGACTTCCAGACCGAGCCAGCCGTACGAGCGGCGCCACCAAGTCCTCGAGGGACTGCTTGCCGAGGTCAGCCACGACTTGATGATATGCGGCAACGGAGCGCGGGCCGCGATCCGCTACGCTGCTGCGATGCCCAGCCCTGAAGCGCCGGAGCAAACCGTGGTGGAACTGGTCCACGGTCTCACCGATGACGTTCGACAACTGGTCAACGACGAGATCTCCCTGGCCAAGGCCGAGCTCAGAGCGGCAGCACGGCGAGGAATCCGAGTTGCGGTCGGTGCCCTGGTGGCGATGCTCGGCCTCGGCGTTCTCCTCATATTCGCGTTGGTCACGCTGGTGGAGTGGCTTCCTAACCACACCTTTGTGGCCGGGCTGGTGGGCCTAGCTGGGCTGGTCCTAGTGCTCGTGGGCGCCCTACTGGTTTGGGCCAACCGACACCTCTGGCCGTTCAAAGACACGAGGGCCAGTCTTGAAGAGGATCTCGAGTGGGCACGTCGACTGAGC
>JBAUWA010000012.1:0-19054 GCA_049583555.1 Candidatus Dormiibacterota bacterium | reverse complement strand
CGGCCGCTCACTGGCCCCACCACCAGGGCGCCTCGGGAGACCAGGGTGGCCAGGTTCTGCTGGGTCGCGGGGTTGCGCCACATCCCGGTCTCCATGGCGGGGGCGAGGATGATCGGCGCTCCGGTAGCCAGCAGAGTGGAGCTGACCACATCGTCGGCCAGCCCCGTCGCCAACCGGGCAATGGTGGAGGCTGTCGCTGGCACGACCAGGTGGCAGTCTGCCCAGCTAGAGAGGTCGATATGGGCCATCCCATGACCCTGCCCCGGTTCCGCCGGCTCGGCATCCCTGGCCCTGCCCTTGGCCGGGAACAGGCGCCAGGCCACGGGATTGCCCGACAGGGCTTGCAGGGTGGTCGGGGAGATGAAGGAGGTGGCCGACGGGGTCATCGCCACCCTCACCTCGGATCCCTGGCCGCGGAGGGCGGTGATCAGCTCGGGGACCTTGACCACCGCCACCCCGCCACAGACGTGGACTGCTACCTTGCGCCCACTGAGCTGTTGTCCGACCTGGTCAGCCATCGCTTCGCCATTGTGGCAGGCGCCTGGAGACGATCAGCCCTCGTCCGAGGGCGTCACCGCCAAGATGTCGGCCACCTCACGTGCCGCCCTGGCGACTTCGTCGTTGACCACCCGGTGGTGGTACCAGCCGGCCTCGGCTAACTCACGGTCGGCGTCTCTGGCGCGTACGGCGAGTTCCTCCGGGCTCTCGGTGCCCCTGCCAATCTGCCGTTCCACCAATGCCTCGCGTGAGGGGGGCTCGAGGAAGACGAAGATCGCGTCTGTGCCCGAGTCACGAAGCAGTGCGGCACCTTGAACGTCGGGCTTGAGCAGCACGTCCCACCCTTGGGCGAGGAGCTCATCCACCCGAGCCTTGGCGGTGCCGTAGCGGTTTCCGTGAACTGAAGCAGTCTCCAAGAAGGCGTTGTCACGTTCCATGGCGCTGAACGCTTGGGGAGTCACGAATGTGTAGTCGCGCCCATCGATTTCGCCCGGGCGAGGCGGCCTGGTGGTGTAACCCGGGGGTCGCCTCAAACAGGGAGAGAGCTTGAGCAGCTCCTCGATCACGGTGTCCTTGCCCACGGCACTGGGGCCCGAGAGCACGACGATGCGCCCCTTTTTCGAACCCCTGGTCATCTAGAGATCTAGGGTAGGGCCGGCCAGGGCCAGGTGGCCCGACTTCCGGGCGCTGCGCCCAGTTGCATGCGAAGCGCCTCCAGGTCTGGCGGGAGCGGACTCATGAATACCATCTCCCGAGCGTCCTGGGGATGGATCAGGTGGAGCATGGCAGCGTGGAGCGCCGGCCGGAGGGGACCCTCCCCGCGAGAGGCGCCATAGAGGCTGTCGCCGACGATGGGCCGGCCGATGTAGGCAAGGTGAACCCGGATCTGGTGGGTACGTCCGGTTAGGAGACGTAGGCGCAGCGCAGTGTGCTGGGGAAGTCGCTCCAGCACCGAGAACTCGGTTACGGCCTGGCGCCCAGCGGCGCCGACCCCCATCCTTCTGGGCCGCTTGGGATCTCGTCCCAGTGCGGCCTCGATCCGCCCGTGGTCCTCCTGGAGCCTGCCTTCGACCAAGGCCCAGTACTCGCGCCCCATGCTCCGGGTTCGAAGCTGGCGGGCCAGCTGTCGGTGCGCGTCCTCGCTCCTGGCCAGGACCAGCAACCCGCTGGTACCCCGATCAAGGCGGTGGACGATCCCGGGACGGTCGACTCCAGCGGCCAGAGACCACGGTCCGCCTCGAGCTTGGACAAGTTGGGCCAGGGTGCCCTCCCGGTGCCCAGGGCCAGGATGGACAACCATGCCGGCGGGTTTGTCCACCACCGCCAAGAAGTCGTCCTCATAAACGACCCGCAGGTCTCCAGCGGGTGCGTCCGGGGCTGTGCAGCGCTCCTCCTGACCTAACGAGATCAAGTCACCGGGTCGGACCAGATGAGAAGGCCGCAGCACCAATCGCCCCCCCACCGAGACCAGTCCGGCTCGGACCATCCTCTGGGCACTAGCCCGAGCTTCCCCCAGGCGCGTGGCCAAGAAGACGTCAAGGCGAAGGCCCGCTTCGGAGGGCTGGGCTGCCGGGAGCTGGACCTCCGTTCCGGGAGCCCTCTGATCAGGCACGGCCGCGGCTGGCCAGGATGATCCGCACGACCAGGATCGCTACGCCGATCGAGATGCCCGAGTCGGCCACGTTGAACACGGGCCAGTGTGGGAGCTGAATGAAGTCGACCACATAGCCTTGGGTGACTCTGTCCACGGCGTTGGCGATCGCGCCCCCCAGCAGAAGACCCACTCCGACCTGGACCCACCACGGCTCCAGGGTCAGGAGGCGCCAACGCCAGAGGATGGCGGCAACAACCAGCACCGCCACCACAAGAAATAGCCAGTTGGCGCTGGGAAGCAGGCTGAAGGCAGCGCCGTTGTTGATGGTGTAGTAGATGTGCACCGGCCACCCCGGCCAGAGCTGTTGCCCCAAGGTCAGGGAGTGAGTTACCCAGAACTTGGTCAGTCGATCCACCAAGAAGACTGAGATCGCCGCCACAGCCGTCCATATCGGCCACGGCTGGGTTCTAGTCAAGACCGACCGAGCAGTCGGACGGGCCGAAGGGCCCTCAGTCGCGCTTGGCCTCCTTGCAGGGGACGCATCGAGTCGCATATGGAAGCGCGCGCAACCGCTCGATGGCGATCTCCTTACCGCAGCTGCGGCAGAGTCCGTACTCGCCTCGCTCCAGCCGTCCCAGGGCGTCGTCACACTGCTCGAACATTTGCAGCAGATTCTCCCGGATCGCCAGCAGCCGCTCGTGTTCTTCCATCTCACCGGCGTGCTCGGTGGGGTGCTCGTGGAACGGGGCTTCCCGCCCGGCACCGTTGGTGGCGACGCCGGTGAGCTGGGCTAGCTCGTGATCGAGGCGCGCTTTCTCTGATTCCACCTGGAGGCGGATCTCAGCTAGGTCGCGTTCACGGGACGTCGTGGCGATCTCGGTCATCCTTCAAATTCCTCAGTTTGCTGCCCAGGGCCGGGAGTCCGGCAACTGTACGCGTCTCCTGCTGCTCCCTGGGGGGCGCGTGCATTATGGGCTGTTCCCAGGCAGTCGGGAAGACCCCGACCACGTCAGTCTGCGTCACGGTCGAGCCGCCGCAGCGCAATCGAGATCGAATGTGTCGGAACCTTGAGTTCGGACCAGCTGCCGAAGTCGCTGGGCAACTCCGAGCCCGGCTCAGCTCGCACCAACTCAGTGGCGAAGCATTGGGCTCGGATTGAGCCCTCCTCCTGGTTGATCGCCGATCCCAGCTCGTCGTCGGTGGCGAAGAGGACGGCAACGCGCTCTCCCGCCCGGAGGCCGCTCTTGCGACGGAGGTCCTGGAGCTGGCGGGTGAAGGTCCGGGCCAGTCCCTCGCGACGCAATTCCGGGGTCAATTCGAAGTCCAGCTCCACGGTCGCCTGGCCGCCGGAGTCGGCCGCTGAACTGACCACCTCGTTCACGTTGAGCTCATCGGCCAGGACCTGGGCCAGCTCCGGTGCCAGTTCGGCCCCAATCACGGTGGCCCGGGCCAGGGGCTGGCGGATGGGGACGCTTCGCTGCTCCCGGAGCGCCCGAGCATCCTCGGCCAGCCGGCGCACCAACGCCATCTGCCGCAGCAAGTCTTGGTCGATCGGCAGCTCTCCAGGAGACGGATAGTCCTCCAGGTGAACGGAGACCGTGACCCCGTTCGGGGAGGGGGTCAGGTCGCGAAAGATGGCGTCGGCCACGAAGGGGGTGAAAGGGGCCAGCAAACGGGTGGTCTGACAAAGAACCTCGTGCAAGGTTGCACAGCTGGAGGCGATCTCATGAGGGGTGGCGCGGAAGCGAGACCGTGACCGACGCAAGTACCAGGTACTGGTGTCGTCCGCCAGGACAGCGATCGCGCGGCAGGCGGAGTTGGCGTCGTAGCGGTCCAACTGGGCGCCCACCTCGACGACCGTCTCCTCCAGGCGAGCCAAGATCCAGCGATCCAAGGGATGACGTTCGGCCGGGGCTGGGGATGCAGTTGATGGATCCCAACCCGCCAGATTGGCGTAGGTGACCAGGAAGCTGTGGGTGTTCCAGAGCACGTTGAGGAAGCGCAGGGCGGAGTCCGCCACTCGCTGTACTGAGATCCGGTACTCGAGGCCGACCGTGACTGTGGTGTAGAACCACCAGCGCACCGCATCGCTCCCCGTTTTCGAGATCAAATCGAATGGATCGACGACATTCCCTCGGGATTTGGACATCTTGCGTCCCTGCTCGTCGACCACCAAGCTGGGCACCACCACATTGAGGTAGGCGGGCTGATCGAAGAGCATCACCGACTCTGCCAGCAGGGTGTAGAACCACCCCCGGGTCTGATCGATGGCTTCGCTGATGTAGTCCGCCGGATGGTCGGTGGCAAATCGCTCCTCGTTTTCGAACGGGTAATGCCACTGGGCGAAGGGCATGGCACCGGCGTCGTACCAGACGTCGATCAACTCCGGCACCCTCCGCATCTCCCCCCCGCACTCGCAGGCCAGGGTCACCTCGTCGATGAAGGGCTTGTGCACGTCGGTGCCGGGCTTGAGGCCGAGCTCGGCGAGACTGCCGACGCATCTCTGCTCACCGCAGTTCGGGCAGACCCAGATAGGCAGGGGGGTACCCCAGTAGCGCGCGCGGGAGAGGTTCCAGTCCTGGACCGACTCCAGCCAGTTCCCCATGCGCCCATCGCGAAGGTGGGAGGGGACCCAGTGCACCGAGTGGTTGTGGCGAAGCAGCCGCTCTTTGACCGCGGTGGTCTTGATGAACCAGGAGTCCAAGGCGTAGTAGAGGAGCGGGGTCTCACAGCGCCAGCAGAACGGGTATGCGTGGACTATCCGCTCTTCCTTGTAGATCAGACCGCGTTCCCTCAGCTCTTGGGTGATGAGGGGATCGGCGTCTTTCACGAAGATCCCCTGAAAGTCGCTGACAAAGGGAAGGAAGCGCCCGTCCAACCCGACCGTATGCCGAACTTCGATCCCGGCGTCCTGGCAGAGCTTGAGGTCGTCCTCTCCGTACGCCCCCGCGGTGTGGACGATTCCCGTCCCTTCGTCGGTCGCCACGAAGTCGGCGGCCATCACCACGTGCGCCCGGGGCTGCTCCGGGAGGAAGGCGAAAAGGGGCTGATAGCGGAGCCCGACCAACTCTTTGCCCGCCATCTCCCGCTCCAGCTGGTAGGGGCCGTCCAGGATCTCAAGGCGCTCCTTGGCCAGGATCAGCCTCTCCTCGCCCTGGCTGACCTCGACGTACGAGATCTTCGGCCCAACCGCCAGTCCCAGGTTGCCGGGCAGGGTCCAGGGGGTGGTGGTCCAGGCCAGCAGGCTGGTCCGTGGGTCTTGGCTGAGGCGGAAGCGCACGGTGACCCCGGGATCGGGGGTGTCGTCGTGGTAGGCCCCGGGCTGCGCCAGCTCATGACTGCTAAGAGAGGTCTGGCAGCGCGGGCAGTAGGGCGCCACCCGGTAGCCGCGAAAGAGCCATCCCCGATCGTAGATCTGCTTCAGGCTCCACCAGACTGACTCGATGTAGTCGGTGTCGTAGGTGCGGTAGGCGCTCTTGAGGTCGATCCAGAAGCCGATGCGGTTGGTGAGGCGCTCCCACTCGTCGATGTACTCCATGACGCTGGCTCGGCAAAGACGGTTGAACTCCTCAACGCCCATCTGCTCGATCTCCTGCTTGGAGCGGATCCCGAGGCTCCTTTCAACCTCCAACTCAACCGGCAGTCCGTGGGTATCCCAACCACCCCGGCGCTCAACCCGCCGGCCCCGCATCTGCTGATAGCGGAGAAAGCAGTCCTTGAAGGACCGGGCTAGGACGTGATGCACCCCGGGAAGGCCGTTGGCTGTCGGCGGTCCCTCGTAGAAGATGAAGCGCTTGGCGTCCTGGCGCAGTTCCAGGCTGCGCTCGAAAATCCGCTCGCGCTGCCAGAACTGCAGCACGCGCTCCTCAAGCTCAGGAAAGCTGACCGGGTTGGTCACTGGCTCGAATGCCGACATCAGGGCGCGGTGCGATCTCCAGTGAGAGCTCTTCTCCCGTGCCGAACGGGAGCCAGACCCAGGCAGGGTAGCATGGCAGGCGCAGCATCCTGTCAGATCTCAACGGGAGTTCTCGTGCCCGCTGACGCGGTCGACCCTCAGGCTTCGCTCTGGGCCCAGGAGATCGACCTGTTCTGGGAAGACCTGCAGCCGGGCGCCCACTTCGAGCTGGGATCGCATCTCGTCAGCCAGGACGAGATCATCGCCTTCGGCAAACAGTTCGACCCCCAGCCCTTTCACACCGATCCCGTGCGCGCACGGCAGAGCATCTTCGGAGGGCTGATCGCCAGCGGATGGCACACGGCTTCGATCTGGATGCGACTCTACTTCGACGCTGTCCTTAGCCACGCTGCCAGCCTGGGCTCGCCGGGGGTGAATCAGCTCCAGTGGCTGAGCCCAGTCCATCCCGGAGACGAGCTGACCGGGTCGGTCGTGGCGATCTCGGCGCGACTCTCAAAGAGCCGGCCCGAGCGCGGCCTGGTTGAAGTGAGGGGCGAGCTCCGGGACCAGACCGGAGAGGTGAAGGTGCGGCTGACCGCCTGGGGGCTATTCGGCCGTCGCTCACAGCAAGATCCCGGCTGAGGCTCTGCGCAGTCGTTGTTCGGTGAACTGTTTCGCCCCCTCGAAGGCGAGCCGGAGGGAGTGGACGCGAAGTGGACCTCCAGCCTGGCCGAGGTGGATCGGCAGGAGTGGGATCGGATCAGCCAGCAGTGCGGCCTTTATCTCTCCTACCCGTTCCTGCTCGCAGTTGAGGAGTCGGAGACAACTCCCGTTTCCTACCTCCTGCTCCGAGATGGCAAGGGATCGCTGCTAGCTGGTCTACCGGCGTACCGGTGGGACGGGTCTCCGGACCCCGGCCTTGATCACTACGAGCCGTTCGGCAGCGGAGGCCGCTGGGTGTTAGGCCGGCGCGCCCGCCCTCAGCCCTGGTTGCCGACCCTGCTGGTTGGGTCGCGCTCAGGCTATTCGACGGAGTTCGCTGTTCATCCCGACGGGAGTCAGGCCCGCGGCGCGGTGGTGGCACGTCTATTGAAGGGAGCGGCCGAATTGGCCGAGACCTCAGGCATCGCCAGTTTTGGCGTTATGTGGCTGACATCGGCTGCGGCGCGTGAGCTGTACCCCTGTCTGCGGCGCCCCGAGTACCTGATCCTGGCTGGCCCCAACTGCGCCATCCCGATCGAATGGGATTCATTCGAGCGGTACCTGGCCCACCTCAGTCACTCGCGCCGCCACTCGGCGCTGCGGGAGCGAAGCCGGTTCCAGGAAAGCGGTCTTGAGATCGAAGTCAGCGATCTGCGCTCCTGCCTGGGCGCGCTCCCGGAGCTGGCGACCAAGCTGCAGGCCAAGTACCAGCATGCCTCGACGGAGGCCCAGATCGCGGCCCAGCTGGAGGCGCAGGCCCGTCATCTCAACTCTGAGAGTCGGGTCATCCTCTGCCGACGCCAGGGACGCCTGGTCGCCTTCTCTCTCTTCTACCGCTGGCGCGACTGCCTCTACGGGCGCCTGGCGGGCTTCGATTACCCCGCCATCGCCGGCAGTGACGCCTACTTCAACCTCGCCTTCTACATCCCGATCCAGCTGGCCATTGACGAGAACCTAACGCAGATCAAGCTGGGGATGGCGAGCTGGCGGGCCAAGGTGATGAGGGGCGCAGCGCTGGACCCGGCCTGGACCCTGGTCTGCCCTCCAGGACCGGTTCGCGGGGCTTTTGCCCGGGCAGCTCGCGGATGGGGTGACCAGGGGGCCGCAGAGTGGTGGGCCCGGGAGTTCCCAGATCGGGTCAATTGGCGCCAAGACTGGCGCTGGACCCGGGCAGGGTTGGCCGGTAACGACCCCGCCACAATCGGCCTGCAGTAGCCCACGGGCGTCAAAATCGAGGTTCTCAGGGGGTAAAACAGCTCAGCAGTGCGCTTCACCACGCGGGGGGCACTGGTTCTGGCCAGCTGTGCCTTCCTTGTCAGCTACCTGATCCTGGTTGCGTTCCAGCTCGATCAGATCGCGGCGCTGCCCGACTTCATGGCGTTCTACTCGATAGCCCACGCGATCGCGGCGGGCGGGCTGGCGGCATCCCAGCACATGTACTCACTGCGGTTCCAGGTGGCGTCGGAAGCATTCCTGGACCACGGCCTGGGCCGGGCCTATGTCGAGCCCTTCGTCGACCTTCCCCCGGCGGCCTGGGTGGTAATCCCATTCACCATCCTCTCGATCTGGCCGGCCTTCTACCTCTGGGACGCGATCGGGCTTGGACTGTGCCTGATCGGCACCTTCTGGCTGGTCCGCCAGGAGCGGCTTGGGGCCGACGCGATCCCGCTGGCCCTGACGATCGTGGCCTCCTACCCCACCTACGCGGCGCTGGCCTCGGGCCAGTACGACCTGCTCTGGCCCCTCTGCCTCGCCCTCTTCACGTCCGCCTGGTACTGCACATCTGCCTGGGGACGCTGGACCCGCACCGCGCTGGCCAGCTTTCTCTTTGCCTTCAAGCCGGACCTGCTGCTGCTCTTGGTGGTCCCGGCGATAGCGGCCTGGCGCCAACGACTGGTGCGGGATTCCATTGCCTGCCTGGCGGTGCTGGCAGCGATAACCGTAGCCGTGGTGGGCGTATCCGGACTGCTGGTACTGCCCCACCTCGAGGCATACACCCTCTTCTACCGGTTTCCGCCCGGATCGGACGAGACTTGGCTCGGGCTTCTCTGGCGGTTCACCGGCCATGGCGAGCTGACCCAGGCCCTGGCCTGGGCGTCCATCGGCACGGCGTTGCTGGCGCTCTCTTGGGCCTGGTGGCTCAATCCCCCGGCAACCCCGCGTGACTGGAAGCTGGCCCTGACCAGCACCGTCTGCCTCTCCCTGTTTGTGGCTCCCCACAGCCTCAACCACGACCTGGTGCTCCTGGTAGGACCCGCGGTGTGGGCGGCGGCGGCGCTCAAGGACTCGGGGAGGGGCTTGGGCTGGCTGGCCTTCTGGATCGTATTGATGAACGTGGCGTTGATCGTGGACGCCAGTCGCCCTCTCTCGCCGATCACCTTCCCGGTGGTGCCCTTCGTCCTGCTGGCTGCTGCGGTCGCCTCCTGGCGAGCTCGACGCACCTTGGCGGTGGCTGCCGCTCCTAGGCCGAGCAGAGCGGGCGCCGAACCGGAGGCCGGCGCAGCTAGCTAGGCGGATCCCCGAGGGTTGGCGGCCCGTCAAGTACCGGTGGCGCCGCGATCAGCCAGGAATCGGGCCAGACCGTGGCCAGTCTGGAATCAGTGGTCAACAGCGGCGCCCGCAGCCTCCGGCTCAACTCCACACAGAGGGCGTCGCCGAGTCGCAGGCCCGTCCTGGCCCAGGCTCCTTCCAAAAGGCTGGCCGCCGGATAGGGTGTGAACGGAGTCGCGGCCAGCAGTCGGATGCTGCGTCGCAGCTGCGATCCCGAGACTATCCCCCGCTGCCGCATCACTAGCAGCGCCTGGGCCACGGCGACACCGCAGTGGTCCGAGATGTGGACAGCTTTTCCCTTCAACGTCTCTCCCACGATCCGGCCCTCAGCATTGCCCACCATCAGGTCGAGGAATGCCGAGGTCTCCAGGACCATCGTCTCAGCCGTTGGATCTCCCCAACTCCGGGGGCTCGAGAGCCGCCAGGGTCTGATCGTGGACCGCCGCACCTCCAGGCGAGGCTTCGAGCTCGCTCAGCCAAGTGTCGAGACGATCGCCGTCGAGCCGCTCCCGTACCGCGCTCTGGAGAAGGCTGGATAGGTTCCAGTCCAGCGGCCTGATGACCTCGGCCAACTCGTCCGGCAGGTAGACGTTGAGTCTCGCCATACACACAATATACACACGTGCCACGACCGGGCCACGCCCCGGTCGCACCGCAGAGGGTTGGGATTGCCGGCCAACCCTAGTCACCGGACCTCCACGGCAGAGGGCCTGGACCCTGGATGGCAACTCGAGTCACTGTGCCAGGCGCCAGCGCTCCGACCGAGCTCCTCCTCCCGAGACCTCAGCCGCCAGGGCGCTTAGGTCAGCGCGGCTCCCGCAGGAATGCCGGGATGTCGACGTCTTCGTACAGTTCGGGGTTGTCTCGCTGAGGCTGACGGGAGCGCTCGGGGAGCGGCTCCTGGAGATCTTCGGGCCGAGTGGCCTTGTATTTCTCGGCCAGCAGCTGGTTGACCTGGGCACCGGCGGCGAAGCCGGTGGCGATCACCGTGATCTTGACGTCCCCACCCATGCGATCGTCGACCACCGCCCCGAAGATGATGTTGACGTTGGGGTCGGCGCTCTGGCGGATCAGGTCGCAGGCCTCGTTGACCTCGTAGAGAGTGAGGTCGGGACTGGCGGTGATGTTGAGCAGGATTCCGTGGGCTCCCGCGATCGATGTCTCCAGCAGCTGGCTGGCGACGGCATCGCGCGCGGCGTCCTGGGCTCGGTTGTCGCCACTGCCATAGCCGATGCCCATCAACGCCGCTCCCTGGCCCATCATGATCGCCTTGACGTCAGCGAAGTCGAGGTTGATCAGCCCCGGGAAGACGATCAGATCGCTGATCCCCTGAACCCCCTGGCGCAGCACGTCGTCGGCCTTCTTGAAGGCGTCGATCATGGTGGTCTTCTTGTCGGTGACGGCGATCAGGCGGTCGTTGGGGATGGTGATCAGCGTGTCTACCCGCCCTGAGAGCGCATCAACTCCCCTCTCGGCGGCCTCCATCCGCTTCTTGCCCTCAAAGGTGAAGGGTTTGGTGACCACCCCGATCGTGAGGGCGCCGCTGGTGCGAGCGATCTCGGCGATGATCGGCGCCGCGCCAGTCCCGGTGCCTCCCCCCATCCCCGAGGTCACGAAGACCATGTCGGCGTCGTGGAGGATGCTGGACAGCTCCTCGCGCGACTCCTCCGCGGCCATCTCCCCCATCTCCGGGTCGCCACCGCAGCCGAGACCCCGGGTGACCTTGCGCCCGATGTGGATCTTTGAGGGCGCCTCGGAGGTCTCCAGCGCCTGGATGTCGGTGTTGACGGCGATGAAGTCGACGCCGCGAAGCTTGGCTCGGATCATGCGGTTGACGGCGTTGCTACCGCCGCCGCCGACGCCGATGACCTTGATCCGAGCGCTCCCGTGACTGGTGTGTTCGAGGTCGTCTTGAGGCATGCTGGTCTCCTTCAGGTCAGAACAGCTCGTGGAGCCAGCGGTTCAGCCGGCCCGCGCTGCGGGTGGATCTCATGTTGCCGCGACCTCCGCGAGTACCCGAGCGCTGGCCCCAACGGAGCAGTCCTGCCGCCGCCGCGTGCTCGGGCATGCCGAGCTGATCGGAGAGCCCGGCCAGTCCCTCCGGGACCGCCAGGCGGACCGGCATTTCCAAAATCTGATGGACCGCCGCGGCGAAGCCTCTCAAGCGGAATCCTCCGCCAGTGACCACCAGCCGGGCCAGTCCCTGGCCGTCATCGTCCAGGGCTTGGCCCACGAGCCGCGCCATCTCCCGCGCTCGAGGCTCGATGATCTCGGCCAGCCATCTCCTGGGAATCTCCTCGGCACCGACGTGGGACCGGCCGACCAGGGTGACCATCTCCTCAGGGAGCACCTGGGCGGGGTCGCACTGTCCATGCCGGCACTTGAGCGTCTCGGCCTCTTCCTGGTCGCAGCGGAGGCCAGTGGCGAGGTCGGTGGTGACGTTCTGGCCGCCCACCGGGAGCACCAGAACGCGGCAAATTGTTCCATCTCGAAAGATGGCGATATTGGTGGTTCCGGCACCGACGTCAATCACCGCCACTCCCAGCTCCAGCTCCTGGTCCCGAAGCACCCCCTCGGCCGACGCCAGGGGCTGCACCACGACGTCATCGATGCGCAGACCGGCGGCGTGGGCGCAGTCCACCAGGGCCGCCAGATGGGCGCTGGAGGCCAGCACCAGCTCGACATCGACCGCCAGCCGGGAGCCCTGCTCGCCCCGGGGGTCCCGGAGTCCCGCCCTGGTGTCCACCTGGTACTGGCGAGGGATCAGGTGGACAACCTCCTGGCCCTCGATACCGGACACGGTCCTGGAGGCCTCCAGCACCCGGTTGAGGTCGCTGGAGCCGACCACCCCGCCCCGGGAGTTGACCGATACCACCGCCTCGCTGGCGCGGCTCTCAATGTGCCGACCGCTGAGGGTCAGAAGGGCCGAGTCGATCTCCACTCCACTGGCCCGCTCGGCGGCGTCGAGCGACTTGGAGATCGCCAGGGCTGCGGCGTCGGGGTCGGTGATCACTCCCTTGTGAACGCCAGCCGACGCTGCCTCGCCCACTCCGAGGATGCGTAGCCGGGGACCGTCGTCTTCGGCCACCGCACAGCAAACCTTGGCGCTGCCCAGGTCAAGCGCGACCAAGCGGCGACTGCTCAATCCGGCACTGGCCATGACCGCGATGGAGGCGGTGCCGACGCGGCACTGACCCACTCGGGCATCAGGTGGAACCCCAACTGTAGTACTGAGATTTTTGGCAAGTTGTGTGGGTGGTCAAGCGGAGGAGATGGGGACGCCGATAGCCGCTGGCCGAGACGCGGGAGCCGCCTGGAAGTGTACCGGCAATGCCAGAGCAGCACAAGCCCCAAACCACATCATGTTGTGGCTGAGACCCCGTCCAGACCCTGAGTTTTGCGTCTGACCCGAATCTGGCATCCCCGCGCTCAGTAGCTGACCGCCGCCTGGGAGCCGTCCTCCAGGTAGATCTCCTTGATTCCCGAGGACTTGAGGTTGACCTGGGCCGCAAGAGCTCTGAGCTCCTCCAGCTTGGGAGCGATGGAGGCGATCTGGGAGCTGGTCAGGGCCAGCCCCAGATCAGCGGTCCAGCCCGCGTCGCTCTGGATCTCCAGGGCCCCGATGGAGGTCATCACATAGCGGGTTACTCCGACTCCATAGGCTGCGGGGAAGACCCGGGCCAGAGCCACCAGCGCCGCGGTCAGGCGACCGGGGAGGACTACCGACCCCGCCTGAGCGGGAGCGAGAGCACGCTCGTCCACGAATAAGGGCAGCGACCTGGCGGGGAGGAGCGCGACCACCCCCAAGGTCGCTCCCGTGGCGGCGATCAGCTGCTGCCTGCTGCCGCGCTGATAGATCAAGACTGGAGGCAGGGGCGTCACCGAGACGATCACTGTGTCCGGCCAGCGCACCCGGACGGTGGCACTGCGCACCCAGGGCTGGGCCAGCAGGCTCCGGGTCATCGCCGAGGTATCGAGCAGGAGCGTGCTCTGACCCCGCTCGGCACCGACCTCGGCCAGCAGTTGCTGCTTGGAGACGACTGAGGCCCCCTCCACCTCGACTCGCTGCACCTTGAGCCAGGGGAGGGCGAACAGCACCACCGCGGCCAGCGCCACCACCACCACCACGATCGCGGTCACCTTGGTGCCGCGTCCTACTTCCTTGAAGGCGTCGAAGGCTTGGGGCTTGCGTGGGGCGGAGACCCGATGCCGTCCCAAGAAGCTCTGTCGAGCGGCGTACCTAGCCGCTCTGCGCTCAGCCGCCTGCTTGGCGACCTCCTCGATCTGGGAGTCGGCGATCCGTCCCCAGACCGGCGTGGCGCCGGCTCGCCCCGGTCTCGGCCGAGCCCGCCTGGGCGGAGCGGGGTCGGCGCTAACCCTGGCGGGGGGAGTCCAATCCTCGAACTCGTCGGGCACGACCGCGCCGAACGACCGTCCCCTGGAGGACTGCGCGGGCGTGGGCCGACTCATGGCTGCCCCTCAGCTGGAACGTTGGCGGAAATCGGGACTGCCGATGGGGATGATCTCGAGCTCAAGCTCAACCCCGAACTGCTCTCGTACACGTTGACGCATTAAGTCCGTCAATGCAAGCACGTCGGCGGCGATGGCGCCGCCGAGGTTGCAGATGAAGTTGGCGTGCTGGGGTGAGACCTGGGCGGCTCCCACCGTCGCGCCCTTGAGGCCGCTGGCCTCGAGCAGCCGACCAGCATGCTCCTCGTCGGGGTTCTTGAAGGTGCTGCCCAGGCTCCTGACCCCGGTGGGCTGGGCGGCCTTGCGCTCCGACATGATCCGGCGCACCTCTTGGCGAGCCGCCTCCCGGTCTCCCAGGCCTAGCCGCAGCCAGACCTCGGTCACCACCGCTCCCTGGAGCGGGGCCTCCTGGAGGGCGCTGTGGCGGTAGCTCATCCGCAGGTCCTGAGCGGTGAGGTGCAGCACGTCCCCGCCGGGCAGCACCACCTCCGCTCCCTCCAGGATGTCTTTGACCTCGGTGCCGAAGGCGCCGGCGTTACCGGCGACAGCAGCGCCCGCGGTCCCGGGGATACCTACCCCGAAGGCCAGTCCCATCAGCCCCAGGTAGGCGGTGTCGAAGGCGGCCCGGGGCATCATGCTGCCGGCCTGGAGGAGTACCTGACCAGCGCCCTGGTGCACCACTCGGGTTGCAGGAAACTTCAGCACCAGTCCGCGAATCCCCCCATCGAGGATGAGGCAGTTGCTGCCCGCCCCCAGCACCGTGCAGGGAATGCTCAGCACCTGGCATAGGTGCATCAGGTCCGGCAGCAGCGCCACCGCGGCGGGCTCCCAGTACCAGTCGGCGGGCCCACCGACCCCGAACTGGCTGTGGAGCGAAAGGGGCTCATCGGGACGAATCTGGCCCCGGCTCAGCGGCTCCGCCAGCAGCCGGCGGAGCTGTGGGGGCAGCTCGGCCGAGGTCAAGCGGCGCTCGCTCCCAGGCTGGAGAGGAGGCGGGCCGCGACGCCGTCAAACCCGCGCACCGAGCTGCAGACGACGACCGCGGGTGGAACCGCCCGGGCCTTGACCGCCCGGATGGCGGCGTCAGCGGAATCGACCATCGCTACCTCCACCCCGGAGACCAAGGCGGCCACGTCGGCGGAGCTCACCGTGCCCGCCAAATGACGCTCCCGGGCAGGCTCGATCGGCCCCAGCACGAGCAGATCCAGACCGTCAAAGGTGTGGCGATACTCGGCAAGCAGGGCGCGGGTGCGCGAATAGGTGTGAGGGACGTGGACCATGACCAGCTGCACGTCCCATCCGAATTGCTGGCGGGCTCCAGCGATGGTTGCCCGGAGCTTGGTCGGGTGGTGGGCGTAATCGTCGACCACGGTGATCCCGCCCACCGAGCCCAGCACCTCGAAGCGCCTGGCCACACCGTGGTACCGGGCAGAAGCTGCCGCCGCAGCTTCAGGGTCGGCGCCCAGGCGTACCGCGGTCGCAAGCGCGGCCAAGGCGTTGGCCGCGTTATGGGCTCCAAAGTTCGGCAGCGCCATCTCCACCTCACCTCCACCGGGCATCCTCACCTGCAGATGCTGGCGGCCGCCCGCCGCCACCGGGGGGGTGAGCAGGGTCCAATCCCCGCGGCTCACTCCAAAGCTCTCGGAGTCGGCCGGGGACGCGGTCGCAACTTGGGCAGCCTCGGCGTTCTCCGCGTTGTAGATGAGTCGGCCCTCAGGCCCCAGTCCCGACACCAGCTCCCGGTACGGAGCCTCGTAGGCGGCCAGGTCGGGATACAGGTCGGGATGGTCCAACTCCAAGTTGAGCAAAGTCACGATCTCCGGGTGCCAGTGGAGGAACTTGGCGCGGGGGTCCAAGGCCGAGGTGGTGTACTCGTCGCCCTCGAAGATGAAGGGACCACCCTCTCGGGGGTCGCCCAAGCGCGCGGTGGTGGCGAAGTCCTGGGGGGTAGCCCCCAGGCGGAAACCCGGATTGCACCCGGTCTGGTCGAGCATGAAGGCCGCCAGTGCCGAGGTGGTGCTCTTACCGTGAGTGCCACAGACCACCGCCCTCCTGCGCCCAGTGGTCAGTCCCAGGTAGGCCTCTGCCTCGCTGAGGATCGCCAGGCCGCGGGCCCCGGCAGCGAAGAGCTCGGCGTTGCCGGGCTGGACCTGGTTTCCCAGCACCACCAGGTCAGGCACGCCCCAACGGTCAAGGTTGCCGGGATCGTGGTCCGACGCAAAGGGAATGCCGGCCGCCCGGAGGATCTCGGTGGTGGGTGGGTAAGCGTCCTCATCAGATCCGGTCACCTGGAAGCCCAGCTCCTGGCAGCAAAGCGCCAGCCCCGAAACCGCATAGCCGCAGATGCCCAGGAAATGCAGGTGGGCGGGAGGCGTCGGCCAGCTTGGTGGTCCGGACTGTGACAAGTTCAGCCCCTCGGATCGGCCAGCTGGTGCAGGAGTGCGGCGACGTCGAAGGCGGCTCGGGGCCTCGCCATCGAGGCGCTGGCGCGGGCCATGGCCCGCCAGGCATCGGGGTCCTCGATCACCTCCACGACGGTCCGCTGCAGCAGCTGGGCGGTGAGGTCCTGGTCAGCGATCACACGGGCCGCCCCGACCTCCGCGAAGGGTCGCGCGTTGGCGGTCTGGTGGTCGCCGGCGTGGGGATATGGCACCAGAACCATGGGCCGCCCCAAGCAGGCCACCTCGGCCAGCGAACTGCCACCGGCCCGCATCACCACCAGGCTGGCGGAAGCCAACTGGTCGGCGATGTCGGAAACGAACGGTGACGGCCGGTAGCGACCGCCCACCGGGAGCCCGGCCGAGCTGGCGGAAGCCACCACCTGGTCGTGGTCCACCGGCCCGGTCAGATGGACCACGCTCAGCTGGGGCATGGCCTGGAGCAGGCTTGGCAACGCCTCCAAGAGGACTTCGTTGAGACGGCGCGCTCCCTGGGATCCACCCATCACCAGGAGGGTCGGAGGAGCTTCCGCGAGCTGAGGTCGCCCGGCCAGCTCGGCGAAGCTGAGTCGGACCGGGTTGCCCGTGCAGACCACCTTGGCCCGAGGCAGGAGCGCAGCTGTGTCGGGGAAGCTGCTGGCCACCAGCTGGACTCGTGGCGCCAACCAGTGCACCGCTCGACCGGGGAGCAGATTCTGTTCCAGGAGAAGGACGGGTATCGAGCGGCGCCGGGCCGCCAGTGCCACCGGCACACACACGTAGCCGCCCGTCGCCAGTACCACCTGAGGGCGGAACCGGCCCAGGAGGCGGGCCGCCTCGCGGTAGACCAATGGCAGGCGCAGTGCCAGCCTAGGCGCCGAGCTGACCGGACTCGAGCCCATGCTGCCCAGGCGAAGCCCGGAGAAGTCGATCCCGGCCGCGGGCACCAGCTTGGACTCAGGTCCGTCGTCTCGACCTACGTAGGTGATAGCGACCTCGGGGTCAGTCTGGCGAAGGGCCTCCGCTACCGCGATCGCCGGGGTGCAGTGACCTCCCGTCCCGCCCCCCGTGATTAGCACGCGCATTGCCCGTCCCCACTCGGCGCTGACGGGCCGAGATGTTGAGGAGGATGCCGGTGGCAGCAAGAGAAAGCGCCAGCGACGATCCTCCGTAGCTGATGAAGGTAAGGGGTACCCCGGTTGAGGGGATAGTGTCGGTCACCCCGCCGATGTTGATCAGAGCCTGGCCGACGAGCCAGATGGTGATCCCACCGGCGAGTAGAACGCCCAGGCGATCGGGCGCGTTCCGGGCGGCCCGCACCCCTCGCCAGGCAAGGCCGAGGAAAAGGGCCATCACGAGAAGCATCCCCACCAGCCCCATGTCCTCGCCGATGATCGCGAAGATGAAGTCGGTGTGGGCCTCGGGCAGGAGCTGAGAGGGGGACACCGCGGTGCTGAGACCGGTGCCGAAGAGGCCCCCCACGCCTAGGGAGTAGAGAGCCTGGACCGCCTGGAAGCCGGTTCCCAGCCGGTGGGCGAAGGGGTTGAGGTAGCTCAGAATCCGGGCGGTGCGGTAGGGCTCGGCCCGTACCAGCAGCAGCGCCCCCAAGAGGCAGGCGGCGGCTGCCCCGATCAGGTGGCGAATCCGGACCCCAGCCAGCCAGAGCAGGCCCAAGGCGACCACCGCCAGAACCACAGTGGAGCCCAAGTCCTTCTCCATCACCACCAGCAGCGCCACCACCAGGATCTTCCAGCTATAGCTGAGGACCCCTTCCCGGAGATCAGTGACCCTGGGCCCGAGCCGGTCCAGCCAGACCGCGCCCGAAACCACCACCATGAACTGGGCCAGAACGCTCGGCTGGAGGTCGAAACCGCCGAGCTGGATCCAGCGTCTGGCTCCCTGGACCTCGACCCCAACGTGGGGCAGCAGCACCGCCACCAGCAGGACCAAAGTGACGACCGTGAGTAGGGGCGCCAGGCTGACCCAGCGGTGGTAGTCGACCTTGGCACAGATAGCCATTGCCACTAGCCCGAACCCCATGAAGAGCAACTGGCGCTCGAAGAAGTAAGCGGAGTTGCCATAGTCGGTGTAGGCCAGGGCCTGACTCGCCGAGTAGACCATGATCAGACCCAGGCCGCAGAGAGCGAGAACCATCAGAAGCAGCCAGACGTCAAGCTCCGGCAGGGGCAGGCGATGGGCTCGCGCTCCACTCCTCCGGGTCTGACCGACCGGGAGCCAGCGCTCGACGTGGGCGATCACTTAGGTCCTCCCACCAGACCCGCGGCCACCGCCCAGTAGCCGGCCAGAGCAGCCGCGACCACCGCCACCCCCCAGAACCAGAGGTCGACCGCCCACTCACTCATGCCTCCCTGTTCGAAGTGGTGGTGTAAGGGGCTGGCGCGCAGGAGCCGCCGTCCGTGGGTGAGCTTGACGTGACCGATCTGGATGATCACCGAGCCGGCCTCGGCCACGAAGACCAGAGCCAGCAACGGCAGCAGCACCAGCGCCCCCACCTCGATGGCGGCCACCGCCAACGACAATCCCAGCGCCAGGGAGCCGGCGTCGCCCATGAAAACCCGGGCCCGGGGCCGATTGAAGACCATGAATGCCAGCAGCGCCGCCACCAAGCAGGCGCAGGTGAGGGCCAACTCAGGCCGGTGCTCCAGCATTGCCAGCACCGCGCAGGTCGCCAAGCCGGGGATGCCGCAGCCCGCTGCCAGACCATCCACGCCGTCGGCCAGATTGACCGCGTTGGCGGTGGCCAGAATGGCGAAGCCGGCAAGGGCCAGACCGAGGAGGCCGAGGTCGCGAGGCCCGAGCCCCGGGATGGTCTGATGGGTTGCCGTCACCGCGGCGAGCCCCACCGTCACCAGCCCGGCGCAGACAGCCAGCAGCAGCAGCTTGGGCCGAAAGCGCACCCCCTCACCC
>JBAUWA010000011.1:0-2003 GCA_049583555.1 Candidatus Dormiibacterota bacterium | reverse complement strand
ACCTGGGGGCGGGTGCGGGCTATCCTGCCAGGCATGTACGGATCTCCGTTCCTGGTACTGATCGTGATCTTGATGGTGGTGGGAATCGGCGTCCGCCTCTACGGGATGTCGAGGCGGCGCGGCTTTTACGGAGGAGGGCCGGGGCGGTCCGGCCAGGGAGCAGAGCAGATCCTGGCCCGTCGCTTCGCCAACGGCGAGATCAGCGAAGACGAGTACCAACGTCGGCTGACCGCCTTGCGCCAGAACCGTCCCTCGAACTAAATCTCAGGCTGGTAGCAGCCGACTGGGGCTGGCAGCGGAGGGGTGGAGGATGTCCCGAAGCCCCACAGGTGGCACCATTTCCGGAGAACGCGCCTACACTCGCGGCATGGGTAGCGTGAGATGGCCCAGCGCGCTTGGTGTCGCCGCAATCGCCCTCCTGACTGGGGGAGTACTGCTGCTGCTCAACCAACTCACGCCGATCTCGGGATGGTCGTGTGTCGCGGTCGGATTCTGCCTCTTGGCCCTGGCGCTATTGCTGGATCGGCCTGATTTGGTCAAGCGATTCGAGGCGGCTCGGAAACCGCCTCCAGCGACGGCCGTAGGGCCGCCGGCGAAGGTCTCATTCGCTAGGCCCCAGAAGCCGACTCCAACCGCGCGGCCGCGACGCTCCACCCGATGTCGGGGCAGCACCGATGGTCACCACAGGTGGAGCCGTGATCGTGGACTCTGCATGTTCTGTGGCCAGGAGATGCCCGAGAACGCGGTCTAGTCCCAGCTCCTGGGGGGTGTTAGTCCCTCCCGGGTGGTTCCCGCGTCGGCATCGCGGGAAGACCGTTGCGCTCGTCGAGGGACCGCCACCAAGCCCTCCGTTATTCGGGTATTACGGAATGTTATTATGCTAGGCTTCCGTAATAGTGGGCATTGCGGAAGGCAACGAGCGGGGCCACGACGAGATCGTGACGTGGAACGGCGCGCCGGTCCGAGCCTGGGTCCCGGACCTCCTCGCCAGCCAGGACTTCGAAGTCGGTGTTGGCACGGCCCGCCTCACTGAGCAAGCCGTCGCGGCCGTGCGCGCGAGTGGCGACGCCTCCGCGCGCTTCGAGCCGCTCGCCTTGTTGTTGCTCCGGGCGGAGGGAGTGGCTTCCTCGTCCATTGAGGGACTGCGCACCCCTCTCGCCGCGGTGGCCGCGGCCGCAGTCGGTGACAACTCAAACGCCACCGCCTCTTGGGTTGCTGACAACCTCATCGCAGTCCGTTACGCCCTCGGAGGGACCGGGCGCAACCTCACCATCAAGGACTTCCACGAGTGGCACCAGCGCCTCATGGGCCCCACCGGTCGTCTCCCCGATGAGATGGTCGGCGCCTTTCGCGCCGCCCAGTCCTGGATCGGTGGGACCTCACCGCGCGGCGCCTCCTTCGTGCCTCCTCCGCCCGAGCGTGTCGAGGACCTCATGGTCGATCTCGTCGGCTTTGTGAATGCCGAGTCGATCGACCCGGTCACCCAGGCTGCAGTCGCCCATGCCCAGTTCGAGATCATTCACCCGTACGGGGACGGCAATGGCCGGATCGGGCGAATCCTGATCGGCTGGATCCTCGCCCACCGCATAGGGATCACGGTCCCTCCCCCCGTCAGCGTCTTCATCGCCCGGGACCCCGGCGGGTATCTCGCCGGCCTGACCAGGTTCCGCCTCGGCGAGCTGGACCCCTGGGTCCAGTGGCTGGCGGGTGAACTTCGGTACTCGAGCGAGGCGGCCCAGGGGTTGCTGGTGCACTCAGAGCAACTCCTGGAGGAGTGGAGTCGACGCCTCCATGACCTGCGGGCCGACGCCACCGCACGTCTGGTGCTCCCGGTCCTGGTGGAATACCCCGTCGTCTCCTCCGATCTGGTCGCGGACCGCGTTGCGGTATCCGAACGCGCGGCGCGGGCAGCGCTCGCCCTGCTTGGTGGACGAGGCATCCTCGAGCCCTACGACAAGGCAACGGCGGGGCCGGGCCGGCCCCGCCGGTATTGGGTGGCGTCG
>JBAUWA010000010.1:0-8272 GCA_049583555.1 Candidatus Dormiibacterota bacterium | reverse complement strand
GTCCCGAAGGATTTCCTTTGGGACTGGGCGCTGATCGCTCGGTCGATGACAGCCTCGGTTCCGCGGACTGCATGAGGGGCTCAGCCCGGTCTGTTTTCTGCCTGAACTAGGAAGATCGGATGCTGTGCGCTCGCCCGGCTAAATTCCTCGAGCGGCGCGTCCGCGGCGACCGTGAGGAAAGTGCGGCCGCCCCGGATCTCGCGGGCGTAGTTCCGCAAGATCGGGGCACGTTGTTCGGTCGGAACCTCCCTCAAATCGACCCGTTGGGTCTGACTTCCTCGGGTCAGGGTTCCCCACCCGGCGACTCGCGCATTCCTGACCCAGTCGGAACCAGCGTAACCTGCCACGAGGTAGCGCTGGCCCTCGTAAGTCATGACGGCAACCGGCGTCGTACGTAGGGCTCCCGTTTTCCGGCCGGGCACGGCTAGCAAGTGCTGTGGCGAGGCGCCAATGCCGCGCCGCAGCAGCGCCGCATTGACCGCGTTCGGCACCTTGAGCCAGCGTGGTGCACGTCGAGCGGTCGCGTGGGGTGGGGTTTCCGGCATTGGCCCATTCTCCTCTCCTAATGGATTCCCTTTGGGACTACGCCTTCAGCTGGACTGCCTGATCTCGCGGCTCTCTGCCCGATGGCAGCCCCATTGCGGACCGTGCCTGGGCCACGAGTCGGGGACTGTGCCCCCTCGCTCGGTTTGCAGAGCCGGGTTCGCATCGCTGCGTGGACGCCGTCTTCTGATCCCACCGCCCTGGGCGACGCTTCGCCGGCCGCGGCTGAAGCTCAAGTCTGCGCATCTCTGCGAGAACGCCGGCCGGAATCGGACGGCAGCCGCACGCCTCTACGTGGGCACGGTGCCACTCAATGCGCCGCTCAATCGCAGCGTTTGAGCCGAGCCTGTGCTCCCGATGCCACAGCTCATTCAACCTCGCCATAGCCTACCCGGACCCCCTCGTCAGCCGTCTGGATGCGGCTAGTCCGCGAATGTGCCGGAGCTTTGTGCCCTACATGAGCCCCAGCTCATCGAGGCTTCGGAGCAGCTTGCTCACGACCTTCCCGTCGGCGTGAGCATCGACCACGCAGGGTACTCCGTCGCGGGCCACCTCAAATGCGTGGCCTAAGACTGAGGAAAACTCGGCCTGGGTCGAGGCCGTTCGTCCCCAGCAGCCAAGCGAAACCGCAAGACCGGCGTGGTCAACTTTGTTTCCCACCTGGTCGGGGCTGGTCCCGGGCCCCCTCCACACTCCGTTGTTGACCACTACCACGACCAGACCCACCCGCTGGGTGGCAGCGGTCTGGAGTTCCATCGCGGAGAAGCCAAAGGCGCCGTCGCCGCTGAAGAGCAGCAATGGGCCTCCCGGGTGGGCCAGACCGGCCGCGATCGCGAACGGCAGACCCACACCCAGTGTCCCCAGGGCTGAACCGATCAGCATGTTGCTGCCCGCTGTGTGTGCCTTGGAGAAAGCGATTCCCCAGGGGACACTGTCTCCACCGTCCGACACCCAAGTCCCGATTCCCGGTTGCTGCTCGAAGAGCGCCGCCGCCTCCATGGCCAGCCAGCCAGGGTGCAGCGGGGACGCCGGCTCGTTAGCCTCCGCCTCCCAGAGTTGACGACTGGCGTTGGCGGCGGACTGCGCCTGGCCCTGCCATTCCGCCCATCGCTGGGGTGGGTCCGTCCAAGCCTCGGTGAGTAGCTCTAAGGTGGCTGCCACGTCTCCAACCAGGGCCAGCTGGGGTGGTCGCAACCCTCCTAGGTGCTCGGGTTGGATGTCGACCTGTGCCACCACCTGATCCTCGCCGAACAAAGGGCTGCGCCCGTACATAAGGTTGGCGTTGAATCGCGAGCCCAGGACCAAGGCCAATGAGGCCCACGCCAGAGCGGCGCCACCGTGAACCAGGCTCCCCAGGCACAGGGGATGTTCGTCATCCACCAGGCCCCGGGCGGCGCTCGTCGTGGTGAGGGGAATCCCAGTTCGTTCGACAAAGTTGCGCAGGGCGGGCCCGGCTCCTGAAAAGAAGGCCCCTGACCCGGCGACCAGCAGTGGACGCTCGGCCGCCTGGAGCAGTCGGCGCAGCTCTTGTAGCTCTGCCGGGTGAGGCACTGGACGTCCAACCTGTGGCGGACCAGCTTCCCCAACCAGGCGGGCATGGCCAGTCAGCACGTCTTCCGGCACCTCCAGGTAGGCCACGCCAGGGCTACCCAAGCGGGCTTGGCGCACCGCCTCCGCCACGTATTCCGGGATCCTTGCCGGCTCTAAGCACTGCCGGCTCCACTTGGATAGCGGGGCGGCGAGGCGGAGTTGGTCCACATCTTGAACTGCGCCCCAATCGCGCTTGGATATCGCTGTGCGGCCGGCTATCACCACGACAGGTGCCCCGGCGGCATTTGCTTCGGCCATCCCCGCCAAGGCGTTGGTCAATCCCGGCCCGGCCGTGACCATGGCCAGACCCGGTTGCCCGGTGGCCAGTGACCAGCCCTCGGCCATGAGCACGGCGTTCTCCTCGTGCCGGACGTTGACCACTGCCATGTCGAGGCGGCGACAAGCGTCGAGAACACCAC
This sequence comes from Candidatus Dormiibacterota bacterium, assembly GCA_049583555.1. Taxonomy (GTDB): domain Bacteria; phylum Chloroflexota; class Dormibacteria; order Aeolococcales; family Bog-877; genus Bog-877. The sequence goes on along the minus strand of JBAUWA010000010.1, from coordinate 5,720 downwards.
CGATATGGCTGCCTGGCAAGGCGAAAATTGTGCGCCCTGCGCCGCGCCAGATCGCCTCAGCCATCAGCTCGGATCCGCTTCGCATTAGCGGTTCCGCCCCAGCAGAGCCGACTGAGCACCTTGACGACCGCGGCGTCCGCGCTGGCCGTGTTGCCAGACCGGTCGGAGCCACTCCCGTCATCCGACTACCGCGGCGGGTATGGCCGTCACTGATTCGACCGTCGCCAGAAACTCGGCGGCCGTCATGACTTGGCCGAGCTGTCGGAAGATCGAGGTCTCCGCGTACCGCTGCTCGTCGAGGCTGTCGCTGCCGGTGCAGTCCGACACCACGATCACGCCATAGCCTCTGTCACAGGCCGAGCGCGCCGACGACTCGACGCACAGGTTGGTGGGGAATCCGGTGAACGCGACCCACTCGATCTCGTTGGCGTGGAGCAGATCGTCGAGCCCCGTCTCGTAGAAGGCATCGAGGGTTGTCTTGCCCTCGAGGATCACGTCGCCGCGCTTTGGACCGAGCTGGGGAACAATTTCCGGGCCGTCCAGGCCGTCGATGCCGGCCCGGGCATTGCGGTGGCGAAGCTGACGGATCCTCTCCAGCGCCATGGCGGTATCGCAGGGCCAGGCGTTGCCGCACTCGAGGCAGACCTCTCCCTCACCGCGGTAGGCGATCTGATGACGTTCGCGGAGCTGTTCGAGACGGCTTGGGGTCAAGGTCTCCCCGGGTGCCGCCGACAGGAACTCGCGCGACTTGGGCTGGGGAAGCCATCTGTCGAACGGATGGAAGGGCACGTACATGACTGTCACGCCCTTCTTGCGGGCTCCCACGAGCAATCCCTCGAGGTTGTCGATGACCCGCCTGCGGGCGAGCGCATCCTTGATGAAGGCGTACTTAGTTCCACTCGGAGAGAGAAAGTCGTCCTGGGGCTCGATGAGCACCACAGCCGTCTTCGCCGCGACGAATTTGGTGGCAGTCGTCATGGCTCGTCCCTCGTGGTCTGGCAGGCGGTCCGGGCCGCCTCGCTTCCGCCTTCCATGTATGCCACCGTGCACCGGAGCTCAGGTCGATGCCACGGTGTTATCTCCTGACCGGGACAGGTGGAATCGTCCGCGTAGGCTGAGCGGGCGGTGGAGCGTCGGCAGTTCGCCCCGTCTTCCAGTACCAGTCCGCTCGCGAGCCCGGTCAGGTCTCCGTCGCCTGGACGGAATCTCTCGGTGTGGTGCAGGTGATACCACGCGGGCGTCCCGCCTCCCTGGACGGCAGAATCGAAGCACCGTGGATTGCAAGTTGCGGCGCTGCAGGTCGCAGTGAAAACCCCCCGGCGACGGGCGGACGGCCAAGCGCGGCGCCAGCTGGTCGCCACAGCGGCACCGCTGGCCTCCGCCGTGACCAAGCCGGGGATCGAGCGACCGTCAGTCGCTGCCACCGAGGTCGACCGTCCCGGCTACTACCACCGGGTGGTGGATTGCCAGTGGGCTTGCCCAGCTCACACCGACGTTCCCCAGTACATCCGGCTAATCGGCCAGGAGCGCTACGGCGACGCCTATCTGCTCAACCGCAGTTCCAACGTTTTCCCCGGGATCCTCGGGCGCACCTGTGACCGCCCCTGCGAGCCCGCTTGTCGCAGGGGCCGGGTCGACGGGACCGCAGTCGCCATCTGCCGGCTGAAGCGAGTCGCGTCCGATCTGCGAGGGGAGGTGGGTTGGGGTCTGCCCCAGGCAGCGCAGCACCGCAACGGCAAGCGCATCGCCTGCGTGGGGGCCGGACCAGCTTCGCTGACAGTGGCTAACGATCTGATGCAGCTTGGTTATGAGGTGACGATCTTCGAGAAGCAGGACGCTCCCGGCGGCCTGATGCGGACCAACATCCCAGCCTTCCGGCTCCCCGGCGAGGTGCTCGACGAGGAGATCGATGTGATCCTGGACATGGGGGTCGACATCCGATACCGGTCGAGCATCGACAGCCTGAGCGCGCTACTCAGCGCCGGGTTCGACGGGGTCTTCGTGGGCAGCGGGGCGCCACGGGGCAAGGAGCTGGAGCTGCCCGGGCGCCACGACGAGGTCGGCGAGAGCCATATCCACATCGGCATCGACTGGTTGGAGTCGGTGGCGTTCGGGCATGTCACCGGCATCGGCCGCCGGGTCCTGATCATCGGGGTGGGGAACACAGCCATGGACTGCTGCCGCTCATCCCGGCGCCTGGGCGGCAGCGACATTAAGGTGATGGCTCGTCGGCCCAGACGCTTCTTCAAGGCTTCGTCCTGGGAGCTCGAGGATGCCGAGGAGGAGCAGGTGGAGATCGTGGTCAACCACGCCCCCCGCCGCTTCCTGGTCGAGGAGGGGCGCCTGGTGGGAATGGCGTTCGACGTCGTCGAGTGGGACGCCGAGGCTGTCAACTCGAAGGTTCTGGGCACCGTCTCGGTCGGGTGCGACGACGTCATCTTGGCCATCGGCCAGGAGAACGCCTTCCCCTGGATCGAGCGCGAGCTGCCCCTGCGGTTCGCCTCGGAGCAGCTGGTGGCGGTGGACCCGGTCACCATGGAGTCCAGCATCCCCGGGGTCTTCTTCGGCGGGGATGCCGCCTTCGGCGCTAAGAACATCATCTGGGCAGTCGAGCACGGACACCAGGCTGCCATCTCGCTGCACAACCACTGCCAGGGGGTGCCGGTCGGCCAGCGACCGACGGAAGCCATGACGCTCAGCAGCCGCAAGATGGGGCTCAGCCAATGGAGCTACCACAACGACTACAACCCGTCTCCACGCCAGGAGATGGCCCGGGTGGCACTGGCCCAGCGCTTTGCCCGGCTGAACCTGGAGGTGGAACTGGGCTTTGGTCCGGAGGAGACGGCGCGAGAGGTGCAGCGCTGTCTCAACTGCGACATTCAGACCGACTTCAAGGCCCCTTTGTGCATCGAGTGTGACGCCTGCGTCGATATCTGCCCCGTCCGCTGCCTGACCATCCTGGCCCCGGAGTGGGGATCGGAGGAGGAGCTCAGGGCGCGGCTCAACGCCCCCGCTCCTAACCGCGAGCAGGCCATCTTCGTGTCCTCCTCGCTGCCTCAGACGGGCCGGGTGATGGTCAAGGACGAGAACCTCTGCGTGCACTGCGGCCTTTGCGCCGAGCGCTGTCCCACCGCGGCCTGGGACATGGTCAAGTTCGACCTGAAAATCCCCTACGCCGGCCGGTCCCCGGTGAACGCCTGATGGCCCGCCCCGGGCTCGCGGTCGAGCTGGCAGCGGCGGTCGGAGCCCGCGCCAACGAGTTCGCCATCAAGCTGGCCAACGTCAACGGCACCGGCTCTGCCAGTACCAACGGCCTGCTCATGGAGGCCATCTTCCGGATGGGGGTGGCGGTGTCGGGAAAGAACCTTTTCCCCTCCAACATTCAGGGACTGCCCACCTGGTATGAGATCAGGGTCAGCGCCTCGGGGCACATCGCCCGGGCCTCCGAGTACGACCTCATGGTGGCCATGAATGGCCAGACCTACGACCAGGACATCGCCGAGGTGCGGGAGGGCGGCTACCTCCTCTACGACGACAGCTGGCCGCTAGAGTCCCACCAGCTCCGCCCCGGGGTCAACTTCCTGGGAGTGCCGCTCGCCCAGCTCTGCGCCGATCGCTTCGACACCGCCGCGGCGCGGGCGCTGATGAAGAACGTGGCTACCGCCGGGGTCCTGGTGGCGCTGCTGGGACTTCCCCTGGACGAGGTGGCAGTGCTGCTGGAGCGGCGCTACGAGCGGCATCGCCGACTTCTGGAGGACAACCAGGCAGCGCTGCGGCTGGGGTACGAGTACGCCACCGTCCATCTCAGCTGTCCGCTTCCCTTCCACGTTGTCAGGCTGGCCTCGCCTGGTGGCCGCATCCTGATTGACGGCAACACCGCGGTTGCCCTAGGCGCGATATACGCCGGGGCTACGGTAGCCGCCTGGTACCCGATAACGCCCTCCACCTCGGTGATGGAGAGTTTCAGCCGGCTCTGCGCCCAGTACCGGCAGGGACCGAAGCCTGCCGAGGGCGAGAGTCGCCGTCACGACTATTTGATCATCCAGGCCGAGGACGAACTGGCCGCTCTCGGGATGGTGATCGGTGCCAGCTGGGCGGGTGCCCGCGCCTTCACTTCCACCTCCGGGCCGGGATTGTCCTTGATGCAGGAGTTGCTGGGTCTGGCCTACTACACCGAGGTGCCGGCGGTGGTGGTCGACGTTCAGCGGGCTGGTCCCTCGACGGGAATGCCCACCCGGGTGCAGCAGGCCGACATTCTGGCCGCGGTTTACGCCTCCCACGGGGACACCCAGCACATCGTGCTGTTCCCGGCCGACCCCACCGAATGCTTCTACTTCACAGTGCAGGCCTTCGACCTGGCCGAGCGCTTTCAGACCCCAGTCCTGCTGCTGACCGACCTCGACATCGGCATGAACGACTGGGACGTGCCCGAGCTCACCTGGGACGATAGCTATCGTCCCGACCGGGGCCGAGTCCTGGGCCGGGAGGAGTTGGAGTCGCTCGACCACTTCTGGCGCTACGGCGACGCCGACCCCGATGGCATCGCCGCCCGGACGCTTCCCGGGGTCAGCCCCCGCGGGGGCCACCTGATCCGGGGCTCCGGGCATAACCGCCGGGCCGCCTACACCGAGAACCCGAGCGAATACCTGGAGGTGGTGGACCGCCTGCGCCGCAAGCACGAGGCGGCGGCTTCCCACCTGCCTTCGGCGGTGGTGGAGGTGAGGCCGGATGCCGACCTCGGGGTGATCACCGTGGGCAGCTGCGACGCGGCGGTCCGGGAGGCGATGGAGCTGATCCCGGAAGTGCCTCTGAGCTACCTTCGGGTGCGCGGCTATCCCTTCGGGGCAGAGGTGGGTCGCTTCATCGAGGAGCACCGGTTCTGCTTCGTGGTGGAGCAGAACCGCGACGGCCAGCTGCGCTCTCTGCTGCAGATCGAAACCGGCGCCGCGGGGGACAAACTGCGCCCGCTGCTCTCATACGGCGGCCTGCCTTTGACCGCGGGCTGGCTGGCGGAGCAGATCGCCCGTCAATTGGAGGCCTGACCGTGCCCTCGATCGTCCAACCGCAAATCCCGCTGGCGCCTCTGCCGCGCAACCAGCTAGGCCTCACCCTGCGTGACTACGGAGGCAGCATGTCCACCCTGTGCGCCGGCTGCGGCCACGACTCGATAACGGCAGCGCTGACCGAGGCACTCTGGGACCTCTCCATTCCTCCCCAGGCGGTGGCCAAGCTGAGCGGCATCGGCTGCTCATCCAAGACGCCGCAGTTCTTCGACAGTGCCGCTCTGGGCTTCAACTCGGTGCATGGCCGGATGGCTGCCATCGCCACTGGGGCGGCAGCGGCCAATCGCCAGCTGGTGCTGGTGGGGGTGTCTGGCGACGGCGATTCTCTCTCCATCGGACTGGGTCATCTCTGCCACGCCATCCGGCGCAACGTCCGGATGCTGTACCTGATCGCCGACAACGGGGTGTACGGCCTCACCAAGGGGCAGTTTTCCGCCTCCGCCGATGTGGGGTCCCGCTCCAAGCGAGGCGTGCCCAACTTGCTGCCGCCGGTGGACCCGATGCTGCTTGGCCTCAGCCTGGGTGCGACCTTCCTAGCCCGCGGGTTCTCCGGTGACAAGGCGCAGCTGGTGCCGATCCTCAAGGCGGGGCTCGATCACAGCGGCTTCGCCCTGGTGGATGTGATCTCCCCTTGTGTCCAGTTCAACGACCATGAGG
>JBAUWA010000009.1:0-7003 GCA_049583555.1 Candidatus Dormiibacterota bacterium | reverse complement strand
ATGAACAGGAGTGCGAAAAAGATGAGTATCGAAACCAGTAGTAGCTCAGCTTGCACGGGAGAGACTCTAGGGAGCCGCCCACCGGCTTGCCGGTCGCACTAGCAGCTTCGCCGCGAAGTCAGCCCGGGAGACGCGAGCTACAGCCAGCCGACTCGCTGCGGATGAGGCGACCCTGACTTCCGGCGCAATCGCTCAGCTGGCGTCGGCGGTCAGTCTTTGGCCCCAGCCGCGTGCCGGCTCTCGGCGACTGCCTTGAGCCCCTCCAGAACCGGCCCCCAGTTGCTTTCAGCCATCTCGTCGGCGTCTTCTTGGCTGGGGTTGTTGTCTTGCTTCACGGTAAGGACGGTGGTGCCATCCTGCGGGGCGAGCTCGTAGGTCACAGTGTGGTAGTTGTCCGGCTCATCCGCCTTGCCGGCCATCGGGCTCCAGTGAGTCATAGTCAGGCGCCGCCTCGGATTGACCTCAAGCACGGTCCCCTTGTCTTCGTAGGTCCTGCCTTGCCACTCGCCCTTCCAAGTGATCGGGCTCCCGACCTGCCAGTCCGTTTCCAGGTTGGTTCCATGCATGTACTGCCTCACCATCTCTGGGTCGGTCAATGCCTGCCAAACCGCATCGGCGGAGGCATGGATGGTGATCGACTTCTCAGCGACAAAGGAATCGTTCACGAGTTCATATCACGGCGCATTGCTGCGAGCGCACCCTCGACTGCTTCAGACCCCGACGTGCTCCGAATGGTAACCATCGGTGGCCCAGACCACCAATCGTCGCTATCTAGCCGCTTTCTGCAGCTCCAGCCGCGCCGCCTAGCCAGGCGAATCGCTCGATCAGATCAGCGTCGGGGTCCCCCATGTGCCCCAGCTGGTCCAGTCGGACGACTGCACCCGGGATGGCTCGAAACAGCCACTCCCCGTGACTCGGGGGGACCATGACATCGGCGGTGCCGTACCAGATCAGAGTCGGGACTTCGATGGATGCCGGGTCAAAGCCCCAGGAACTGATGAACGCGATGTCGTCGTCGACCCAGCCACCGACCCCGTTGCGGGTGGACTCGAACGTCGACTCTCGGCGGACCTCGAGCAGATCCTCCCGAGCCAGCACCGCCCTGTCTGATGGCGGCAGATTGAACTCGGAAAGGATCTTAGACGGGTCATCGGAGACCCGTTGGCGACGGCGCTCGTCCAGGCGCTCGAGCTCTACGGTGAGCCGGTCTTCGCCTTCGAGAGCCCAGCCAAACTCGGTCACATTCTCCGGATCCATGCCCGCGAACCACCCCTGGCCTAACGCTTGGTAGGGGGCGACTCCAACTACACAGGCGGCCCGGGTCACCCGCTCCCCTAGCAGTGCTGCGACCGCCAATGCGTGGGGACCTCCCCCTGAGGTTCCCGAGACGGCGAAGCGGTCTAGCCGGAGCGCGTCGGCGATGGCCGCGACGTCTTCGACACAGTTCGCCACCAGCCGACCGCGCTGGCGATCTGAGCCGCCGTAGCCCGGACGGTCGTAGGTGATGACCCGGACGCCGGTTGAGCGCACCAGCGCCTGGTTGGGGTGACGATGAAGACGGCAGTTGGGGGTGCCGTGGAGGGAGAAGACCGGCAGTCCTTCGGGATCCCCCCACTCCGCGAACATGAGGCGGCGGCCGTCTTTGGCTGTGGTGACCTGGGCGCTTAGTTCCATCTCAGGAAACCTAATGCATCTGGCCGTGGAGGGACCAGGAGTTGGAGATGAGCGGAGAGGAACTCATGGCTCCGCCTCGGCCACGATTGAGAGAGGATCTGCCGATGGTCATGGATTTGGGTGCTGGGCCGCCGATCATTCCCCTGCTGCTGCTGGCAGGCACCGCCGCCTACTTCATTCCCACCTTCATAGCCTTTGACCGTCACCACCGGCGGGCGGCAGTACTCGCTGTCAACCTGCTTTTGGGGTGGACCTTGATTGGGTGGTCGGTGGCCCTCGACATGGCCCGGTCGGCGCCGGCGTCCGGCCCATCCGACCCTGCCCCCGACGCCGACCAAGATTGAGGGTGGCGTCAGGACGACCAGGGAAGCGGCAACTGCCGCAGCCGTGACGCCGCGGGCTAGATTAGTCTGCGCTCTCTATGGACTTCTCCCTCCAGCTCGGCAAGGACGTGCTCACTCGAACTCCGGATGTGCTTCATGCGATGCTGTCGGGACTCCCTGAGGACTGGACTGCTGGAAACGAAGGAGCGAGCACTTGGTCTCCTTACCAAGTTGTAGGGCACCTCACACACATCGAGGAGTGCGACTGGATTGATCGGACTCGGGTGATCCTCGAACACGGCACTGACCGCGTCTTCGAACCAGTGGACCGCGCGGCCGGGTTTGCACGCTTCTCGGGGTGGAAACTGGCCGATCTCCTAGACCGATTCGCTGCGCTGCGGACCTCGAATCTCCATACCTTGGACGGCCTGGTCGAAGTCGGGGATCTCGGCCGACGAGGACTCCATCCTGACTTCGGGGAGGTGACGGTCAGCCAACTTCTTGCTGCGTGGGTGGTGCACGATCTGAATCACTTGGGTCAGATCGTGAAGACGATGGCCAAGCAGTACTCGACCGCGGTCGGCCCCTGGCGGGAGTTCCTACCGATCATTGACGCGCCTTGATCGCGCCCCAGCCCTCGCGGTACTCCTCGAGCCATCCGGCCTTCATCCTCGGCGCTTAGGACTCGGCCAGAGCCAGACCTCCTCTACTGCGGCGACAACCTCGCTAGACGGAGAACGATCGATGAGGAGCGTTGAGCGATGAGTGGCGACTGTATGGCCGGCATGGTGATGCCGGGCTGTGCCTCGTACGCTCCCTCGCTTCGCGCCGGAGCCGGCCCATCGCTGATCAAGCCGATTCTGATCATTGTGGTGGTTCTCGCCGCCATTTCCGTTGCCATCTTTGCGTTGCGGCTGCTCGAACGGAGGGACATCACCAACTACAGTGTCTTGAACGAGTTTGTCGGCCACGTGGCGCCGGCCATCGGGTTGGCCGGGATCTCTCTGCTCACGCTCGGTGCGATGCCGACGCTTGGCCCGCTGCTCGTTTACACAGTTGCTTTCGGGGTCCTGGCGGCAGCCCTGGTGTTCCGCTGTATCCCGCGCTGGACAGTGGTTCGCAACATATCTGAATTGTGGGTCGTGATCCTGGCGATCGCGATGGCTTACATCTTCTCGGCCGCTTCCATCGTCCCACTCACCGTGCTCATCATTGTCTTGGCTCTCGCCTTTGTGGGCGACGTTATCTTGCGCGCCAATCGCAACTCGCAGCTGTCCACGGTTGGTTCGGCGGGTCGTCGCGCACTGGCGACTCTCGGGAGTAATGGAGAGGTCGCGCTGGCATTGGCGGTAGTGCTGCTCCTCGCCGTTAGCCAATGGCCGGGCACCTTCTCCTAGTCAGAAGGGTCCGGAACCAGCGCAAGAACCTTCGTGGTCTGCTCGCAGCATCGGCTAGAGCTGGCAGTCGTCACCCGCTCTGCTCTACATGGGGAGTCGACGACTCAGCAGGCGCCATTCACAAGCGTGCTGATAGGGTCGCCTGCGAACCGCCAACCGTAGTAGGTCTTGGCGAGCGTATAGGCGCTCTGCTCGATGGGGATGGTGGAGTGCTGCAGGTCCGAACACAGTTGGCTCTGCACCTCCTCCTCCGTGGCCCGACGCCCTAGTCCCAGAAGGGCGGAATCGATGGTTGCGAAGTAGTTCCAAGCCAAGACGTTGACGTCCCCATTGCTGCACAGGACGGGTTCGGCATTGCCGTCACCTCCGAACCCGAGTTGCTCTGAACACTCTCCGACGACGGGTAGCACGCTGGCTGGCGCCAGCATTGAAGGCGTGGCAGCGGAGCCGCTTCGAGGAGGCGAAGACGCGCATGCGCCCAAGAGAATGCCAAGTGCCAGACTGAGCGCTACCGATGCGGCCCGGCGCTTAGCGGTCACCACTGGGATCATTCACCGACCTTGCTACCGCAGTCGGGCCGGAGGGTCGCCTACGGAGCTTGTGAGGTGTTAGCTGGCGCGGCGTCCCCGGAGGCCGCCCCGGCAACTACGGACTCCAGCGTCTGCTGGCGCCGTGAGCGCCAGATCACAAAAGCCGGAATCGCAAGGATGAGGAGCGGCGGGATCGTGTTGGGATCGGTCCCCATGCCCGAGAAGATGCCGCCGAACGCCTGCCCCCAGTACCAGACGACGCCCAGCACCGGGATCAACAGGAGGAATCCCAAGGTCTTTGGCTTTCGTCCATAGAGCAGACCGGCCACCGCGAAGAAGGAAGCACCCAGGACCGCGTTGGAGATCACTGGGTACTGGTGAGTCAGCGTCACCAACGGTGTCATCGTGTTGATCATCCAAGAGGGTGCCATGCTCGCCTGACCTTCGATCAGGATCGCGATCCCCTGGGAGCCCCAAAAGCCCGGTGTCACGACCTGTGCAATGCCACCGTAGAGAAAGACAATCGCCAGGAAGTCGCGGGGAAGGCAGAAGCGATCCCCTAACTGCCACCACTTGTCGGGGAGCAGGTAGAAGACGGCGACGGACATGTATAGGAATACGGAGCCTGGGGCCCCGGTAAGCATGGTCCCGTTCCCCGTGAACACGCCACTGGTGCCTTCGCCAGCCACCCAGACCACCATGCCCCACGCAATCGACAGCAGAAGTCCGGCCTTGATCAAGTTGTGGTTGTGCCGAAGCAGCCCACCCAGTAGAAGAAAGGCAATGATGAATTGGGTGATCATGAATAGCCAGTTGAAAAGGGCAATGTGGGGAGTTACGAAGCCCAACGACCAGTTCGCAATGGTTCCGATGAACGAAGGAGCGATCGCAATCGACGGCTTCATGATGTTGCTGATGAAGTCGATCGTGAACATCCTCGGCTGCGCCTGGAGGGCGGCATCAAGCAACCACAGCAGGGCGAGGCCCCAGAGCATGGTCCGCTTGAGTCGGGCGATCGTGGCCGAGGAGGTCACACCCGCCGCGATCTCGGCTGCCTGGGACCGAACTCCTAGGGCCGCCGCTGACGGAACTGAACTCATTTCATCCTCTCCATCAAAGTCCAGCGAACTGGCTGAGAATACCGGGCGGCACTAGTCCGTGCAAGGTCGCTCGGTTGGACAGTCTCCCCGCGTGGGATCGAGTCGAGCCGACGTCACTTGACCACCCTCATCGCCGCGCGAGTGGACCTAGCCAGCCGAGGCGCGGTCTGACCGACCAAGAAGAAGCGCGTGCTGATCGCTCCCTTGGCACTTGAGGGATGGTGCGACCACCCCGACGGCCCGGACTGCCGCTAGAAGGGGTTTCAGGGAATCCCCTGTAGCCGATTGAGCAGTGGGAGCAGGAAGAACGCGACCCCGATCACGGCTGCAAAGCCGATTCCGACCAGAACCCACCCAACCATCTGCCGCTCCGCGCTTTGGGCAGTGGAGCGTTGTTCATCCATCATGCCGAGAGTGGTCGCGGTAGCAACATCCGCTTCTCCATGTCTGGGGCGGCTGGCGACCGCTAACCGTGTAATCGTGGGAGTTCGTTGGACCGGGTAACAGTCACGGTACCCTGACGATGACCCGATCATGGTCGATCTCGTGAAATGTCACTGGTACGGCGCTCAGACGCAGCGAGATAGCGACAAGCGCAGGCTCCCCAAGCCGACCCGACCAGGCCGCCGTTCACCGCTGGCCGGGAATTCGAATCTCCTCTCGGCTCCGTTTTCTGATCTCGGGAAGTCCGTGCGGGCCCGTCCAAATCCCACGGCGACCCAGCCTGTAAGTGAGATGCCAAGCGGCAAGAGCTCAGCGGCTGCCGAACTGACCTAAAGTGGCCTCGATGGAGCGCGGCTCCCCCCTATCCATGCGGACGGACGCTGGATTCCCTGCCACGCTTGGCCGAGGGGTGGTCGTCGGCGCGATCTGCTGGATCTTATGCGTGCTCTTCTTCATCGATCAGGGGATCGCTGAAGCAGCCTCCAAGGTCCCCTACAGCCCCATCACCAATTACATCAGCGACCTCGGCGTCACCAGCTGTGGTCCCAGCATTTGTTCCCCGCTCCACGCGCTCATCGATTGGACGTTCGTTGCTGTGGGAGTGCTGCAAGCGCTCGGAGCGATTCTTCTGATCCCTGCCTGGCCACGGCGGAGCCGTGAATGGATAAACGGCATGATCGGCCTCGCAGTCGTCCCACTGGCTGGCGCCTGCCTGACCATCGCAGGCTTGGCGCCGGAGAACGTCTCACCGGACGCGCACGCCACGGCCGCCAAGATCGGGATCTACCTCTTGAATGCGGCGGTCCTTCAGATCGGGATCAGCCTCGTGCGCGTCAACCGAGTTGCTGGGGTGGTGAGCCTGGTTGCCGCGGTCACTGGCTGGGTCGGCACCGGGCTCCTGTTCGGCGCTGCCTCGGCTGTCCCCGTTGGGCTTTCAGAGAGGCTCGCGGACTATCCCGGGTCGGTGGTGTTGGTGGCGCTCGGGGTGTTCGTGCTCGCAAAGGCGATGCAGGTGCCGCCTTGCCCAGCCCAGCCATAGCCGCCGCACGCCGATGGTGGGCGAGAGTCTACCTCGCGCGTTTGTCCGGACCGAAGCCTCGAAAGGCGAGAGTACTGACCACGTCTGACACCCCGTTCTGGTTGGCCGCCTGCTTCCCGGTCTAGGGCGCTAGAGCTCAGGATTGATCGATGGTGGCACGTCGGCTTCGGTATTGCCTAGGTCGGCGAGCCGCCGCTCCAGAGCTGCGACCCTCCCCTCTAGCTCGCGGAACGTTCCGATCACCGGCGCTGCCAACGCCCGATCCGTCACCGCGTCCTGCAGCACCTTGGTGAGCCGTTCCTCTAAGGCCTTATGGGCTTCGTCGTGGTCATCCGCCATGCCCTACCACTCCCCTAGCCTCTCTGAACCTACGGTAACCGCGATAAACCGAAGTGGACTCTAGCGAACCGCTCTGAGATCATATCGAGGAGCCGACGGGGAGATTCGAACTCCCGGCCAGCGGTTTACGAAACCGCTGCTCTACCACTGAGCTACG
>JBAUWA010000008.1:0-16197 GCA_049583555.1 Candidatus Dormiibacterota bacterium | reverse complement strand
CGGCAGCGCAGCGCCGGGCCCTGCGGGGCGCCGAGATCGAGGGTCGAGCCGGCGATTCGGGGCCCAGCCTCAAGTCCTGACCACGAACCGCGACCGAGCAGCGTTCCTCGAAGCCCAGGGTTCCTCGAACTAGGCCTGAATTCGGACACCCCTTTCCCGTTCGGTTCGTTCGTGCCTATACTCTCCCGAACGAGCGGGCTAGTCGCCTGTCTTCTGCCGACTCAAGTTCCAACTCACGTTGCACCAGGATCGAGCGGACGGCGACGGGCCCACAACCGGGCTGATCCGAGAGATACGGATCCGCTGGCGGCTTTACCGGCGGGGCCACTCCCTGGGGCGTCGCCATGTCGTGCTCCTGATCGTCGCCATCGCCGGCTGCTGGATCGCACTCAGCCTCTACCGCGGTCTGGGCACAGATGCCGCCCTTGATCGCCAGGTGTTGAGCTTGCAGGCCCAGACCCAGGGCATCTCGCGGCAGGTTGAGGCTCAGCGGGAGGAGCTCAAGGGCGCGCCATCTGCTGCAGCTCAGGCCGAGATCGCTCGCTCCGAGGGACTGGTGGCGCCGGGGGAGAAGGTCTACGCCTTGGAGAATCCGGTCCAGGCTGCGGGCCCGGGAGCGATCCAGCAGGGAGTAGAAGAGGTCGGCCAGACCGCGCAGTCCTTAGTCCAGGAACTGCTTAGCCTGCCCTGACTGAGGGCTGCTTCCTCGATTCCAGATCTTCACAACAAACCCGATCTAAGCTTTTTCGGGTCGGCGGGCATTACGGGGAGCGCACACCAATCCGCACCGCTTGGTGAGCGCATCTATTGCGAGGTGCGGGAGGGAAGAGATGGCTGACAAGCCGATGCATGGCGAAGGGCGCTCGATGGGCATGCTGAGGGGTCTCTGGGGTGAACTCTCATCTGAGCTATTTGGCACTTTCATACTCATTTGTTTCGGCGATGGTGTCGTGGCCATGGCCGTGGCGGCACTGCCGGGTTCCGGAAGGACTGCCAGCCCCACCACGATCTTCAACGCCGGAGGCGACTGGCTGCTGATCACACTCGGATGGGGATTCGCCATCTGCATGGCCGTTTACGTGGCCGGTGGTGTGAGCGGCGCCCACATCAACCCGGCGGTCACGCTAGCTCTGGCGGTGCGACGGAGGTTTCCCTGGAACCACGTCCTGCCTTACTGGGGAGCCCAGTTAGTCGGTGCTTTCCTCGGGGCGGGCTTGGTCTACTGGGTGTACAACTCGGCGATCTCGGCTGCCAATACTGCGTTTCATGTGGTGCCGAGCGCTGGAAACGCGTTGGTGACGTACTCGATTTTCGCAACATTCCCCGCTAAGTACTTCAACGGTTCGGTCGGCGGCCCATTCGTGGATGAGGCAGTTGGCACCGCGCTGCTGTTGATTTGCATCCTGGCCATCACTGACGGCCGCAACCTCAGCCCTGGTGCCAATGTTGGCCCGCTACTCATCGGATTGGCGGTCTTTACGATAGGTACTTCGTTCGGCGCTAACACAGGGTTTGCGATCAATCCCGCCCGCGACTTCGGGCCTAGGCTGTTCGCCTTCTTCTTCGGCTGGGGCAAGGTTGCGATACCCGGTACCTACAGTTCCGGTACCTTTCACTTCACCGACTACTTTTGGATTCCGATCGTTGCGCCTCTAGTCGGAGGCGTAATCGGGGCCTTGCTATATGACTGGTTCATCGGTGATGTGCTGCACGCACGTAAGTCGAGGACTGGTACTGCCGATGAGGTTCCGCCGGAGCCAGGCCGAGGCCGACCCAACATCGAGCCTGGGCAGTGAGCTAAGGCGAGCAATTTTTTGGGGGAGCACAGCTCTCGACACCAGATCCCGGGGCGACGCCTCCGTGCTGCCGATGAAGGCCGCTCGCCGAGCGTTTGGAAATACCGCGGAGCACGAATCCGCGAACTGACATGGCACAGGGAGGGAGTTGTCCATGGCACGGTACGTCGGGGCTCTCGACCAGGGTACGACCAGCACCAGGTTCATGATCTTTGATCACGCGGGCACTGTGGCTGGCGTCGACCAGAAGGAGCACGAGCAGATTTTTCCCAAGCCGGGCTGGGTAGAGCACGACCCCCAGGAGATCTGGCAACGGAGTCAGGAGGTCATCAATGGTGCCCTGGCGAAGACCCGAATCGAGCCATCAGACCTAGCCGCGGTGGGGATCACCAATCAGCGCGAGACGGCGGTGGTCTGGGAGAAGGCCAGCGGCAAGCCGGTGTACAACGCCATCGTTTGGCAGGACACCCGTACCGACCTCATCTGCAATGAGCTTGAGAAGGATGGCGGTCAGGACCGCTTCCGGGCCAAGGTGGGGCTTCCGCTGGCCACATATTTCTCCGGACCCAAGGTCAAGTGGGTGCTGGACAACGTTGATGGCGCCCGGCAAAAGGCCGAGGCGGGAGAGATCCTCTTCGGCAATATCGACAGTTGGCTGATTTGGAATCTGACTGGAGGTCCGGACGGTGGTGCCCACGTCACCGATGTGACCAACGCCAGCCGGACTTTGCTCATGAATCTCGAATCCCTGGACTGGGACGATGACATCCTTCGCATCATCGGGATACCCCGGGCCATGCTGCCAAAGATCCAGTCCTCCAGCCAGGTCTACGGGGAAGCCCGAGGGACGCTGGCCGGAATCAAAGTAGCGGGCGACCTCGGTGACCAGCAGGCGGCGCTCTTCGGCCAGACTTGCTTCGCGGTCGGCGAGGCCAAGAACACCTATGGGACAGGGAACTTCTTGCTGCTCAACACCGGAAACTCGCCGATCCAGTCCCAGAATGGTCTGCTCACCACCCTGGCCTACAAGATCGGTGACCAGAAGGCGGTCTACTGCCTCGAGGGATCGATCGCAATCACCGGGGCGTTGGTGCAGTGGCTCCGCGACAACCTGGGCCTGATCAAGACCTCCAGCGACATCGAGGGGCTTGCGACTTCGGTGGACGATAACGGAGGCGCCTACTTCGTGCCGGCGTTCTCCGGGCTCTACGCACCTTATTGGAAGAGCAACGCCCGAGGTGTCATCGTCGGACTCACTCGCTACGTCAACAAAGGTCACCTGGCCAGGGCCGCACTCGAGGCGACCGCCTGGCAGACGCGCGAGATCGTGGATGCTATGAACAAGGACTCCGGGGTGGCTCTGACCTCACTCAGAGTTGACGGCGGTATGGTCTACAACAATTCCCTGATGCAGTTCCAGGCCGATGTCCTGGGTGTGCCGGTGGTGCGGCCGAAGGTCGCCGAGACGACCTCTCTGGGAGCCGCCTACGCCGCAGGATTTGCAGTCGGCTTCTGGGCCAACGAGGAGGAGTTGCGGGACAACTGGGGAGTGGACCACACCTGGGAGCCCAAGATGGATGCCGCCAAACGTGAACGCGAGTACCGCTTCTGGAAGAAGGCGGTCACTCGCACCTTCGACTGGGTGGATAACTAGTGCAGCGCGCCGTAAATAGCTTACTGGTTACGGAGCGGGGGTAGCACTCTAGCTGGCGTCGGGATCGGGCAGAGCGCTGCCGGGAAAAGTCCTCGTCTGGTAGAGGTGATAGGTGAGAACCCCGGCTTTCACGGCGGGATCGATCGACATGATCCGGTCGGCTTCCTCGACTGAGCAGTTGAAGATCCCGACCCCCGCCATCTCGTCAGGTGCGGGTAGAGGACAGACGACCGGCAGCAGACCGCTCAGGCGGAGGCGGGTATTGCGTTTGCCGTGCTGGTAGATGATCTGCGGGACTCCCTGGCTGAAGTCCGTTCCTGGCGGCTCGTAGTTTGGGCCTTTCTTTAGAACGCAGACCGTGTACGGCCTGGTCTCGGCACGCGACGCCATGAACTCCTCATCGCTCAGCTCCGCCAGATGGTCGTCATCGATGAACTTCATGTGGGTCGGAATCTTAGCGATGTTTCGCGAGGGTCCCGTAGCCCGCGCGTGCTACTGCTCTAGGCCTCTAGGCAAGCCCCCTGTTCCCTCAGCCGAACCGCAAACTCATTTTCGGGCCACTGCACTAGCCAGCAGCCGAGCGCGAAACTAGAGACGTGACTGCGCAACCGGAGACCGAGCTCCTGGTGATTGGGGGCGGGTCCACCGGAGCCGGCGTGGCGTGGGACGCGGCTCGCCGCGGACTCCAGGTCACGCTAGTCGACCGCGGCGACCTGGCGTCTGGCGCGACCGGCCACTTCCATGGTCTGCTCCATTCGGGTGGCCGGTACGTGGTCACCGACCCAGATTCCGCCCGCGAGTGTGCATCCGAGAACAGGATCCTGCGCCGCATCGCCGCGGACTACATCGAGGACACCGGCGGCCTCTTTCTGACCACTCCCATCGACGACCCTGCTTACGCGGACCGCTTTCTCGCCGGCTGCGCGGTGACAGGCGTCACGGTGAAGGAAGTGCCGGTGTCCGAGGCGCTGCGCCGAGAGCCACTGCTCAATCCCAAAATCACTCGCGCGTTCGCGGTCGATGACGCCGCCATCGACGCCTGGAAGACGGTGTGGGCGTGTGCGCGGGGAGCGACGGCATACGGAGCGCGGATCCTGCCCTACCACGAGGTGCTCAACCTCAGGGTGGAAGGTGACGCCGTGGTCGGGGCAACGCTTCGCCACAGCGTCTCAGGCGCCGAGGTGGAGATTCGCGCCCAGTGCACCGTGAATGCCGTGGGGGCGTGGGCCGGACAGCTCGCCAAGATGGCGGGCTGTCACCTCGGGGTGGTCCCAGGTAAGGGCGTGTTGGTTGCGATGAACAACCGCTTGGTGAACACCGTCGTTAATCGCTGCAACGTGCCGGGTGACGGCGATATCATCGTTCCCGTCCGGACGGCCTGCGTCATCGGCACCACCGACGTGCCGATCGACGACCCAGACCAGATAGCGCCCACGGCCGCCGAGGTCGTCCAACTGATGGCGGCGGGCGAAGCCCTCATCCCGGGATTCAGCGGTGCCCAGGTTTTGCGCAGCTGGGCTGGAGCCCGTCCCCTTTTTCCCAAGGGTGATGTCGCGGGCCAGGTGCAGCACACCCGGTATGTCACCCGTTCCCACGCGGTGATCAGGCACGGCCAGACGGATGGGGTGGCGCGCCTGATCACCATCACCGGAGGCAAGTTCACCACCTTCCGGCTGATGGCACAGGACGCAGTGGACGCGGTCTGCGCCGAGCTCGACCTGGAGGCCACCACCTGTACCACCGCCGAGGTACCTCTGCCGGACAGCGAGGAGCACCGCTTCAACCAGCCGCCCAGCAGGTGTTCGCAGAGCTAGATCCTGCAGCGGTCCCCTCGCTGATCTCACCGAGTCGGGCGGAGTGAGAACATAGCCGGGTTCATGGGCGCCCCCACCCCAGCCGAAGGACGGATGCTGCAATCGTGAGTCGGGTCGACGCCGGGAACTTAGCCGCCAGTCCTGTCGTGTCCCAGGTGCGCTCCAAGACCCGAACCACAGTGGTGGCTAGCGCCACCGGCCTGCGCCTGGCCCTGACCCCGGTGGTGGTCTGGTTGGTGCTTGGCGGTCACGATCTCGGCGCGGCTCTGGCCTTTGCGGTGGCCGCCGCCACTGATTACCTAGACGGATACCTGGCGCGACGCTGGCAGGTGACCACCGCCACCGGAAGCTTCCTCGACACGACCGCGGACAAGGTGCTCGTGACGGGGGCGTTGGTGGCCCTACTCGCGGTGGATCGCGCGTCGGCCTGGGCGGTTCTGATCGTCATCGCCCGGGAACTAACCATCATGGGCATGAGGGGCTCGGCGGCAGTCGGCGGCGTGCTGGTCAAGGCATCGGAGCTGGGCCGGATCAAGACCGCCGTTCAATTCGTCGCGATCCTGCTCGCCATTCTCGACGTCAACTCCAGGCTGGGGCCGCTCGGCCTGGACCAGTGGGCCATCTGGGTGGCGGTGGGGGTGACCGTGGCGTCAGCTGTCCAGTACCTCTACCGGTGGTCCGATGCCAGCCTGAGGCAGAACCGCGATCGCTCCTAGGCTGTGACTGGTCCCGTCTTTCTCACCGGCGCCACCGGATTCATAGGTGGGGCCCTCCTGGAGCGGCTCCTCGCCGACGGGACCGAGGTGCGCGTGCTGGTGAGGGGAGGCGACGCTGCAGAGCTGATGCAGCACTTGGGGGCGGTGCCGGTCGCGGGCGATCTCCTGGGCGAGGCCGATCTGGCACCGGCCATGGCGGGCTGCAGACTCGTCTTTCACGCCGCAGGGCTCAATCACTTTTGTCTGCCTGATCCCAAGCCGCTCTTCCGTGTCAATGTCGAAGGCACGGTGAGACTGGTGGAGGCTGCGGCCCGCGCGGCGGTCCCCAGGCTGGTGTACACCTCGTCCGCTGCCACTCTGGGGGAATCCCAAGGATCGATCGGTACCGAGAACAGCGATCACCGGGGCTGGTTTCTCTCCGCTTATGAACGTTCCAAGTACCTGGCCGAGCGGGCCGCAGTCCGAGCCGCCAGCAGCCAGGGACTGGAGTTGATCTGCCTCAACCCGGCCTCGGTTCAAGGGCCGGGTCGGGCTTCGGGCACCGCACGATGGCTGATCCGCTACGCCAACGGGAGGTTGCGCTGGATGATCCAGACCCGGGTGAGCCTGGTCGACATCGCCGACTGCACCGAGGCCCACATCCTGGCCGCTGGCAGGGGGGTGCCGGGGCGGCGCTATGTGATCAGTGGCCCTACCCGGCCGATCGGCGACCTGATACAGATCGTGGGCTCGGTGACCGGGCGGAAGTACCCGGTTCGCTACCTTCCGGCCCCACCGGCCATAGCGTTGGGCTCGGTTGCTGGTTCTGTGTTCAAAGCCTTGGGCCGGAGGCCGCCGGTGTGCAGGGAGATGATGCGCACCTTAGCTTTTGGGCACGCCTACGACGGCAGCGCCGCCGCTCGAGAACTGGGCTTCGCATACACGCCCATCGAGACTTCAGTGCGAAGGGCTATGCATTGGTACTCGGAGCAAGGCTACCTGCAGCCGCCGCTGGCGGCGAGCTGACCGGACCCAAAAGAGGCGGTGCGATCCGCGCTGATATGCCTGGGTGCGCGTGTTGAACGCCTCAACTCGTGGCCTCTTTGCCTGACCTATACTCAAAAGTTTCCTGGGTCTGGGGATCGGCCAATACGGGGTCAGCGTTCAACTCATGCGAACCACCAGCTTGCGGGAGATGCGCTCGAGGGGAACCAAGCTGCCAGGCGGAGACCTATCTTGGGCGCGCGGCCCAATCGCTCGCGGGGTGCGGTCAGCATTCGATAGGGTGGTCCTCGG
This sequence comes from Candidatus Dormiibacterota bacterium, assembly GCA_049583555.1. GTDB lineage: Bacteria > Chloroflexota > Dormibacteria > Aeolococcales > Bog-877 > Bog-877. Next base: position 8,942 of record JBAUWA010000008.1, on the reverse strand, counting down.
CCCGATCGTCGAGCACTACGGCCATACCAAGGTCACCGGGTTGGAGAACCTCAAGGGTCTCCGGCCACCCTTCTTGATTGCCGCCAACCACGCTTCCCACCTCGACACACCGGCCATCCTCATGGCGCTGCCGCCACGCTTGCGAAGGCGCACCCTGGTGGCAGCGGCATCGGACTACTTCTTCGACGCCCCGTGGAAGGGGGTCATGGTGGCGCTGGCGCTGGGCGCAATCGCGGTGGAGCGGCGACGGGTGTCCAGGCAGTCGCTGCGGACGCTGCGCGGGCTGCTCGCGGAGGGCTGGAACATAATCGTCTTCCCTGAGGGTGGCCGCAGCCCCGATGGCCAACTGAGGAGTGGCAAGCGCGGGGTCGCCCATCTGGCCGTGGCCGCCGGGGTCCCGGTTCTCCCAGTCGGAGTGCTGGGAACGTTCGCAGCCATGCCCGCCGGCTCCCCCTGGCCCAAGAAGGGTCACTTCGAGGTGCACTTCGGCTCCCCACTGATGCCGATGAGGTCAGATCCGGGCGAAGCGGGGGCGGCGCGGATGCGTACCGTGACCGAGGGAATCATGGCGTCGATCGAGGGGTTGACCGGGCAGGAGATTTCGGTGGACCAGCCCGTGGCCCCCCAGCCGGCCCAACCCTGCGCCGTCCGACCGGCGTGGCACTGGTACTGAACTTAGACGCCTGATTACGCAGCGACGCCTTTGATCCTGTTACACGCGTGGCGATAGGGGTTTTGACGTACCGCGACGGGTCGGGTACAATCTCGGCGCGGCGTGGAGCAGTGGCAGCTCGTCGGGCTCATAACCCGAAGGTCCCAAGTTCGAATCTTGGCGCCGCAACGCTCCCCCTTCTAGGCCGCGAGTCCAGGCGGTATAGCTCAGGGGTTAGAGCGCTCGGCTCATAACCGAGGTGTCCCTGGTTCGAATCCAGGTACCGCCACTTCCATCCAGTCGGTGCTCCGGCAGCGCCTTGGTCTGTCTCCGGCTCGCCCTGCATGATGCGATAAGCGATCGCCGTACGGGTCAGCGCGTGCCCTCGCTTTGGACGGCCCACTGCAAACCTTGCGCCGCCGAGAGAACATGGCTGAGTGCCGAGTCGCACCATGAACGTCGAGCAGGTTCTGACCATCCTCCAGGAGACGCCAGATCGCCTCGCCGAGTTCACCCACGGCGCCACGCCGGCCCAGCTTCGTACTGCCCCTGCGCGCGGCGAGTGGTCGGCCGCTGAGGTGCTGGCCCATCTCCGGTCCTGTGCCGACATGTGGGGTCAGGCCATCCAGGTCATCGTTGCCGACGATCGACCCACCCTGAAAGCGATCAACCCAACCACCTGGATCGAGAGCACCAACTACCCGCAGTTGGAGTTCCGCCCATCCCTGAACGTCTTTCGGAGCCAACGGGCACAACTGCTGGCCTTGCTGCAGTCTTTGCCGCCCGGCGGTTGGTCTCGGAGCGCCACGGTGGTGGGGGCGGGGAAGCCTCTCGAGCGCTCCGTATACGACTATGCCGAGCGGTTGGCACGGCACGAGCACGTCCACTGGAAGCAGCTCCAAAAGACGGTAAACGAGATAATGGGATGATCCATTTCGGTCCAGCATGGAAGGCCAAGACGGTCGATGCTCAGTACTGACCAAGATTTGTATTGAGCCGGTCCCCTTGCCTGGCGGTTGAAGGCGTCACAAGAGGGCGCTAAGCAGTGCCAGGAGCGGAAGGGCTAAGGCCACCGCTTTCTGCCGCGGCCGAAGGCCGGCTAGCTCCTTCACTCAATTCGACTGCGTGACGCGGCCGCCACCTCGGCGAAGGGTGGCCTTCAGATGACTGGGTACAATCGCTGAGATGCCACGTCAGCGTAGGGCCATCGCCTATACGGTCCTTCTTCTTGCCCTCCTAGTCATCGCGGTCCTCGCCTGGCGAGTGACCCCGACCAAGAACCTCCCCTCCAGATCCACGGGGCAGCTGCAGCAAGCGCTGGCCAATTACCAGTTGAAATCTGAGGGCAAGAAGGTCCCCTCGGGCCAGCCGATCATCTCCGGTTCTTCGAAATACGAAGCCCAGGTTGTCAACTCCGAGGAGTCGGTCAACTGGTACACGGTCAGTGGCCACGAGTATCAGTCCGTCATCGACAGCACCGACCCGACTAGCCTGTTCAGTAAATACGGCTACACCAACTACTCGATTCAGGCCCCCAGTTCAGACAACGTGTTCCTCACCCTCATCCTGCCCAATCTGATCATCGTCTTGGTGATCCTGGCGTTCATCTGGTTCATGCTCCGCCAGAGTCAGAGCGGAAACAATCAGGCCCTTTCGTTCGGACGAAGCCGGGCCCGACTGGTGGCTGGGGACAAGCCCGAGGTCACCTTCGTCGACGTCGCCGGGGTCGACGAGGCCAAGCAGGAGCTGAGCGAGGTGGTGGAGTTCCTCAAGTACCCAGAGCGCTTCACCGCTCTTGGAGCCCGGATCCCCAAGGGAGTCCTGATGGTGGGCCCACCCGGGTCTGGCAAGACCCTACTCAGCAAGGCGGTAGCCGGCGAGGCGGGGGTGCCTTTCTTCAGCATCTCGGGCTCGGAGTTCGTGGAGATGTTTGTGGGGGTTGGCGCCAGCCGGGTCCGGGACCTCTTCGACCAAGCCAAGAAGAACAGTCCCTGCATCGTTTTCGTCGATGAGATCGACGCGGTGGGGCGTCAGCGAGGAGCCGGCTTGGGCGGTGGCCACGACGAGCGCGAGCAGACCCTGAACCAGCTTCTGGTGGAGATGGACGGATTCGAGACCAACACCCATGTGATCGTCATCGCCGCCACCAACCGACCCGACGTCCTCGACCCGGCCCTGCTCCGCCCGGGCCGCTTCGACCGCCACGTTACCCTCGACCGTCCGGACATCAGAGGCCGAGACGCCATCCTCAAGGTCCACGCTCGCAACAAGCCCTTCGACACCGGGGTCGACCTCGAGGTGGTGGCCAAGCAGACGGTGGGCTTCAGCGGCGCCGACCTCTCCAACCTGATCAACGAGGCGGCGATCCTGGCGGCGCGACAGAACAAGAAGGTGATCGCAATGCCCGAGATCGAGGAGGCGATCGCCAGGGTCATCGCCGGCCCGGAGCGGAAATCCAGGATCATCACCGACGAGGAGAAGTCGGTGATCGCATATCACGAGATGGGACATGCCCTGGTGATGCGCAGCCTGCCCCACTGCGACCCTCCCTACAAGATCAGCATCGTCAGCCGGGGGATGGCCCTGGGCTGGACCATGCAGCTTCCCGAGCACGACAAGGTCCTGGTCAGCAAGGCAGAGCTGACCGACACCTTGGCGGGGATCCTGGGCGGCCGGGTGGCGGAGGAGCTCTTGTTGGGCGACGCCAACATAACTACCGGTGCCTCCGACGACATCGGGAAGGCGACCAAGCTGGCCCGGCGCATGGTCACCGAATGGGGGATGAGCGAGAAGCTGGGGCCGCTCGCATTCGGCACCAAGGAAGAGCTGGTCTTCCTGGGCCGGGACCTGGGCGAGCAGCGCAACTACTCAGAGGAGGTCGCCGGCGAGATCGACCAAGAGGTGCACTCCCTGGTGGACAATGCCTATCTCACCGCCAAGAAGGTGCTGACCCTGCGCCGCCACACCCTGCAGGCGCTGGCGGATCACTTGATCCAGGTGGAGTCTATGGACCGAGCCGAGATGGACCAACTGATCCAGCAGGTCGAGGAGGAGCAGCCGGCCGCTAGCTAAGGTCGGCCAGGCACTGCGGGGTCCCGTCTCAGGTTTGGCGTTTACCATGGGTTGTGGCCCTTCGGGCCTAGAGGACGGCCTCAATCCGCTTGGATCCCTGAGGTGACCGAGACGGAAGTCGAGATCGGAATCGTTGGCGCTGGACGCATGGGTCAAGCGCTCTCCCGGCGGCTGGCGTCAGCTGGGGCGTCGCCAGGACTGCTGAGCTCAAGAACCGAGTCCCGAGCGCAGTCTCTGGCTTCGGAATTGGGTTGGTCGGTGGTCTCCCGGCCGAGCCAGGTGGTTGCTGGATCGGCGCTCACCTTGCTAGCAGTCCCCGATGGCGAGCTCACCCAGCTGGCTCTTGATATCAGCCGTGAGCTCGGGGAGGCAGCCCATCCGCGAGATCACGTGGTCGCCCACTGCGCGGGCATCGTGGGAATCGATGCGCTCTCGCCGCTCCGCGACCTTGGTTGTGAGCTGGGCGTGTTCCACCCCTTGGCCCCGGTCCCTGACGGCGATCCCTCCTGCCTCGACCAGACCTTCGTCTCGATCGAGGCCGACCCCAGTGCGCGCCAGCCGCTCTTGGATTTGGCCGCGCGGCTCTCTTGCGAGCCAGTCGAGGTTGCCGGCCTCGACCGCCCCCTCTACCATGCCGCGGCGGTCTTCGCCGGGGTGCTCCCCGTCCTGTTGGAACGGCTCGCTGAAAGCTTGGGCACCGCCGCCGGGGGCGGTGCTGAGCTCGAACCGGCGTTCCGCGCGCTTCACCTCGCGAGTGCCCGCAATGTGGAGCGACTCGGGCCAGACCTCGGCCTTACCGGACCGGACCGGCGACGGGATGACGGCAGCATCTCGGCCCACCTCGAGGCCCTCAGCCGGCAGGATCCGGTCTTGCGGGATCTCTACGTATCCATCCGGGAGGCGGCCAGGCCCATGCCGGCCGACCAGACCGGGAAAGGAGAGTCACATCGTGGATGAGCAGTCCGTGTCGCGCAAACCAATCCAGATCACCGACCTGGCGAGATGGAAGCGGGAGGGCAAGCGTTTTGCGGCCCTCACCGCTTACGACTACACCACCGCCACCTGGCTCGACCGGGCAGGAATCCCAGTTCTGCTGGTGGGCGACTCACTCGGCGGGGTCATCCTGGGCCACCACCTCCGGGACGGCGCCCCCGACACAATCCCGGTCACCCTCGACGACATGATCCACCACGCCCGGGCGGTCTCTCGGGCAGTCACTCGGGCACTGGTGGTGGGGGATATGCCGTTCCTCTCCTATCACCTCGGGATGGACGACGCCACCAGATCGGCCGGCCGCTTTCTCAAGGAGGCCGGGGTACAGGCGGTCAAGCTTGAAGGAGGCGGCCCCATGATCGAGGTGGTCGCTCATCTGGTGGAGCGGGGAATCGCGGTGATCGGCCATCTGGGCCTTACTCCCCAAAGCGCGCACGCCATGGGCGGACTCCGGGCGCAGGGGAAGAGCGAGGTCGCGGCGGCGCGGATCCGGTCCGCTCTCACCGGCCTGGAGCAGGCGGGGGCATTCGCGGTGGTCCTAGAAGGGATGCCGGCGCAGCTGGCGACGGAACTGACCGCAAGCAGCTCGATTCCCACTATCGGCGTCGGCGCCGGGGCTGGTTGCGACGGACAAGTAATGGTGGTGCACGACCTGCTGGGGCTCACGGTGGGGGCCGTCCCCAAGTTCGCGAAGCGCTACGCCAACATGGGTGAGGAGATCACCGAGGCAGCTGCCCGCTTCCAATCAGAAGTGGAGGCTGGTACGTTCCCTGATCCCGAACACAGCTATGGCTGATCCGACCACGCCGGCGGAGGCCCCGGTACCAATCCTGGTGACGACGCCCCAACAGCTGCGGTCATTGACGGCGGGGTGGAGGAGCGACGACAAGGTGGTCGGGCTGGTTCCGACCATGGGGGCTTTGCACGCCGGGCACCGGGCCCTGATTGCTGCGGCCGAGAAGGCTTGCGACCGGGTCGTGGTTTCGATCTTCGTGAATCCCCTGCAATTCGGGCCGGGCGTGGACTACCCGAGCTACCCACGGCAGCTGGAAGCGGACCTCGAACAGCTCGGCCACCAGGGCGTCGACGCCTGCTACAACCCCGCCGTCGAGACCCTCTATCCGAGGGGGTTCGCAACCAGGGTTTTGGTCAGCTCCGGCGGAGACCAGTGGGAGGCGGCTTCGCGGCCGGGACATCTGGTGGGGGTGGCGACGGTCGTCGCCAAGCTCTTCGCCGCCACCGGTCCCTGCCGTGCCTTCTTCGGAGAGAAGGATGCCCAGCAGGTGGCGGTGGTGAGCAGCCTCGCCAAGGACCTGGACACGGGCGTGGAGGTGGTCGTCTGTCCGACCGTTCGGGAGCCCGATGGGTTGGCGGCGAGTAGCCGCAATCAGCTGCTCAGCCCGGCCGGACACGCAGCGGCCCTGTCGCTCTCCAGAGCTCTGATCAAAGCTGCGGAGACCTTCGAAGCGGGCGTGGTCTCGGGCGCCGAGCTGTCCCAGGCCGCCGCCCAAGTGATCGAGTCCGAGCCGGGGGCCCGACTCGACTACGCTGCGGTGGTGGACCCCGTCGACTTCCGGCCGGTCGAAGTTGCTAGCTCAAAGTCGCGGGTGATGGTGGCGGCCAAAGTCGAGGCAGTGCGTCTGATCGACACCGCCCTGCTCGGCTCCCCGCCACAGCCGAGTAGCTGAGCAATGCCCCAGTCGGTGGGTGTTGAGACCTCTCCGGGCCGCTTTGATCTGCTGGTCGTTGGCAGCGGGATCGCCGGTCTTTTCGCCGCAGTCAAAGCTGCCCAGGCCGGCCTCAAGGTCGCGGTACTGACCAAGGCCACTTTGCAGGAGTCGAGCAGCCGCTACGCCCAGGGTGGCATCGCCGCGGCGGTTGATCCTGGCGACAGTCCAGCGCTGCACGCTGCCGACACGCTGGCGGCTGGAAGGGGGCTCTGCGATCCAAAGGCGGTGGCGGTGCTGGTGGAGGAGGGCCCGGGCCGCATCCGTGAGCTGATCGAGCTGGGCGTTCATTTCGACACTCAGGACGGGGTCCTACTGGTGGCCCGGGAGGCGGCCCACTCCCGCTCTCGGATCGTCCACGCCGGGGGCGACGCCACCGGGAGAGAAGTCGAAGACCTGCTGGCCACCCGCGCCGCCGGGGAGGTGGCGCTGATCTTGGAGGAACAGCTGGTGCGGCGCGTCCTGATCAGTGAGGGGCGCTGCTGGGGGGTGGAGTCAATCTCGATTCGGCAGCCAGGGATCCGGCGCCTGGAGGCGGGGGCCGTGCTCCTGGCCACCGGCGGCCTGGGCCGCTGCTATCGCCACACCACCAACCCGCCGCCATCCACCGGTGACGGGGTCTGGCTCGGCCATCAAGCGGGGGCTGAGATCGCCCACTTGGAATTCGTGCAGTTCCATCCCACTGCCCTCGCGCTTCCCGGATCACCCGCCTTCCTCATCTCGGAGGCAGTCAGGGGCGAGGGAGCGCTGGTGGTGGATGACCTGGGCGAGCGGTTTCTGTTCCGAGCCGACCCGGCGGGCGAGCTTGCCGGCCGTGACGTTGTGGCCCGCGCCATCAGTCAGCGCATGGAGGAGCGTGAGCTGGACCAGGTCTGGCTCGATCTCCGCCCCATCGGGGCCAGCCGGGCCCGGGTCCGCTTTCCCAGCATCGCCGCCACCTGTGCTGGCCACGGGATCGACATCACCGAGGAGCTGATCCCGGTGGCGCCAGCCGCCCACTACCAGATGGGCGGGGTCCGAACCGACCTTCACGGGGCCACCACCGTCCCCGGGCTCTACGCGGCCGGCGAGGTCGCCTCCACCGGAGTCCACGGTGCCAATCGGCTCGCCAGCAACAGCCTGCTGGAGTCGCTGGTTTTCTCGGCTCGAGCGGTGGAGGCGGTACTGGAAGAGGGCGAAAGGCAACGCCTGGCGCCGCCCGAGCCGGCTCGAGATCTCCAGCTCGAGTACGTCGATCCGGAGCAGCTGGCGGCGTCCCGGCTCGCCCTGCAGGAGGCGATGTGGAGCGGCGCGGGAATTGTCCGCGAGAACGAGGGGTTGGTCCGCACCGCGGCCCGGCTCCGTGCCCTCGCCGAGACGCTGCCCGAGGTCCCGGTAGACCCGCGCCTCACTGAGCTTCGGGGCATGCTTGGTCTCAGCGAGTTGCTGGTGCAGGCCGCTAGCTTTCGAGAAGAGAGCCGGGGCGCCCACTTCCGCAGCGACTTCCCCAACCCTGAGAAGAGGTTCCTGGGAGCGGTGATCCAGAGACGGGGTGTGCCGCTCGAGTTCAGGTCGGTTGAGCCAGCTCGAAGCGGCTGAGATAGAGGCGCAGGCGGCAAGGGCCCTGGCCGAGGACTGGCGCGGGAGCGACCTCACCGGTGCCGCGGTGGTCGACTCGGGGCAGCTTTGCCGGGCACAGGTGGTCGCCCGCGAGGAAGGTGTACTTTGCGGGGTCGCGCTGGCCAGGGAGGTCTTCCGCCAGGTGGATCCCGCGATCAGCTTCACCCAGCTGATGCGTGATGGCGACCCCCTTTCTGCGGGCAGCCTCCCGATCCGGGTCGAGGGTGCGGCCCAAGGGATATTGGTGGGGGAGCGGACCGCGCTCAACTTCCTGCAGCACCTGTCCGGGATCGCCAGCCTCACCGCCAAGTTCGTGGCCCTGGCCAGCCCCTACGGGGTGGAGATATTGGACACCCGTAAGACCATCCCCGGCTTGCGGGTCCTGGAGAAGTACGCCAGCCGCACTGGCGGCGCGCGCAATCACCGGATGGGTCTCTACGACGCCATCCTCATCAAGGACAACCATTCGGACCTGGCGGGAGGCTTGGCAGCAGCTCTGGGCCGGGCCAGCGCTCGCCATCCGGCTCGGGACTTGGAAGTCGAGGTGCGGTCCAAAGAGGAGCTCGAGGTGGCTTTTCAGTTCGGCGTGGGACGGGTACTGCTGGACAACTTCACTCCCGAGGCTGCGGCAGCCGCGGTGAAGTTAGTAGGGGGCCGGACCGAGATCGAGATCAGCGGTGGCGTCGACCTCGATAACTTGAGCTTATATGCGGCCGCCCATCCCAACTACATCTCGGTCGGGCGCATAACCCAGAGCGCCCCGGCTCTGGACCTGGCGATGAAGGTGGTCCTTGGCGGCGCCTAGCGCTCGGAGGGGCCTTCCACGGAGCCGGTGAAGCCAACTCGGCGGCCGAGTTCGGAGTCGCGCACGCGCCGGATAATGAAATGGAGCTTGCCCT
>JBAUWA010000007.1:0-50830 GCA_049583555.1 Candidatus Dormiibacterota bacterium | reverse complement strand
GTGGTTTGTGGCCGGCATCGGCATCTTCGGCTGCGTCCTGGGCCTGATACTGGGGTTCTTCCCGCCGACTGGAGTTGCGACCTGGCCAACACCGTTCTATGTGCTGGCTATGTTCCTGGCGATCGTGATCTGCTCGGTCCCGCCATTCATCATCGAACGGATCAAGAAGCCCAGCTGGTTCATCGCTCATCCGGATCCCGTGCTCCTCGATGTCGACGAGTTTGGCGACGAGATCGGGCGAGAGTCGCCTGGCGCATCCACGCCGTCCACTCTGCAACCGGTTGGTGGTGGTTCGCCGACAGTGCGTCACCCAGCCGGCGTCTCGATGAAGTAGGCGCGGATAGCGGCTCGAAGTGAACGGGAGACCGGCAGAAAAAGGTCTAGCCGGACTCCCAGACGCCCCGTCTAGGTCCCAGAGTCCATCCCGGGTTCCAGGGCCTGGCATTTGATAGTCGGTGAGGAGTGAGTGATGTTAGCCAAGACCGAGTTTCCGGTGCTGATGGTTTCAGGTCGAGAGCGTCGGCGTGAGGCTGATCGCACGATTGGGCGCATAGTCGATGCGCTGCAGGTGTTGGGACACCGCGTCGAACAAGTAGAGACGGTGACCGACGCGACAGCACTGGTTACCTCAGATCCGACATTCGGAGGTGTCCTTGTTGACTGGGGTCTAGGTGGTGTGAAGGAGGTCACGGATGCTGAGGCCATCATCACCTCGGTGCGTCAAAGAAACGACCGGATGCCGATCTTCGTCTTCTTAGAGCAGGGGGACCTTGAGGCTCTGCCATTGAGTGTCACTGAAGCCACCCAGGAGTATGTCTTCCTATTCGAGGACACCCCGGACTTCATCGCAGGCCGCATCGATTGGGCCTGGCGCCGTTACACGGAGACGCTGCTTCCGCCCTACTTCCAGGCCCTGCTCGACTTCACCGACAGCTACGAGTACTCAATGCACACCCCCGGCCACGCCGGAGGTACCGCATTCCGGAAGTCGGCGATCGGCAGGGCGTTCTATGACTTCTATGGTGAGAACCTCTTCCGCACCGACCTGTCGGTCTCGCTCGGCCCTCTTCGGGCGCTTGGGTCCCTGCTTGACCACTCGGGTAAGGTGGGGGAGTCAGAGCAGAACGCCGCGCGAATCTTCGGTGCCGATCAGACCTTCTTCGTGCTCAACGGCACCTCCACCGCGAACCAGATCGTTGGCCACAGCTGCATCACCGCCGGAGATGTAGTGCTGGTTGACCGCAACTGTCACAAGTCGATGAACTACTCGCTGACCGTGACCGATGCGGTCCCGGTGTATCTGATGCCAGTGAGAAACGGTTACGGAATCATGGGCCCGATTCCGGCCAAAAAACTTAGTTCCGCAGCGGTCACCAAGGCGATCGCGACTAGCCCGTTGAGGAAGCTAGCCAACGCAACGGAACCCGTCTATGCTGCCGTGACCAACTCAACCTATGATGGGCTCTGCTACGACGCAAGCAGAACCGCCGCCCTGCTGGGCGAGAGTGTAGCGCGGGTGCATTTCGACGAGGCGTGGTTCGGCTACGCCTGCTTCAACCCGCTCTACCGAGACCGCTACGCGATGGGCTCGCGGCCGGAGGCGAGCGGCCCCACGCTCTACGCGACCCAGTCCACCCACAAGCTGTTGGCAGCGTTCTCCCAAGGCTCAATGATCCACATCCGTTCGGGTGAGCGGGCCCCGGTGGATCACGACCGCTTCAACGAGGCGTACATGATGCACGGGTCCACCTCGCCCTTCTACCCGATGATCGCCTGCCTAGATGTGGCAGCCGCGATGATGGACGATCCAGGCGGGCTGAACCTTACCGACGAGTCGATTCGGGAAGCTGTTCATTTTCGGAAGCGTTTCATCGACGTCGGGGCCGAGCTGACCAGGACGGAGGGCTGGTTCTTTGGCCTCTGGCAGCCAGAGTCCGTCCGCGACCCGAAGTCGGGCAAGACGCTCCGATTCAACAAGGCCTCAGACGAGCTCCTGGCCACCGAGCCCACGTGCTGGGAGCTGGTTCCGAGCGAGTCCTGGCACGGTTTCTCGGGGCTGACCGAAGGCTTTTGCATGCTCGACCCGATCAAGGTCACAGTCACCACTCCCGGCATCGATGCCCAAGGGACTTTTGCGGATCGGGGCATCCCAGCCCAAGTCGTCACCCTGTTCCTCCACAAGCTTCGGATAGAAGTTGAGAAGACCGGGGACTATACGTTTCTGGTGCTGTTCTCGATCGGCTTCACCAAGGGCAAGTGGGGAACGCTGCTGGACGGGCTGCTGGCCTTCAAGCGAGCTTACGATCAAGACCAACCACTGGCTCAGGCCTTGCCAGAACTGGTGGCTGCCTATCCCGACCGGTACGGCAAGCTGACCCTGCGCGGACTCTGTGATGAGATGCACGCTGAGATGCAAACCCGGCGTCTGCCGGACCTGCTCGATCGAGCGTTCGGAGACCTACCGGGAGCCCGCTGCACCCCCGGAGAGGCGTACCGCCGCCTGGTCCGTAGCCAAACGGAGAGAGTGCCGCTCTCTCAAATGGCGGGAAAGGCAGCCGCGGTGATGGTGGTGCCCTACCCTCCGGGGATCCCGGTACTCATGCCTGGTGAGGAAGCTGGTACAAGTGACGGACCAGTGCTCCAGTACCTGGGGGCCCTGGAGGATTTTGACCGCCGCTTCCCTAGCTTCGACCATGACATCCACGGAGTCGAGCGAGACCCCAGTGGAGCCTTCCAGGTCGAGTGCCTGAAGCAATGATTTGGGTGGCGTAAGAGCTTAGGAGATAAAGATGAAAAAAGTCGACCAGCGGAGCTCCGACCAGAAGCGCGGTTCCGCCCCCATCGTGGTCGGGATCGACGGGTCGGAGTCCAGTCGTCGCGCCTTGCAATGGGCGGTCAGGGAGGCCGAGTCGAGGGGAGTTAGCGTCCGAGTAATCAGCACCTACGCGATTCCTGCGATCGCCATGGCCGAGCCAGGGTTCTCATATGAGCCAGCCAACATCCAAGAACTGGCCGACTACTGTCGGAAGGTGGTCGCTACTGAAGTTGCGAAAGCCAGCAAGGCACATCCCAAGGTCAAGCTCGAGGCTGAGATTTTCGAGGGCTCGGCCGCCCAGGCACTCATTGAGGCAAGCGCTCGAGCGTCAATGCTCGTTGTGGGTTCCCGCGGCCATGGAGGGTTTGTGGGCTTGCTGCTCGGCTCGGTCTCGCAGCAATGCGTCACCCATGCCCACTGCCCGGTGGTGGTAGTGCGGCCGTGGACGCGCCCGGAGTAGCCGCCGGCTGAGACCAATCCGCGGGCGGCCACAGGGGCGACTGCCGACGAATTCAGGACCCGGGCCCGATTTGGGGGTCCGTGACTGGATGTGATGGGGGCGAGCACAGCAGGCTTTTGGTGTGAAGGTTTGGTGAAGCGGTGAGCACCGCGGTGAGAACGAGCTAACTCCCAGTGCTCGGGGGCGTTCGCTCGTTCTCCAAGACAGCTGGAGCACTAGGCGATTTCACCGGCCCGACCCAACGGTTTACCCCCTGCCGCCTGTGGGTGCTGCGCCCGACGATGGACTTGACGGAGGCCCTGACGGTAGTCAGTAGCTCCGCGTAGCTTGAGGAGTTCGGCCATGAACGCATTAGCCAGTTCTAGGACTGATCGAGACCATTTGTCAGGACCGATCGTGGTCGGAGTGGATGGCTCTCCATCGAGTCGACGCGCTCTGGAGTGGGCGGTCCGTGAGGCGGCGGCCAAGGGGACCAAAGTCCTCGCCATCAGCGCCTACATGGTTCCGAGCCTGGTGAGCGCGGCCCCGTATGCTGCCTGGTCGCCAGCTCTCAAGGAGGAGCTAGCCGACGAGGCCAAGAAGGTCCTCTCCAGTCAGGTTGGGAGGGCCTCGGAGTCGGATCCTGAAGTTGAGATCGACGCCAAGTTGATCGAGGGTCTGCCAGCCAAGGTTCTGATCGAGGCGAGCAAGCACGCATCACTGTTAGTGGTGGGCTCCCGCGGTCACGGAGGCATGGTCGGTTCACTTCTGGGTTCGGTGTCCCACCGGTGCGTAGCGCACGCCTACTGTCCAGTTGTAGTCGTCGGCCCTGCTTCCCCAGTTGAAGAAGGGCCGGCCCTTACGACCGCCCGGTCTGCTGGCGTCAACTGGTGTCCCCCATGAGCCGGGTCGAGAGCCGGCTCCCTGCGGAGGCGGCCACGAACCTCCAGGCGCCAGAGCCAACCTCGGGAGATTCTCTTTATCGGCACCACGACGGCGGGAGTGCCATTCCGACAACGATGAATGCGATGGTCTATCACGGCCCCGGACTGCTCTCTCTCGACGAAGTGCCAGTACCGCGCGCCGGCGTCAACCAAGCGGTCGTGAAGGTTTCACTGACCACGATCTGTGGCACCGATGTCCACATCTCGCGCGAGGAGTGGCCCGTGAGCAAAGGCCGTACCCTCGGGCATGAGGCGGTCGGGACCATTCATGAACTTGGGCCAGGCGTGGTTGGTTTCCAGCTCGGTGAGCGTGTCCTGATTCCCGCAATCACTCCATGCGGGAGTTGCTTCTTCTGTCTCTCGGGACAGTGGGCTCAATGCTCCGGGCACGAGGACAAGTGGGTGGCAGGAGGAGGATGGAGGCTTGGAAACTCCATCAACGGTTGCCAGGCGGAATATGTCCTAGTGCCCTACGCGCAGGCGAACCTGGCACCCGTCCCGAAGTCTCTGAGCGATCGCCAAGTCGTTCTGCTCGCGGACATCGCCTCGACCGGATTCTCAGCGTCGGAAAAGGCTGGCGTCGGCTTAGGAGACACAGTGGCGATCTTCGCCCAAGGTCCGATTGGGCTGTGTGCCTCGATTGGCGCCCGGCTGAAGGGCGCCGGCCTCGTGATCGTGGTGGACTCGATCCACGAACGACTGAAGATGGCGCTCCGACTCGGTGCGGATGTCGCTCTCCATTTTGAGTCAATGGACGTCGTCGCCGAGATCAGGCGGATAACCGAAGGTCGAGGAGTCGACGTTGCTATCGAAGCCCTGGGGACAAGCGGCACATTTGCCAACGGGTTGAAGGTGATCAGGCCCGGGGGCACGCTGTCGTCGCTGGGAATCTACTCGCATGACCTCACCATCCACCCCACCGACTACGTCGGTGGATTGGGTGACCAGACCATCGTGAACACCTTGTGCCCGGGCGGCCGTCAACGGATGGCGAGCCTTATGCGATTGGTGGAGAACGGGCGAATTGACCTGACCCCGTTGCTGACGCACGAATTCAATCTCTCCCAGATCCTCGAGGCTTACGACCTCTTCGCCGAGCAGCGAGACGGGGTTCTAAAGGTGGCGATTACCACATAGACGGGCCACCGAGGCGGCTCCTCTTCTTGAGAGTTAGGGCCGCCTCTTGGCGCGGGGGTGACTTGGGGTGGCCGCGCAGTCATGCGTAACCGGCACGATCAATGGCTCCACATTGAAAATGGACCAATGGACACCCATGCGGCTCCCACCAACCTCGGTCCACTCAGTGCGGAGGGGCTGCGGTTGGTCGACGGCTATTGGCGTGCGGCCAACTACCTGTCCATCGGTCAGATCTATCTCCTCGACAATCCCCTCCTGGCGGAGCCACTACGTGCGGAGCACATAAAGCCTCGGTTGCTCGGTCACTGGGGAACGTGTCCGGGACAGAACCTGATCTACGCTCACCTGAACCGGTTGATCCGCGAACGCGATCTGGACCTTTTGTATGTCTCCGGCCCTGGCCACGGAGCACCGGGAGTCGTGGCTAACACCTACCTGGAGGGGACCTACACCGAGGTGTACCCCCACATCAGCCAAGACCAAGAGGGTCTTCGGCGGCTCTTTCGCCAGTTCTCCTTTCCCGGCGGCATCCCGAGCCACGCATCGCCGGATACGCCCGGTTCGATTAACGAAGGCGGCGAACTCGGGTACGCCCTCACCCATGCTTACGGCGCGGTCTTTGATCTTCCCCAGCTGATTGCTTGCTGCGTGGTTGGCGACGGCGAGGCGGAGACGGGCCCGATGGCGACAAGTTGGCACTCCAACAAGTACCTGGATCCGATCCGAGATGGAGCGGTGCTACCGGTGTTGCACCTCAACGGCTACAAGATCGCGAGCCCCACCTTTCTGGCCCGGATCCCCGATCACGAGCTGCGCGCCCTCTTCGAGGGATACGGCTACCGGGTCTACGAGGTGGGCGGCGACGATCCCTCCCGGGTGCACCAGGAGCTAGCGGCCACCCTGGACGCGATCGTCCAGGAGATCCAGGAGATCTGGCGACGGGCCCGCGAGCAGAAGGATCCGTCCCGGCCCATTTGGCCGATGCTGATCCTGCGAACCCCGAAGGGCTGGGGCTGCCCCAAGGAGGTCGACGGCTTGCCGGTGGAGGGGACTTTTCGAGCTCATCAGATCCCCATTGCGGAAGTCCGGGAGAATCCGGAGCACCTGCGACTTCTCGAGGAATGGATGCGCAGTTACCGGCCGGAAGAGCTCTTCGATGACCGGGGGAGGCTGGTGGAGGAGCTGGCCCAGCTGGCCCCGCGCGGAACCCGCCGGATGAGCGCCAATCCCCGCAGCAACGGTGGCCTGCTGGTACGTGATCTGGAGCTGCCTGACTTCCACAACTATGGCGTGGAGGTACCCACTCCCGGTGGTTCTTCCTCAGAGGCGACCCGGGTGCTCGGGCGATTCCTTCGCGACGTGATCAAAGGCAACCGCGATAACTTCCGCCTCTTCGGACCGGACGAAACCACCTCCAACCGGCTCGATGCGGTCTTCGAGGTCACTGACCGGACCTTCGACGCTACGACCGTCCCTGACGACGATCATCTGGCGCCTGACGGGCGGGTTATGGAGGTCCTATCCGAGCACCTCTGCCAGGGCTGGCTCGAGGGTTACTTGCTCACCGGTCGCCACGGTCTGTTCAATTGCTACGAGGCCTTCATCCACATCGTCGACTCCATGTTCAACCAGCACGCCAAGTGGTTGAAGTCGTGTCGCGCCATTTCCTGGAGACGGCCGATCCCGTCGCTCAACTACCTGCTGTCTTCCCACGTCTGGCGTCAGGACAACAATGGATTCTCCCACCAAGATCCGGGTTTTATCGACCACGTCACCAACAAGAAGGCGGAGATAATTCGGGTTTACCTACCCCCCGACGCTAACTGCTTGCTCTCAGTAGCGGATCATTGCCTGCGCAGCCGCAACTACGTCAACGTGATCGTGGCTGGCAAACAAATGGCTCCCAACTGGCTAACAGTGGAAGACGCGGTAATTCACTGCACTCGAGGAGCCGGCATTTGGGAGTTCGCCAGCAACGATGCTGGAAGCGACCCCGATGTGGTCTTGGCATGCTGTGGCGATGTCCCAACTCTGGAGACTGTGGCCGCCGCATCGATCCTTCGCCAAGAGCTGCCCTACCTCAAGGTAAGGGTGGTCAACGTGGTCGACCTAATGCGCCTCGAGCCACCGGAGGAGCACGCTCACGGGCTGTCCGATGCGGAGTTCGATGCCCTGTTCACCGACGAGCGCCCTGTGATCTTCGCCTACCATGGCTACCCGACTTTGATCCATCGCTTGACATACCGTCGCCACAATCACCACAACATTCATGTCCGGGGATACAAGGAGGAGGGGACGACCACCACTCCCTTCGACATGGTGATGCTCAACGATCTGGATCGGTTCCGCCTTGTCATCGACGTAATCGACCGAGTGCCTGGTCTTGCTGATCCGGCCGGGCATCTACGCCAGGAGATGGTGGACAAGCGTCTCGCGTCCCGGCTCTACACCCGTGAGCATGGGGAGGACCCGGTGGAGATACGCGACTGGACCTGGTCGGCGTAGTTCGGACGATGCGAGTTCTCGTCGTCAACGCGGGCTCCAGCAGCCTAAGGCTCCGAGTCGTTGAACCCGACGATACCGTGTCTGCGGGCTCAGACCTTCCACCTCCGCGCGGAGCTGGTGGGGCAGCGTGGTTGCAGCAAACCATCAGTTCACTGGGGCCGGTTGACGCTGTCGGACACCGTATCGTTCATGGGGGGACCGAGTTCACCACAGCGGTGCTGCTCAATCAGGAGATCGAGCGGCGCCTGGGGGCGCTGACCGACCTGGCTCCGCTCCACCAGCCCAAGTCTCTAGCGGCACTCGCGGCAACCAAAGCGGCTCTCCCCGAAGTTCCAGCAGTCGCTTGCTTCGATACCGCCTTCCACGCCAACCTCCCCGCGGCCGCCTCAACCTATGCCCTACCGCAAGAGTGGCGAACACGCTGGCCACTGCGGCGCTTCGGATTCCATGGTCTCTCCCACGCGTACAGCTCGAGGCGGGCGGCTGCCATGCTGCGCCGACCGGCCGAAGACCTCCGGGTTGTCACTTGTCACCTCGGAGCGGGCGCCTCTTTGTGCGCGGTCCTACACGGCCAATCAGTCGACACTACGATGGGATTCACCCCGCTTGAAGGCCTGGTGATGGCGACCCGGAGCGGGAGCGTCGATCCGGGATTAGTCCTCTGGCTAGAGCAACACGCGGGAGTTTCGGCAGCCGAGTTGGCAGATGTGCTGGAGAACCGTTCGGGTCTCCTTGGCCTGGGTGGCTATGCCGAGATGGAAACCATTACGAGGCGGAGCGCGGAGGGGGATACCTCGGCCAGACTCGCGGTCGATGTGTATCTCCATCATCTGTGTGCTGGGATCGCTGCGATGGTTGCTGCGATGGACGGTCTCGATGCTTTGGTCTTTACTGGCGGCGTCGGCGAGAACTCTGCTCCGGTCCGGGAGATGTGTGGAGAGCGACTCGGATTTCTTGATGTCTGCATCGATTCGGGTAGCAATCGCTCAGGGGTCGGCGACCGGTCAATTAGCCCGCCAGACTCCTCCGTGCAGGTCCTCCTAATACAAAGCAGGGAGGACTTGGAGATTGCCCGCGACGTCCGGCGCGTGATCCTAGAAGGACAAGGGCCGAGTGCGCCCGGCAGGTAGGTAGTCCACGGCCGCGCCTTCGCCGCGATGGGCGGAGCTCGAGGATCGTTCTCGGCCGCTTAGTAGAAAACCTGAGCCAGGCGATATAGGTCTTCGGGCACCAACCTGGGTTCAGCGACCACGTCGGTGAGCCGGGCAGTCTGGACGGTGTCGCCGAGCTTGACCGGGATCTTGCCAAAGTTGCCGTCGCGTATCAAGCTGTAGGCTGCGGCGCCAACCCGTGTTGCCCAAATCCGGTCGTATGCGGTGGGCGTTCCGCCCCTTTGGGTGTGGCCTAGGACCGTGACTCTGGTCTCGAACCCGGTGTCGGATTCCAACTGTCGGCCCAGTCGCTCACCGATGCCTCGACGGCTCAACCGGACGTGTCCGAAGGCATCGCGAGGCTCCCCACTCAAAGAAGGCGCGTCAAGCCCTCCGACCTCCGCTCCCTCCGAGACCGCAATAATGCTGTAGGTTCTGCCTCGCTCCCCCCGTCTGTGGAGGTGGTCCACCACCTGCTCCATGTCGATGGGAAATTCAGGGATCACGATCATGTCGGCCCCCCCCGCCAGGCCGCCCATGAGCGTGACCCAACCAGCCTCGCGTCCCATGGCCTCGACGACCATTACTCGGTGATGGGAGGCGGCGGTGCTGTGCAACCGATCGACTGCCTCGGTGACGATGGCGACCGCGCTGTCGAAGCCAATGCAGTATTCGGTGACCTGCAGGTCGTTGTCCACGGTCTTGGGAACGCCAACCACCGGAACGCCGCGCTCTGCTAGTGAAGCTGCCACGGAAAGTGTGTCGTCCCCTCCCATCGCCACCAGCGCATCGATTCCGAGTTGACTCAAATTGGCTGCGACCGCGTCCATTGCCTCCGCCTCGCTCATTGGGTTGACCCTCGAGGTGCCGAGGATGGTTCCGCCGCGAACCAGGATGCCCGAGACGTCGGCTGGCTGGATCGACCAAACGTCGCCAGCTCCGAGCAGGCCCGCCCAACCGTTACGCACCCCGAGTACTCCGACCCCGTCGGCGAAGGCACAGCGGGCCACAGCCCGAATGGCAGCGTTCAACCCCGGAGCATCTCCTCCGCCGGTCAGGATCCCTACTTGCATCAGCCAATCCTCCCTTTGGTCGACCGCCGGGTCGAGCATATCGGGTGATTGTCGTGCAAGGCACCGCCTCGGCATTGGCAGCGCGAGCATGGGATGTTGCTTCGCAAGCGCGGCTACCGCAGCGCGGCTACCGCCGCGGCAAGACCTCGACTAATCTGATGATGGCTGTACCCCGCCCAAAGTGGTCGCGGTCGCAGTCGGCGTGGATGGTAGGCGTCGAGCCACGCCGATAAGCGTGGTAGCGGTCAAAGGGCGGTCGGGATAGCTGGCAAGGATGGCGGCGTGCATGAGTCGCTGGGCCAGATCGCCGTAGGTGTACCCTGGCGTTCCATCTCGGGGCCCGGTAGCTCGAACCAGTCTCACTAGTTCGGCGTCGCTCATAGGAAGACCCTCAGTCAGACGCCTGAGTACTACCTCGCGTTCCGCTGCCCCTGGGCGAGCAAGCACGAACTCCTCCGATGTAAGTCGGCGCACGGCCACATCCACCTGGGAAGGGTGACTCACGCACAGGATTACGGCCGCTGGCTGTCCGCGCGCCGCTAGCATCTCCGCTGCCTGCACCACGCGACCCACCACCCCCCCGCGGTCGGGTCCGTCCTGGGGGTCGCCGTCTCCACCCGTCTCCAGAGGATACTGCTGATCGTAGATTAGGATGTGTCCGCTGACCGCAGGGGCAGGTTCGACAGCGGCTGCTTGCGGCGCGAAATCTGGTCTCAGTGCCGCTTCCAGCTGCTGCGCAGAACCCGGGCTCGGCCCAACTCGATAGCCGCGCAATTTGACTCTCAAGCTGCGGGCAAGCGGGTCGCCCAGAGACTCAGCAAGGGAGGTTTTGCCGGTACCGCTATCACCGGCGAGTACGATCACCGGGGCCGGGGATGGGAGAGGAGCTAATTCCGAAACCAAGCCATGCTGTCCGTAACGATGACTCCACTCCGCGAGGCGCTCCGGAGCCAGCCAGAGGGCCAGCTCGTTATGCACGCGAGACTTGACATCTTCCATGCCCACCAAACCTGCATAGCGGGCGGCCGCCCTGTCGTCAGGGTAATACAGAATCGACTCCGGCCAGTTTCTAGACGGGAACAATTCAGATCGACCAATTGGTAGCGGCTTTGGATACAGAAGGTGGTCGCGGCTTGATGCGAGACGCGAGAAAGGCCCGGCGCAACGCCGGGCCTCCCACGCTAGTGAGCGCTCAGGGCCTGTCGGTAGCGATCTAGTTGATCTAGAAGCTGTAGTCCTCCGGGTAGATCTCGTCGAAGACACCCTGGGGCAACAGGCCCGTCAGGCTGCTCTTGTACATGGTCAGCTGGTAGGGGATGGATGGCATCCAGACCACTGGCAGTTGCCTGGCCACGTAATTCTCATAGGCGTCAAGTGCCCTGAGCTCGCCGGAGACGGTCGCGTCGGTGTTGGTCGCGGCGATCAACTTGTTGGTCTCGGTGCTGCTGTAGTAGCCGGGGTTTGACTCGGCCCCGGTCTCGAACAGCTCCTCGCCGGTCGGGAAGTAGTCAGGTGAGTAGACCCAGCCACCGCCCCAGTTGCCCATATCCCAGCCACTGCAGGGGCTAGCGTCGCTGCAGGCAGCGCCGAAAGTTTCAGCGATCACCTGGCCGAACGGTGCTTGCGAGAGTGCGACCTGGATCCCGGCCTCCTGGTCCGCGGTGGACTTCAAAGCTTCCATCTCATCTGTCAGGTAAACTTGGCCGCTAGCGTAGAGGAGCCGGAAGGAGAGCGACGCGCCCGTAACGATGCCGGCTCCGCACTCACCAGTTCCGGTACCCGGCTTGGTGCAGGTAGTGGTGCCGCCCGGCTTGACGGACCAGCCGTGGTCCTTGAGCAGGGCTACCGCCTTGCTGGGGTCGTACGGGTACACCTGGCCGCTCGACTCGAGTTTGGTCAGGTCGGCGTTACCTGTGGGGTATGTCGGGACCGGCCCGTTGGTGATGGTCCCCACCCCGCCTAGGAATTTCTTGAGATACTCCGGCTGGTTCACCAGGCTTTGGAAGGCCTGGCGGAAGTAGAGCTGCTTGAAGATCGGGCCCGTGGTCGGCTCGGTGAAGTTGTAGGCGAAGTAGACGATCCCGAACTGGTTCCAAGGAGCGAACTTGTAGCCATGGCTTTCCATGTACCCCTTCTGCGCGAGGTCTTGAGTGGGGACGTATCCGATCGTCAGGTCGCCGGCGCGCAGCTCATTGAACTCGGCAGTGTCGCTGGTGAAGGGGATCTCTTCGAAGACACTGACCTTGGCCTTGTCGGGTCCCGAGTACTTGGTGTTGGGCACCATCTTCACAAAGCCAGCGGTGGTGTATTGGCTGAGCTTGTAGGGACCGCTCACCACCTGCCACATGGGGTTGCTGGCGTAGGTGCTGGTGTTCTCGGACTGGAGGTTGATGAACTGGGCCACTCCCAGCGCCCCAGTGGTCCCAGTGCCGGTGCCCTGCTCGTCATAGTTGCCGACTGCGCCAGTGGCTGAGAGCTTGTCCCAGGAGGCTTGCGGCAGGGGGGTGATCTGGCTCAATTCGTTGTAGAGGAACCAGGTCGGGTCGTAGGACGCGTTGAGGTGGAAGACCAGGCTATAGGTCCCGGTCGCGGTGTAGCTGACGACGTTGTTGGGGAAGCCACCCGAGACAAAGGCGCCGTAGCCTGGGCCGGGAGCACTACTGCTACCGACGTTGGCGGCTGCGGGGGAAACCGAAGCCTCCAGCAGGTTCATCCAGAAGACCACGTCCCTGGCGGTGATCGGGGCGCCATCGGACCAGACCCAGTGCTTCATGGTGATCGTGGCGGTCTGGTCGTTGTCGGACCACACGGGGGCGTTGGCGATGCTCAGCGCGGGGTTGAACTTGGGCTGGCCGTTGTCTCCGAACCAGAACAGTGGTCGGTACATGACCTCGGAGAAATCGGAGAGGTTGGTGACACTGAACCAGGCACTTCCTGCCAGCGGCGAGATGTACTCGGGAGGAGCCGAAGGCAGCTCTGCCCAGGTCACCGTAGAGGAAGTCTTGGCAGTTGTCTTGGCGTCGGCGCTCATGCTACTGGCGGCGGTGAGCAGCAATGCTGCGACGACCAGTGGGCCCACCCAGCGCAATGATGGAAGTATTGGGTTACGTCGCATAGGCTTTAGGCCCTCCACTACGTACATTCACAGATACGCTTACGACAGCGCACGGAAGCGTTACCCCTAGAACGCTAGCCAAGCGCGGTAGAAAGAGCATCCCTCTAAGGGATGAATTCCTTTCCGGGCTTGTGCTCCGTTTACACGACGCGAAGAGTCCGACATCACCCACTAGGGTGAGAGAGCGTGTCACACCATCACCCAAAAGGATGAATCTTGAAGTCGGACATGACAGCTGGCAGCCTGGTGCGCCAGCTGGATATCCGCAGCCTCAAAGTTTCGGCGCGTGCCGAAGTGTTGACCAATGACGCACACGAGCTCGGTTTGGGAGCGATAATTGTCGGCGTGAGACGCGGGATTGGTGACGCGCCCGTGGCCGCGACCGCGCGGCTGTTCGCTGACGACACCCGGGTAGCACTATGTGTGGAACTTTTGGACGGGCGCTTTCGCACTGCGGGTGAGCTGGCCAGCGACGCAGGCGTGGCGGCATCCACCGCGAGCGAGCATCTGGCGCGGCTAGTCGATGCTGGAGCTCTAGACGTCGCGAGGCAAGGCCGCCATCGGTACTTCCGCCTGGCCGGGGCCGAGGTGGCGTCCGTCCTTGAAGCCCTCGCGGTGGGTTTGCCGGCGAGCAGGTTGACTGTCCCCAGCCGGCCGGCAGTAGAACCGACTCTGAGGCGCGGCCGTACCTGCTATGACCACTTGGCAGGCCGGCTAGGTATCGAGTTCACTCAGGCGCTGGTCGCGTCTGCGGTGATCACTCGGGACTTCAGTCCAGGCAAGTTGTCACTTCTCGATCCATTGGCAGTGATGCTGCCGCTGGGGTCGGGCCGCCTGTTCGTTCGGCCCTGCTTGGACTGGACCGAAAGGGAGTACCACGCTGCCGGTTCATTGCCGGCCGCGATCACGCGCCGAATGTTCGAGCTCGATTGGCTTCGACGAGTTCCGCAGGGACGGGCGGTGGAGCTCACCCCAGGTGGATACCAAGGGCTCACCGAGCTTCTTCGGGTCACGAGGGCTTTTCCCTCGTTCGGTTCCGCGGCGACCTCCCTGAGCGCGTGAACCGCATCCGGGTTCGCCGCTCTGCGCTAGCTCACCGGCGCTAGACTGCCAATCGGCGGGCAGTTCAGCCAAGGCTGGTTTGCTCGGCGTCCACTCCACCACTGCCGAGCCACTGACTCAGCCACCTTCTCCGCTTGCCGACCACTGCAGGAGACCAGATGGACCAAGAACGGGCCCGAGAGTTGCTCCGGGCGGAGCGAACCCGGGTCACCCGATTGCTAGGCCAGGTGGAGGCTTCAGGTCGGGGCGAGCGACTCGCTGCGGACGAGCCCGGAGGAGAGCCAGCGGATCTTGCGGAGCCCCTCACAGCTGAAGAGGTAGACGATGCGGTCACCCGCGCGCTGCGCCAGCGGCTGGCCGCTCTGGAGCGGGCCGAGGGCCGCCTTGAACGGGGAGTCTTTGGCCGCTCCGTGCGCAGCGGGCTGCCCATCCCAGATGACCGCTTGGAAGCCGACCCAGCGGCGGAGCTGACCGTCGAGGAGGCGAGCGCGCCCCCGCCTGACCTCTGACCGGCCCGTTTAGGCGCCAGCTCGCGCTGCCTAGAGAAGCAGTGGCCAGCAACCGGTCTACTGCCTCCAGCGCCGGTTCCGAGAGCTCACCTCAGACCGGGAGATGAGAGCCTCGCCGGCCAAGGTCTATCACCCTGACTAGAGGCATTAGCGGCTCTTGCCGTCCGGATGATGGAGAGCTGCTTGTCGCAGCGGCTCGACTCGCGAGCCTCAGCGTAAGCCCGATTGCCAGTGCGTACCGCGACGAGTAAGCAAGACAGCCTTGGCGCGCTCCCGACCGCCTAGGCGGAGTGAGATTGAGTACCCTGCCTCTGGAGTAGAGACAAGTAGCGCTTGTCGCCTCGAGCCTTCTCGAAGAGTGGCGACCACATGAGCTCCATGAGTGGCAGTGAGTGTAGTTTCAGTGCGCGCTCCATGCATGTCCAGAATGAGGTCATCTCGTCCAGCGCGAAGTAGATAAAACCCACAAAGAAGCAGGTGAGGGCTCCTCCCCGCTCGAGCTCCTCAAGAGTCTCAATGCACTGCCGCGCGACCTTGTAATCTCCTCTCCGCGCACTCAAAAACCCCCGGTACATAAGCACCCATGCGCTTTCCGGACGGAGGCGCTCCATCTCGTGGAGGCTGCCCTCAGCCTTCTTGTAGTCGTCGCGGCTAAGGTAGTACTCGGTACGGTGAGCGTTGATGCGAAACGGTACCAGTGACTGGAACCTATCCCAAAACTCGAGAGCCTCAGTCTCACGCCCCGTGTAGAAGTAGCACCTTCCGAGAAAGGCGATGATATTGACATCGAGGGGGTCGAGCCGATACGCGGCTTCGAGCAACCGCAAAGCTTCCTCAAGGTTGCCGGCCCCCGCCTCCAGCTGTGCGAGCCAACGATAAGGATCTGAGAAGCTGGGACTGAGCTCGATAGCGCGGCGAGCTTCGCGAGCAGCTCCCGCTAGGTCGTCCTCGCCGAGCATCATTCCGGCTAGTGTCGAGTGCGCCTCCGCGAGACCGTCGTTTTGGGCGAGAGCTGCCATCAGCTCCTCCCTGGCCCTCCGGTCGGAGTCGACAAGTGGCAGGGAAGCTTCTCCCGCGAGCCAAAGGTAGCAAGAGGCAATGCCCACGCGAGCGCGAGCAAAATCGGCGTCGCGAGCCAACGCCCTCTCAAAAAGGGCGAGGGCCTGGCGAATTGATTCCTCCGAGGACTTGACGTGCAACAGCCTTTGGCCCTGCAGGAAGTCGGTGTAGGCCACGATGTCAATGGTGTCCACCTCGGCGTGAATGTTCGCTATCGTGACCGGTCCTCCCAGACCCGTCAGGTGAGTGGAGATAGCTGCCGTGATCTTGTCGGAAATGTCGTCTTGGATGGCGAATATGTCGTCGAGTGCCCGGTCGTACCGCTCCGACCAGAGATGCTCTTCGGAGCTTGTCTCGATGAGCTGGGCAGTGATACGTATCCGGTTGGCAGCCTTACGCACGCTGCACTCGAGCACCATGCCAACGCGCAGGGCGCGGCCAATCTCAAGGGCGGTCTCCTGACTGCCCTTGTAATGCATTGCGGTGGTGCGGGCGATCACTCTGAGGCCCTTGACGTGAGCAAGCCTCTCGATTAGTTCCTCTGTCATGCCATCGGCGAAGTACTCGTCGTTAGGATCGGGACTGATGTTGGCAAATGGGAGCACGACAATGCGACGAAGGCTTTCAGAACCAGGGGGCGGCAACGTGTGGCTACCGCGGTCACCGTCCACGACCTCGAAGAGTCGCACAGCTCGATCCAGATCCTTGAGCTTATGCTGACCATGGTCGAGCAGCCTAAATGGCAAGTCCTCCTCTTCATCTTCGAGGATGGCCTGAGTCGCCTGAGAGATCAGTATCTGGCCGCCATGGGCGGCAGAGCAGATGCGGGCTGCCCGATGGACCGCAAGCCCAGAATAGCTTTCGCCTGTTGGGATCGCCTGTCCTGTGTGAATACCGATCCGTACGCGGACCTGCGAATCGTCCACCCACTCGTGGCCGGCCAGTGCCGTTTGCATTTCCAGCGCGCAGAGCACGGCCGCCTTGGCGTTCGCGAAGGCTACAAAAAAAGCGTCGCCTTGCGTGTCCAGCTCGTGACCACCATGGTCGGCAATGGCGACACGGACTATGCGTCGATGCTCGGTGAGGACCCGCGGGTAGCGCTCCCGAAGCGCCTTGACCAAGCGCGTTGAACCCTCGATGTCGGTGAAAAGAAAGGTGATTGCTCCGCTGGAAAGCTCGATCTCGTGGTGGTCCGTCGGTCTAACTCCGACTTCAGGGTTGTTAGGAGGGGATGCCACGGCGACACTAGCAGACGCTCTGGACCGGTCTGTGGGGGAGGATCCGGACCCCGCACTGAGCTCATGCTGCCCGGTGACGAGCCCTAGCCTTCCGAGGACCTCAGCTTCTTGGGTAGGCCGGCTTGGCCCCAGCTGAACTCATATCAGCCAGCTCAGCTCGGCCCATTGGCTAGCTTCTACCGGGCCGGGAGAGGTGGGGTTGGAGGAGTCCGCGCGGGGTTCCTCAGATATCCGAGATCTTGGTGCTTGAGATCGGCGATCTTGGCGTCCTACGACCAGGTGGCGGACTTACCAACGAACGGAATCGTGGTCCCTGCGTACGTCCCACTTCTCGTTGTGTGTGGACAGGGTTTGCCCAACGCTAAGAAAGTGATATCATATAAATATCAGTTTAGCGAGAGGACCTCTAAGGAGGAAGTGATGAGCCAGCCCGTCCAGCCGTACCAGGACCCCCAGGCGACTCCCGTCGGCCACTCGGGAACTCGCGTCGTAATCCGCGAGCGGCAAGCGTGGTCCCTCAGCGGGTGGTTCGGCGTTCTCGTCGTCGCCGTCTGCATCGCCGCTTGTTTCCCCCTCTACCACAGTTCGGTTAAGGCCATCATCGCGGTGCCGATAGTGGTGGCCGTACTCATCGCGGGCTCACTGGTCATCGTGCAGCCGGGCCAGACCAAAGTCGTGCGTTTCTTCGGCAGCTACGTGGGCACCGTGCGCCGGACCGGCCTGTCCTGGATCCTGCCCCTCGCCGACCGGCGGACCGTGAGCACTCGGGTCAGGAACTTCGAGACGAGCCATCTGAAGGTGAACGACGCTGATGGCAATCCGGTGGAGATTGCCTCCATCGTCGTCTGGCAAGTTGCCGACACCTCGCGTGCTTCCTTTGCCGTCGATGACTACCTCAACTTCGTGCGTGTCCAAGCAGAGTCGGCGCTTAGGCATGTTGCGACCACGCATCCCTACGATGACCCTGCAGACAAGGGCCTTTCACTGCGCGGCTCGACCGATATCGTCGCCGGCGAGCTCGCCGCCGAGATGGCACAACGCGTCGTCATTGCCGGGGTCGAGATCGTCGAGGTCCGCATCAGCCATCTCGCCTACGCACCGGAGATCGCCCAAGCCATGCTGCGGCGGCAGCAGGCCAACGCAGTCGTCGCGGCCCGCTCTCGCATTGTTGACGGCGCCGTCGGGATGGTTGAAATGGCGCTAGACCGGCTGCAAGAGCGCGGAATCGTCAAGCTTGACGAGGAACGCAAAGCGGCGATGGTGAGCAATCTGATGGTCGTACTGTGCAGTGACCAACCAGCTTCACCCATAGTCAATACCGGGACGCTCTACTCGTGATCCGTGAGTGACCGTAAGCAGGTACTGCTGCGCATTGACCCCAAGGTCCACGATGCCTTGGCCCGGTGGGCAGCCGATGAGTTTCGTAGTGTCAACTCCCAGGTAGAGATGGTGCTGCGGCGCGCTCTGGCCGAGGCCGGACGCATGCCTAGGAGGGCCGGGCCCCTACCCAAGCGCGGTCGACCACCGGCCGCTTGACCATGATGCAATGGTGCGTCTCGGTGCTCTGGCGAGCCGTCCTAGCCCCAGCACTGCCTGCGCAAGCGCCGGGTCCTTCATCTAGCGGCGGACCGATGTCGTCGGGAAGGTACGGCAGCGCGACCGGGCTGTGTAAGGAGTCCTGCCCATGCCCCGGAAAGGGTCCGCTCTAGACCGTGTGGACGACGGGCAGAGGCTGCGCTTGACGCATTCCTGAGCACTATCAGATAGTGCTCTTATGTCACTGGAAGAGGTTGACGCCTACCTGGCGGCACTCGAGGAGCCCAAGCGCTCTACTCTTCGCGAGCTGCGCCAGATCATCCTAGACTTTGTTCCCGACGCCGACCAGGGCATTTCGTACGGTGTGCCAGCCTTCAGGCTGGAGGGCAAGGTGATCGCTGGCTTTGCAGCATTCAAAAGACACCTAAGTTACTTCCCGCATAGCGGATCCGTGTTTCCCGAACTCCGAGAGGAGGTAGCTGCATACGTGACGTCGACGGGAGCTCTTCAGTTCCCCGTTGACGTGTGCCTTCCCACGTCCCTCGTGCACAAGCTCCTCACCGTCCGGATCGAGCAAGCCTTCGGAGGCTGACCGCCCCGCTCAGCCAGCTCGGCTCAGTGTTGCGGGGGAGCGAATCAGGCTTGGCGGGCGGACATCGGGCGCTTCCTCTCCCGCGCGCGGGTAGTCACACGCCTGCGGCTACGCGCCTGTGGCCACCAGCCTGCACTTTAGCGCTCAAAGCGCTATACTAGCGCCATGGCGACCATCCAAATTCGGAACGTCCCGGAACGGGTCCACCGTATCTATCAAACCCGCGCGTCTGCGGCCGGGATGAGCCTCCAGGAGTTCCTGCTGTCCGAGTTGGAGCTGAACGCGACCCTAAGGACCCCGGCTGAGCTCGTGGCCGAGACCGAGGATCGATTGCTGGCCGGGGGTCCAGAAGGCTTCGCCCGGATGCCGACCGCGCAACTGGTACGAGCCGATCGATCGGCTCACTGACGGAGCCGGTGATGAGTGTCGTCGACGCCTCCGTCTTCGTTGACGCCCTTGTAGGTGTCGGCAGTCACGGCGAGCTGGCGCGCGAAGAGTTAGGAGGCCTAGCGACGTTGCAAGTGCCGGCCATCTTCGGTGCCGAGGCGGTATCTGCGCTTCGCGGACTCGTCATCCGCAGTGCGCTGAGTTCGATACGCGCGGCGGCGGCGCTCGAACAAGTCCGCCATGTAAGGACGGTCGAGTATCCTTTCGAGCCGTTCATACCACGGGTATGGGAGCTGAAGGACAACCTGACGGTGTACGACGCATGGTACGTCGCGCTGGCCGAATGGTTGAATACCGATCTCGTCACCGGGGACGACAACTTGGCAAACGCTGCCGGGCCGCGCTGCCGAATACGACGCCCCGGAGCCGCGAAATCAAGCGATTGAAGGGGCCGGTCGGTATCTTGCGCAGACGGCACAACCGGTGTCTAGCTCTCCAACTGAGGCTTCCCGAGCTCCCTTGCGTCCGGCAGCCTTCTAGCGTCGTCCAAGTCCCAGTCCCTTAGGCATCGGCGTCCCCGGGGACTACTTCTTTTAGGTGGTCCGCTGGCACACGTCGCCCTGGGGCGCCAGAAGGGCTGAGAGCATAAGAAAGCGCTCGAGGATTACTCCCTGAGCGCTTTCGTTCCAGCCGCCTTTACAAAACTCGCCAGCAGTTTGGGCGAAACTCGCAAATGCCTCCAGATCAGCTCTTAGCTCAGCTCAGCTCACGAGCAGCCTGACGTGCTCCCGCAGTTCATGCACTTGTAGCACGCCCCGTTGCGCACCATCAGTGACCCGCAATCCGAGCAGGACGGGGCGTCCTCCTGGTTGCGAAATGTCAACTCAGACGACAGCTGCTTAGCACTGGCATATCCGACACCGGGCGGAGCGGTTGCGGTCGGGGTGACCGCGCCAGCGATCGCAGCGATGTCGTCCGATTCCTCGCGGCGGCTGATGATTCCCAGCGCGTCGCGATCCTCGGCGGAGAGGAACCGCGCCGCCAGCCAGCGGAAGATGTAATCGACGATCGACTTGGCGATCGGGATCTCCGGGTTTCCGGTGTAACCCGCTGGCTCGAACCGGGTGTGAGCGAACTTGGCGCAGAAAAGGCGCAGGGGAACGCCGTACTGGAGCGCCACCGAGACTGAGGTGGCGAAGGAATCCATCATGCCGCTGAGGGTGCTGCCCTCCTTGGCCATCTTGAGGAAGATCTCGCCCGGCTGACCATCCTCATAGAGACCGACGGTGAGGTAGCCCTCGTGGCCCTGGATGTCGAACTTGTGAGTGATGGCCGCCCGCTCTGAGGGCAGTCGGTGCCGGGCTGGTCGTGCGGCCAGGTTCGGTTCCGCCGCCTCTTGACCGCTGTACGTCGCCTGCTTGCGCGACGTGGAGAGCGGCTGGCTGCGCTTGCTGCCATCGCGGTAGACGGCGATCGCCTTCAGCCCCAGCTTCCAGGCGTCGGTGTAGGCCTTTTCCACGTCCTCGGGGGTGGCGTCCTGGGGCAGGTTGACGGTCTTGCTGATGGCTCCGGAGATGAAGGGCTGGACCGCCGACATCATCCGCACGTGCCCCTGCCAGCTGATCGAACGCTGGCCATTGGCTGGAGGGAAGGCACAGTCGAACACGGCCAGGTCATCGTCCCGGAGGTGAGGCGCACCTTCAATGGTGTCGTGCTCGTTGATGTAGGCCAAGATGGCGGAGGTCGCCTCCTCGCCGTAGCCCAGCTTGCGCAGGGCCGAGGGCACAGTCCCGTTGACCATCTTCAGCAGCCCGCCGCCGACCAGCTTCTTGTACTTGACCAGCGCGATGTCAGGCTCGACCCCAGTGGTGTCGCAGTCGAGCATGAAGGAGATGGTCCCGGTCGGGGCCAGCACGGTCGCCTGTGAGTTGCGATAGCCGTACACCGCGCCCAGCTCGTGGGCATCATCCCAGGCGTTGCGGGCGGCGGCCAGCAATGGCACCGGCGCGTTCTCGTCCGAGATCTTATAGGCCGCCCCACGGTGCTTCTCGATCACCCGCAGCATCGGCTGGCGGTTGACCTCATACCCCTCGAACGAACCAACCTCCTTGGCGATCCGGGCCGACTGGGCGTAAGCCTCCCCGGTGAGGATGGCGGTCAGCGCTCCCGAATAGTCGCGGGCCTGGGGGCTGTCGTAGGGCAGTCCCAGCGCCATCAGGACCGCGCCCAAGTTGGCATATCCCAGACCGAGAGGGCGGAACCGGTGGCTGTTGACAGTGATCTGGGGAGTGGGGTAGGTGGCGTAACCCACCATGACCTCCATGGCGGTGAGCATGGTCCGGATGGCGTGACGGTATGCCTCGACGTCAAAAACGCCATCTTCGCC
The DNA here is from genome assembly GCA_049583555.1 of Candidatus Dormiibacterota bacterium. Classification (GTDB taxonomy): domain Bacteria; phylum Chloroflexota; class Dormibacteria; order Aeolococcales; family Bog-877; genus Bog-877. The sequence goes on along the minus strand of JBAUWA010000007.1, from coordinate 28,882 downwards.
TAGGAATTTCATCAAGTTAATACTGGATAAATTGCAGGCAGTGTCATCCAGGAAAACAAACTCTGAGCAGGGGTTGCTGGCGTTGATCCGGCCCGAGTTGGGGCAGGTGTGCCACTCGTTGATGGTGGTGTCGAACTGCAGTCCCGGGTCACCACAGGCCCAGGCGGCGTCGGCGATCTGCCGCATCAGGTCGCGGGTCTGGTAGGTGCCCACCACCCGGCTCTTGTCAGTGACCGCGTAGGTGCGCCATTCCTTGTCTTCCAGGAAGGCGCGCATGAACTCGTCCGTGACCCTTATCGAGTTGTTGGAGTTCTGGAAGAAGACCGAGGCGTAGGCCTCGCCGGTGAAGGCGCCGTCATAGCCTGCCTCGATCAGAGCCCAAGCCTTGCGCTCCTCGCGGACCTTGCAGTTGATGAACTCGACGATGTCGGGGTGGTCAGCGTTGAGGATCACCATCTTGGCGGCGCGGCGGGTGGTGCCCCCGGACTTGATGACCCCGGCGAAGGCGTCGAATCCCTTCATAAAGGAGACCGGTCCGCTGGCGGTACCGCCGCTAGCTAGGTGCTCCACCGAGGAGCGGATCGAGGAGAGGTTGGTTCCAGTTCCGGAGCCGTGCTTGAAGAGCATCCCCTCGGTCTTAGCCAGGGTCAGGATCGAGGCCATGGTGTCCTCGACCGAGTTGATGAAGCAGGCGCTCACCTGGGGATTTGGATCCGCTCCCAGGTTGAACCAGACCGGGCTATTGAAGGCGGCGACCTGGTTGACCAGGATGGCGGTGAGCTCGGCGTGGAAGGTCTCCAAGTCCTCGGCGCTGGCGAAGTAGCCTCCGTTGCGACCCCAGTCCCTGATGGTGTCGGCCACTCGGGAGACGAGCTGGCGCACGCTCGACTCGCGTTGGGGGCTGCCCTGAAGCCCACGGAAGTACTTCGAAACCACCACGTTGGTAGCCAGCTGCGACCAGGACGCGGGCACCTCGACCTCTTCTTGGGTGAACACCGTCTCGCCCTTCTCGTTGGCGATGTTGGCGGTGCGGTACTCCCATTCGATGGCGTCGAATGGGTGCACCCCTGGCTGGCTGAAGTGCCTCTCCACCCGCAGGCCCCGGCTTCCAGCGGCCGCTACCGCGTCCGGTCCGGCTGAGTTCGCGCGCGGCGTGTGGGCAGCTCCAGACGCGGTCGCCGAGGCTGGTTCTGGGTCGCCGGTAGATCGGTCCACTGGGATTTCCTCCTGGCAGGACGATTGGGGTATTGAGGTAAACCTAGGTGGCTGCCGGACAACATGTGGTGGTCGCCGCAGGCCCTAGGCGCAATATCTTGGGCCTTCTATTGCCCGGAGTCAAGCCCCTGGCTGGGGCATCTCCTGCCTCGCCTAGAATCTCATACAGAGCTAACCGAACTGGTTAGCAAAGGGGCCGCCCGATCTCCGGGGGCCCTGCAGTTCAGCCAGGAGATTCGGTGCCTAAGAGAACCCTGGAGGTGACCCTCCCCCAGATGGGAGAGTCGGTCACGGAGGGGGTGGTTGGGAGCTGGCGCAAGCGCGTCGGTGAGCAGGTCAACGCGGGCGAGGTACTGGTCGAAGTCCAGACCGACAAGATCGACGCTGAAGTGCCCGCCCCGGAGTCCGGCACCCTCTCCAAGATCCTTGCCGAAGAAGGTCAGACCGTTGCGGTAGGTGCCGGTCTGGCCGAGATTGAGCTGGAGCAGTCTGGCAACGGCCAGTCCGCGTCGCCGTCGTTCCCCGACGAGGCTGCCAAAACCGCGCCGACCCAGACCCCCAGCCCGCAGTCTGAGGCGGCACTGATAGAGGTTCCCCTTCCTCAGATGGGCGAGTCGGTGACCGAGGGCGTCGTCGGCACTTGGATGAAGCGTGTGGGCGATCCCGTCAGGGCCGGCGAGACCTTGGTTGAGATCCAGACCGACAAGATCGACGCCGAGGTGCCGTCACCGGCGAGTGGGTTGCTCAGCGAGATCCTGGTCCCAGAAGGCGAGACTGCGGCGGTCGGGACGGTCCTGGCCCGGGTAGCAGCCTCAGCGGACGGGAGGACAGCGACCGCGGCGGCGGCCCCGTCCCCAGCTATGGAGACCCAAGTCGCCACCCCGCCGGGCACCGCGGCCCAGGTCGAGGCGACGCCCCTGGCCCGACGCCGTGCCGCCCTAGACGGCGTCGACCTCGGAACCGTGCCTGGAAGCGGACCCGACGGCTTAGTGCGCGGTGGCGACGTCAGCGCCGCCACGCAGCAGACCGCCGCTGTCGCGACTGCCAACAACCAGCCGATCAAGGGAACCAGGCTGGCGTTGGTGAAGGCGATGGAGGAGAGCCTGGGGATACCCACAGCCACCAGCTTCCGCACCATCGAAGTGGGGACCATGGAGGCCAGGCGAACGCAGCTCAACCAGGTCCTCGCTGGCCGTCTGCCTGAGGTCAAACTCTCCTACACCCATTTGATCGCTTTCGCCCTCACTTGGGCGGCCCGCGAAATGCCGGTTTTCTCGAGCAGCTTTGCCAGGGATCACGACACTCCGCAGCGGGTGGTGCGATCGGACGTCAATCTGGGTCTGGCGGTGGACCTGGAGCGAGCAGAAGGCGGGCGCTTTCTCCTGGTTCCGGTGATCAAGGAGGCGCAAAAGCTGGACTTTGCTGCCTTCCGAGAGCGATACGAGGAGATGGTGACCAAGACGCGGACCGGGGGCCTGCAGGTCGATGACCTGGAGGGCGCCACCATCACCCTTACCAATCCAGGGGGAGTTGGGACAGTGGCCTCCGTTCCCCGGCTGATGGCTGGGCAGTCGGCCATAGTCGCGATGGGGGCGATCGGCAGACCCGCCGGCCTGACCGGGATCGACCCGAAATCAGCCCGCGAGTTGGGGATCGCCCCGGTGATGACCCTCACCAGCACCTACGACCACCGTCTCATCCAGGGGGTGGAGTCGGGGATGCTGCTCGGCCGCCTCGAGCAGTTGCTGGCCGGCGCTGACAGCTTCTACGAGGTGATCGCCGAGAGTTTGGCGCTGGAGCTGCCACCCCTGCCCATCCCTGCAGTCCGCCCGGTCGAGACACCGGCGGGGAGCAATCTACCCGCCAACCAGGAGCTGATGTACGCGGTGGCGGCGGGCATGTCTCTGGTCAAAGCCCACCGTACCCACGGCCACTTGGCGGCCCATCTCGACCCGCTGGGGAGCGAGCCCACCGGGGACCCGGCGCTGGAGCCGGAGACAGTCAAGCTCACTCCGGAATTGATGGCTGCGGTACCCGCCTGGATGATGCGGGTGATGGTGCCCGGCGACACCCTGGCCGAGGCGCTGCCCCACATGCGCGCGACCTACTGCGGAACCATCGCCTACGAGATCGAGCACATCTCCAGCCACGAGCAGCGAGTGTGGCTCCGCAAGCAGATTGAGTCCGGGGTCGACCGGCCTCCACTCTCGCCCGAGCAGCAGCTGCAGCTGTTCCGGCGCCTGGCCGAGGTGGACGCCTTTGAGCGCTTCCTGCGCAAGACCTACCTAGGCCAGCACACCTTCTCGATCGAAGGTCTGGATGCGCTGGTCCCCATGCTGGAGCTGACGATCAATCTCCTGGCCCAGTCGGGAACCCGCGAGGTGGTCCTGGGGATGGCCCATCGCGGCCGTCTCAACATCACCGCTCGAATAGTGGGACGCTCGCTAGGCGAGATCATCGCTGAGTTTGAGAGCGGCGCGTATCTGGGCGGGGCCAGCACCGGCGATGTCAAGTACCACTACGGAGCCGAGGGCAGCTACAAAACTGCCTCCGGGATCGAGGTCGGTATCGCCCTGACCCACAACCCCAGCCATCTCGAAGTGGTGGACGCGGTCGTCGAGGGAAGAACCCGGGCCCTTCAGACCCGCCGTGAGGGAGCCAAGATCAGCCAGGACACTGAGATCGCGGTCCCGGTGCTGATTCACGGCGATGCCGCCTTCACCGGTCAGGGGGTGGTCACCGAGACCCTAAACCTCCAGAGCCTGCCCGGCTACCGGGTTGGGGGCACCATCCACATCATCGACAACAACCAGATCGGCTTCACAACCGAACCCGCCGAGGGGCGCTCCACCCGCTACGCCAGCGACGTGGCCAAGGGCTACGACATCCCCATCATCCACGTCAACGCCGATGACGTGGAGGCGTCGCTGGATGCGGTCAGGCTGGCGGTGAGTTATCGCGAGACCTTCCATCGCGATGTGCTGATCGACCTAATCGGTTATCGCCGCTTCGGCCACAACGAGGGCGATGAGCCCGCCTACACCCAGCCCCTGATGATGGAGCGCATCGCGCACCACCCTCCGGTGGTCCAGCTCTACGGTGCGGAGCTGGTTGGCAGAGGATTGCTTTCCGGTCAGGAGGTGGAGCAGGAGCAGGCGCGGGCCTACCAGCAGATGGCGGACGCCCACGCCGAGACCATCAAGCAGGGTGGCGCCCTGTTGGAGGCGGCCCAGCCGACCGGGACCATGGAGGAGGAGAGCGAGCTCCCATCCGCCCAAACCCAGGTGCCGCTGCCAGAGTTGGTCGAGCTTGACCACCAGCTGGTGAGGCTGCCCTCCGGATTCAACCTCAACCCCAAACTGACAAGGCAATTGGCGCAGCGGGCCCGTGCCTTCGAGGTCGGAGGTCGGGTGACCTGGGCCCAGGCAGAGTCGCTGGCCCTGGCATCGCTGCTGACCGAGGGGGTCTCGAGCAGGCTCACCGGCCAGGACACGGTGAGGGGGACATTCAGCCAGCGCCACCTGATGCTGTCCGACACCAAGACCGGGGAGCGCTATGCCCCGATCCAGCACCTCCCGGGAGCCAAGGCGGCCATCGAGCTCTATAACAGCCCACTCTCGGAGATGGGGGCGCTGGGATTCGAGTACGGGTACGGCATCACCGACCGGAACGCGCTGGTGCTCTGGGAGGCTCAGTACGGCGACTTCTTCAACAACGCCCAGGTGGTGGTCGATCAGTTTGTGGTCGCGGGTCAGGCCAAGTGGAATCAGGAGTCCAGGCTCACCCTCCTGCTGCCCCACGGTTACGAGGGCAGCGGGCCCGAGCACTCCAGCGCCAGGATCGAGCGGTTCTTGGAGCTTTCGGCGGAGGGAAATATCAGGGTCGCGTATCCCTCGACAGCGGCCCAGTACTTCCACATTCTCCGGCTCCAGGCGCTGGCCGGGGAGCGCCGTCCCCTGGTCCTCTTCACTCCCAAGAGCGGGCTGCGGCTGGCTTCGGTGTCGTCGCCCCCCGAGGAGCTCGCCCAGGGTCAGTTCCAACCGGTCCTGGACGACACCTCGACTGACCACGCCCAGGTTCGGCGGTTGCTGATCTCCACTGGCAAGATCTCCCATGAACTCGCCGCCCGGCGCCAACAGCTGGGAGCCACCGGGGTCGCCACCACCCGCTTGGAGCTGCTCTACCCCTTCCCGGAGCCTCAGCTCCGCCGCCTGCTGAACAGCTATCCGGCCCTCCAGGAGGTTCTCTGGGTGCAGGAAGAGCCTCGCAACATGGGGGCTTTCTCCTTCGTGGCCCAACGCCTACCCGAGTTGCTGCCGGCCGGAATTGAACTCGGCTACGCGGGGCGGAGCCAGCGCGCCGCCCCCGCCGAAGGTTCGATGCGTTCACACCTGGTGGACCAGGAGAGAGTCCTGGAGCTGGCCTTCGCGGGCCTGCCGGCCTCACCGCCATCTGGCGCCGTGGTCGGCGTTTGAGCCCAAGAGTGGTGGTCCTGGGGGGAGGACCCGCCGGAGACGTCGCGGCGCTGCGGGCCGCCCAACTGGGGTCCGAAGTGGTCCTGATCGAGCGCCGGGAACTAGGCGGCACTTGTCTGAATCGCGGCTGCGTGCCCAGCAAAGCGCTGTTGGCGATCTCCGCGCTGGCCCGCAAGATCCAGCATGCCGGCGACTTCGGCCTTCAAGTCGGTGAGCTCAGCTTCGACTTCCCAAGGATGCAGGCGCGCAAAGACGAGATCGTCCTGCGGATGCGACGGGGAGTGGAGGCGGCCTGCCAGCGACACAAGGTGAAAGTCGTGAGCACCGAAGGGCGGCTCTCCGGCGATGGCCTGGTTGCGGGGGGAGAGAACTTCCCGTACGACCAGCTGGTGCTGTGCGTGGGGACCGAACCCTCCGGCCTGCCGGGAATCGACATGGCCCAGGAACGGGTGATCACCTCCGACGGCGTCTGGACCCTGGAGCAGATACCGAGGCGACTCCTCATCATCGGGGGAGGGGTGATCGGTTGCGAGTTCGCCAGCCTCTTCGCCCCCCTCGGTACCGAGGTGACGGTGGTTGAGCTGCTGTCCCAGCTCCTGACCGGCGTGGACCGGCGCACAGCCCAGCAATTCCAGCGACTCCTGGAGGCGGACGGGGTAAAGGTGTATCTGGAGTCGTCGGTGGAGTCGCTTGAGTACGGCAAGGACCAGGTGCGGGCGGTGCTGACCGGCGGCGCCCAGGTGGAGTCCGACCTGGTGCTGGTGGCAGTCGGCCGAGCGGCCCAGACCAGTGGTATCGGGCTGGAGGAGGCCGGGGTGAAGCTCAACCAGTGGGGCCACGTCGAGGTGAGCGACCTGCTCCAGACCGCCAATCCCAAGATCTGGGCAGCGGGGGATTGCATCGGCGGGTTGCAACTCGCCCATCTGGCCTCCGCCGAGGCGGCCAGGGCGATTGAGAACGCGCTTGAGCACGGGCCAATTCGCCCCATCGATCGAACCGTAGTCCCCAACTGCATTTTCACCTACCCCGAGATCGCCACCGTTGGCCTCCATGCCGACATGGCGCGTGAGCAAGGACACGAGATCAAGCTGGGTCAGGCTCGCTTCGTGGGAGAGGCCAAGGCGCTGGCCGAGGGCGAGTCTGAGGGCTACGTCCAGTTGGTGGCCGAGGCTGGCAGCGACCTGCTGCTGGGGGCGACGATCATGGGCCCCCATGCCGTCGAGTTGATCCATGAGGTCGGGGTCGCCATCACCGACGGCTTCACCATGGCCGAGCTTGGTGAGGTGATCCACGCCCATCCCACCGTCAGCGAGGTGGTCATGGACGCGGCCCAGCAGGGAGCTGGGGTCGCGCCCTACCTCAACTGAGTCGGGCTTTACGGGTGCGCACGAATCTCAATCATCACCTGGAGCAGCCATCACGATCGGCTAGTCGTCGAGTTCGCGACCGGTCGAGCCGGGCCGAAGGGCGTCTATCTCCCGTGCAAGGCGGAGAAGGATCTCCTCCAGGACCTGATGCGTAGCCCTGGGTCTCGCCTTGTGGGCTCGGTCCAGGATCTCCTCGATCTCAGCTGCGATTGATTGATCCTTCTTCATGTCCACCCATCACCGCCTATCCGGCAAGAGGAACCGTTAGCCGCTCTGACGCCGTTCGGTAGAGGCTCCTATTCCACCGCCAGACAGGTGATGGTGCGGACCACGCCGGTCACCCCCTGAAGCTGATTCACGATCAAGGCGCCGATGCCCTTGACGTCCTTGGCCTCGACCTGGGCGATGGCGTCGTACTCGCCGGTGATGGCGTCGACCTGAGTCACTCCCGACTCATTGCGTAAACGCTTGACAACGTCGATCGCCTTGCCGGGCTCGAGTGTCATCAAGATGTAGGCCCTGACCATCTTGGGCCCTCCCTCATTCGCGGCTTCGGCTCGGGGTGGCGGACCCCATCTGGGCAGCCACGATATCCGATCCCGCGCCGCTGCGGAAGCGTCAAGCGCAGCATGATTAGGCGGCACTCAAGTACGGGTACTTTTTGTAGTTGCCCAAGGAGGTGGAGAACTCTTGCGAGCGGTGGTGAAAACCCGATCCGGGCCGGGCGCGGCTTGGGAAACGGTTCCCGAGCCCGAACCCCAGGCGGGGGAAGCCCTGCTCCAGGTGGTAGCGGCGGGGATCTGTGGCACCGACCTGCACATCCTGGATTGGAACCCCTGGGCCGCCAAGCGGGTCCACCCTCCCAGAGTCCTGGGCCACGAGATGGCGGGACTGGTGCTGGCCGTCGGCGATGGCGTGGTAACACCCCGAGTCGGCGACTTGGTGGGAGTCGAGAGCCATCTGGTGGACCTCACCTGCCCTCAGTGTCTGCGAGGCGACTTCCACGTCTGCGAGAACACCCGGATCCTGGGTGTTGACGTCGACGGGGTGTTCGCCGAGAGGGTGGTGGTGCCCGCCCGCAATTGCCGGGTGGCACCGGCCGGCTTAGATCCGGCGGTGGTTGCCTTCCAGGAGCCCATGGGCAACGCGGTTCACGCCGCCGCTCAGGGCAACCTAGAAGGCCAGATGGTCGTAGTTACCGGCAGCGGTCCGATCGGCTGCGCGGCGGTGGGGATCGCCAAGGCGGAAGGGGCGCGGCGAGTGGTGGCAGTGGACCGGGTGCCCGCCCGTCTTGCGATCGCCGAAAAGATGGGAGCCGACGCCCTCTTAGACACCACCGCGATCACGGATTTGGAGTCTGCCCTGCGGGCTGCCTGTGGCGACGAGGCAGACGTGGTACTGGAGATGTCCGGTCACCCCGGTCTGATCCAGGCCTCGCTGGCAACCCTCCGCCCCGGGGGGTGGATGAGCCTCTTAGGACTGGGCGACGGGTCGATGCCATTGGACCTCTCTACTCAGGTGGTGATGCGGGGGATAACCCTCTTCGGGGTCACCGGCCGGCGCCAGTTCGAGACCTGGGATCAGACCAGCGAGTTCCTGAGCTCGGGTCGAGTCGAGGTCAGCCCGATCCTCACCCACCGGGTATCGCTCCTCAACTTCCAGCGCGCCGCGGAGCTGGCTGAGTCCGGGGAGGTGGGCAAGGTCGTGCTCTATCCTCCGGAGGGAGGTTGGACATGACTGACTTCGACGCCAGCATCAAAGAGGAGCTGCAGCAACTCCGTAACGAGGGGCGGGTGCATGCACTCACTGTCCTGCAGAGCCCCCAGGACTCGGAGGTCGAGATCGAGGGCAAGCGCTATATCAACCTCTGTTCCAACAACTACCTCGGCCTCAACACTCACCCTCAACTGATCGAGGCGGCGATCAACGCCGCTCGAGAGTGGGGAGCGGGATCCGGGGCGGTGCGCACCATCGCTGGCACCCAGACCATCCATGAGGAGTTGGAGCAACGACTGGCGGAGTTCAAGGGCACGCCGGCCGCGCTCACCCTACAGAGCGGTTTCACCGCCAACCTGGCCGTGTTGGGTTCGGTGCTGGAGGAGTCTGACGCGGTGATCAGCGACCAGCTAAATCACGCCAGCATCATCGACGGGATTCGCCTAACCAAGGCCCGCCGCTATCAGTTCCCGCACAAGGACATGGGCGGCCTCGAGGAGCGCCTGGCAGAGGCCCGTGGCGACGGTGCCCGGCGGATCCTGGTCGTGACCGACGGGGTCTTCAGCATGGACGGAGACATCGCCCCTCTGCGCGAGATCGTGGACCTTGCGGAGGCCGGAAGCGCGGCGGTGATGGTGGACGATGCCCACGGCTCGGGAGTCCTGGGGCGCAACGGTCGGGGTTCGGTCGACCACTTCCAGCTGGAGGGCAGGGTCCAGATCCAGGTGGGGACGCTGAGCAAGGCGGTCGGAGTACTGGGCGGTTATGTGGCCGGCTCCCAGGATCTTCGCGAGACCCTGATCACCAAGGGCCGTCCCTTCCTCTTCTCGACCTCACACCCCCCCGCCGTGGTGGCGGCCTGCATGGCGGCTCTGGATGTGATGCAGAGCGAGCCCGAGCTCCAGGTCAAGCTCTGGGACAACGCCCGCCACTTCAAGGCGGGCCTGGCCGAGCTGGGGTTCGACACGGGCGCCAGTGAGACTCCCATCACGCCGGTGATCGTCGGCGAAGCCGAACGAGCGGTCGCACTAGCAGAGGAACTGCGCCGGCGGGGGGTCTTCGTCTCGCCGATCGGCTTCCCGACCGTGGCCCGGGACAAGGGCCGGGTCCGCACCATCGTCACCGCCGCCCACACCAAAGAGCAGCTGGACCGGGCCCTCCAGGCGTTCGCCGACGCCGCCCAAGCCCTGGGTCTTGAGCTCTCCCGCCAGGCCAGCGCTCCGGCGGCGGGGGCGTAACTGTGGACCGAGCGCCGGAATTGTCCTCTGCGGATGACACTTCTCAACGCCAGCATGCAGAGGTCAAGCCGCGGCGCTTCCCCAGTCTGCGCCGCGCCAGCAGCCGTCCCAGCGAGGAGCTCGAGGCGGAGCGGAAGCTGGTCGAGGCCGCCAAGACGGATCCGGCCGAGTTCGCCAAGCTCTACGACCGCTACGTCGACCAGATCCACGCCTTCGTCTACCACCAGACTGGGAGTTGGGAGCGGGCCCAGGATGTCACCGCCACCACCTTCATGCGCGCCTACGCCGAGATCGGGCGCTTCGAGTGGCGAGGCGTGCCCTACTCGGCCTGGCTCTACCGGGTCGCCTCCAACCTGGTCATGCGGGAGCACCGTCGCCAGGGCTGGATCATTCTTCCCGACAACATGGTCGACCCCGGCGAGGGGCCGGAGGACGCCGCCATCCGCTCCGAGCAGGTCCAGCGCATCCAGGCCGCCGTCCGCCAGCTATCGCCGGACCAGCGCCAGGCGATCACCCTGCGCTTCGGGACCGGGCTTCGCAACGCCGAGGTGGGTCGCGTGATGCGCAAGAGCGAGGGCGCGGTCAAGCTGCTGATCTTTCGCGGTCTGAGGTCGCTGGAACGGCGCCTGGGGCCTGATTTCCAGTCACCGCCGTACCTGGCTATGGGCGGCGGGGACGATTCCGAAGGAAAGGAGTGAGCGGTTGACCAGCAGAGAAGACAAGCGGCTCGCAGCCCAGATCGCCGGCTGGCTCGAAGGCGAGGCGCCCGCGCCAACCGACGATCCCGCGGCCAGGGCGGTAGCCCGCACCGCGGTGCTCCTGGTGGATGCCTTGGCTCCGACCCCACTCCATCCGGTGACCAGGGCTCGTCTCTACGAACGGGCCCTGGCCGAGGTCAGGCCGGGCACCGTACCGGTCACCTTCGCCGACGCCATGGATGATCCTTGGGGTGAGCTTTGGCGGGCCACCCGACAAGTGCCGGCCTCGGCCTGGCTGGGGCTGGGCGGCGTCTTGGCGGGAGCTCTTCTGGTTGCAATTCTTCTGCGCCACGGCGAGTCTGAGCCGGAGGATGCCTAACCCGGTTACCGGTGCCGATCCGATCCTCGCCCGGCCTTTGGGAAGCGACCAGCCAGAGTTGACAGGCCGGCGCCCATAGAATCGGTCCTCGTGGGGGCTGTTCGCACCGTGGTGGTCCCGGCCGGCGGGCTTGGCACCCGATTTCTTCCCGCCACCAAGGCGCTGCCCAAGGAGATGGTGCCCGTCGGCGACCGTCCTTCCATCCAGTGGGGAATCGAGGAGGCAGTGGCGTCGGGGATCCAGCGGGCGGTGATCGTAATCGCCCCCGGTAAGGAGCTGATCCAGGCTCACTTCGCTCCTGATCCGGACCTGGAAGCGACGTTGAAGCGGCGGGGCGATCATGAGCTGGCCCAGCGGGTGAGGGAGATCTCCGAACTCTGCGAGATGGAGTTCGTGGTCCAGGCCGAGCCTCTCGGCTTGGGCCATGCGGTCTGGTGCGCCGCCGCCGCGGTGAGGGGAGAAGAGGCAGTGGCAGTCATGCTTCCGGACGATCTCTTTGCCGGGTCGCCGCCGCTGCTGGGCCAATTGATTGACGTCTACCTCAAGGCCGGCTGCACGGTGCTGGCACTGCGGCGTTGCGGCAAGGAGGAGATCTCGCGTTACGGGGTGGCCACCGTGGAGGGAGAGGGTCCGGTCTTTCGGGTATTAGACGTGATCGAGAAGCCGGCGCCGGAGGACGCCCCCAGCGATCTCGCCATGATGGGGCGCTACGTGCTCACCCCGGAGGTGATTACCGAGCTGGAGACCACCGCGGCGGGCGCCGGCGGCGAGATCCAACTGACCGACGCGATCCGACGGGTCACCGCCCGGGGCAGGGTGGTGGGGTTGGAGTTCAGCGGGCGCCTTCTCGACGTGGGCACGCTGGAGAGCTGGCTGGCCACCAATGCGGAGATCGTTTGGCGGGACGCAGAATTAGGTCGGATGCTGCGCTCCCGCATCGAGAAGTTGGAGCTGGATCAGGACTGAGGGTGGCGCGGCGTTAGGATGCCCGAGGGCGCCTTTGGGACCGCCAATTTAGGCCAAGAAGTATCCGGCGGACGGAGGTATACTCCCTGCCAGATGGCAACCGGTGCGGAGCATCCCGTCCTCAATCCTTTGCGGTTTTTTCAGGTAGTGCAATGGCAGTTCAACGCCCGCGGCGCGGTGACGACCTTCTGCGCTACCGCAGCCAGGAGGGGGACTTCGAGGTAGAGGTCTCGCACACCCTCAACAAGTGGTGTGTGTCGGTGCTGCGGCTGGAGGACTCCAGCATCGTGGCCCAGGACTTCTACCCAGAGCGTTGGAAGGCGATGGCGCGCGCTCAGGACTTCCTGCGCATCCTCAACATGCGCAACCGCCCCGGGCACGAGGACGAGCACGACCACGACCACCCGGACGACGGTGAGCGACCGGCGCCCACCTCGGCAGTCGGGCCAGGTCTCGGTCGCTGAGCGCGCCCTCGGGGCGGCTCACCGCCAGCGTTCCCATCCCGTCCGGCTACTCCGTCGCTGAGCCGCACGCCCACACCACTGCCAGCGACGGCATGGTCAGCCCCAGCCAGCTGGTACAGGCCGCCGCGGAGGCTGGGATCAGAGTCATCGCGGTCACCGACCACGACACCTTCGCGGGCAACTCGGAGGCGGCCGAGGCCGGCCTCGAGTTCGGCGTCGGCGTGGTCCCCGGCGAGGAGGTCACCACCTCATCGCCGGCCAACGTCCACGTGTTGGGACTGTACCTCGAGGGCCCGATACGGATGGGGATGCCGGTGCGGGACACCATCAACGCCATCCACGACCGGGGCGGTCTGGCGATAATCGCGCATCCCTGGATGCCCACCTACTTCGCCTCGATCACACCCAATGCTCTGCGACGGCTCCTCGCCGAGGGGCCCGTGGATGGCATCGAGCTCCGCCACACCTGCCCCACGACCAGGGGCCGGATCCGGGCCCTGGATGACTTCTACGAACTGCACAAGGACCGGCTGGGCGCGGCGCTGGGGTCTAGCGACAGCCATTTCGGCGGCTACGACCTCGCCCGGACCGTGACCATCTTTCCCGGGCAAACGGCGAGCGACTTGCGTCAGGCGATCGAGATCGCCGCCACCATCCCGGTGGAGCGCTACGCCAGGCCGGTAGGCCCGCCGCTGTCGCTCCGGCTCAAGCAGCAGGCGCGGAGCATGGGCTGGCTATCCTGGCAGCGGTGGCGGGGTCGAATTGGCCATGAAGGAGCCTGAGTGAGGCTGAATCGCGACTTCATCCGCAAGGAGTGGGGCGCCGTGACCTTCGTGGGCACGGTTATTCTCGGCGGACTGGCGGTTCTGGTGGCGCTGATCGTCAAGGCCGCCTCGCCCACCGCTATCCCCGCCACTCCACCCTGCCCCAAGAGCACCCCGATCGTAATTCAGGCGCAGGCCTCTCCCAACGCCTCGCCCACCGCCAAGATCTCGATCCCAACGGTGCCCTTTGGCTGCCCTACCGTCGCGGTGGTGGTCAAGACTCCAACCCCGAGCCCTTCCCCCACGGCCAGCTCCAGCGCTTCAGCGACGGCGACTCCCTCGGGTTAGCAGCTGGCCCCAGAAGGGGCTAGAGCCCGGCGAGGGGTCGGGAGCCGTTGCGATCGACGATCTCGGCCAGGGGCAGCGATAGGTCAATCTCGGGGACCGAATCGGAGCCGATTTTGACTGAGATCGGCGAGCTGAGCCGCAGACCGGCGACCCTGACACAGTCGCGTAGGAACGGAAACGCCAGCAGGACCAGCTGATTGGAGAGCCGGTTGAGCAGGGCCCGTTCCGGATCCGGGGCACTGTACTGCAGGCTCTGGTCCCGGAAAGCCATCACGATCACCTCGTCGGTGAGCTTGATGGGATCGGTCCAGCTGTAAGCCTCACCCAGGCCGTCGCAGTCGACGTAACGATCCCGCTGGGGGAAGAGCCTAAGCCGCCCGTCCAAGGAGGCCATCGAACCCGCGTCTCCCTCAACGAAGAAGGGAATATCAGGTAGGGGACCGGGCTCCGGCTGGCTTGGGCAGCGCACGCTGAAGCCGACCGTCTCAACCCCCCAGAAGGGGCTGGGCACCTTGATCCAGAGCTCGTTTACGGCAGGCACACTTGTTCGTCGGAGCATAGCGCAGTGCCGGCCGGATCACGCCCCCGGTTGGTCACGGTTGCGCCACTAGCTGGTCGCGCCAGAGGGCATCGACCAGCGCCTGGGTCTCCTCGAGGGTGCCGCTGTTGTCGATCACCCAATCGGCCAGTTCGCGCTTGCTCTCCAGGGGCATCTGGGAAGCGATCCGGGCTTCGGCTTCGGCCTCGCTCAGGTCAGAGCGTAGACGCAGTCGGAGAAGCTGAGTCTGGGCTTCGACCCAGACCAAGAGGGTGCCCTCGAACTCTGCCTGGCGCCCGGTCTCAAAGAGGAGGGGCACGTCGTAGACGATGATCCCGGCGCCTGCTGACTGGGCCTCGAGGATCTCTGCCTGGCTTAGCTCGAGGACTCCAGGATGGACGATCGAGTTGAGGCGCTGGCGAGCCTTCTCGTCGGCAAATACCAGCTCAGCCAGGCGCCTCCGATCCAGGGCCCCGTCTGCCGCGATCACCTCGGGGCCGAAGGATTGGGCGATCTCCGAGAGGGCAGGAGTGCCAGGCCCGACCACACGGCGAGCCAGCTGATCCGCGTCCACGATCCAAGCACCCTTGGCGGCAAGCATCCCGGCGACCGTCGACTTGCCGCTGGCGATCCCTCCCGTGAGCCCGATAACCCGGCTCAATCCGAATCTCCGCTCTCGATGCCTCCGGGGACGGCGGGGCGCACGAAGCATTTGTCGGGGTCCAGCAGCCGCTCCAGACGTGTGCCCGGGGTGTGTACCCGTACTCCGCGCCGTGCCGGTACGCCGATCTCCCAGCCCTGGCGGTAGAGCTCTCGGGCCTCAGCCAGGTTGGTCACGGTAGAGGTCGCGCTCCCATCCGTCATCTGCAGGCCCGGCACCCGGCTGCCCGGGTATCCGAGGGCGACCTCTCCGCCGCTCTCCAGAAGGAAGGTCAGGTCCGAGAAGGAAAGCTCTCCGAACTCGGGAGGCTCTGCCGCCTCCACGAGCTGGCCTAATGAAAGCGCCTGTCCTTCACTCACCTGGGCGCGAACTTCCTTGCGAGCTTGGATGTGGCGTTGGCGCTCCCGGCGACGGACCTCGGTCTGGACCAACGCCGCGTCTTTGGCGAGTTTTGTCAGCCGCAGCTGAAACGGCGCCATCTGGTCGCGCAGCCGGCGTTCGGCCGACTCCACCATCTCAACCAGTTGCTCCAGCTGCCGGTCACTCAGTTCGGCGAACTCCTCGGCGGGAGGGAGCGAGATTTCCGCGGCCTCGGGAGATGCCTCGCGGTCGGCCACGGAGCTAGCCTACACAAGACTGTGGCACTTGGCCGGTCTAGCGGAGGACGAGACACGGCAGATCTGGTTAGGTTCGAGCGCCGGGGCAAGGTCGCCTGGGTCACCATCGACCATCCCCCGGCCAACGCACTCAGCCAGGCTGTGTTGGACGGGCTCAGATCCGTCTTTGCCCAAGTAGAAGCTGACTCCAGTCTGGGAGCGGCGGTGCTGACGGGCGCCGGCGATCGCTTCTTCGTCGCGGGAGCAGACATCGGCGAGTTCATTAGCCAGGGCGCGGACGGAACCAGAGCCAAGATCGCCGACGGGCAGCAGCTCACCCTGGAGATGGAGCGCACTCGCTTCGCGATCGTGGCTGCCATCAATGGCTTCGCCCTGGGCGGAGGTCTGGAGCTGGCCATGGCCTGCGACATCCGCATCGCCAGCTCGACGGCCAAGTTGGGCCAGCCCGAGGTCCTGCTCGGGATCATTCCCGGATGGGGAGGCACCCAGCGCCTTCCCCGGCTGGTGGGTCGGGGGCGGGCACTCGAGCTTCTGCTCTCCGGCGAGCAGGTCGACGCCACCCGAGCGTTCGAGCTGGGGTTGGTCAATCGGGTGGTGGAGCCGAACCAGCTGGAGGAGGGAGCCTCGGAAGTGGCTGAGAGCCTGGCCCGGGCGGCTCCCCTGGCGATCGCGGCGATCAAACGGGCCGTCAACCGGGGACTGGGACTGCCCCTGGACGCCGGCCTCGCCGCCGAGCTGGAGGAGTTCGACTCCACCTTCCGCACCGCTGATGCCCTGGAAGGCATTTCAGCCTTTCTGCAAAAGCGCCCGGCTGAGTGGACAGGGAGATAGCCCCAACCCCGGTAACCCGGGCGGTCCGGCCCCTACCATCGAGCTTGTGACCCCACCGGTTACTCCCACCCAGGACTCCCGAGACCCCAATTCCTCGGTTGGGGGAGCCCGTCAGCGTTGGGGTCCCTTCTGGATCGATGAGCCGCGCTGGTATTGGGCGCTGGCGATCCTCATCTTCCTGCTCGGGCTTGTCCTCTTCCTGCTGGCGGTGGGTTTCGATCGTCCGTGATCTGGCTCAACCCACTGGCCCTGGTCCTGCTGGTTTCGGTCGCGACCTTCCTATTCCTACGTCGCCTGGGTCCCCTGCTGAACTCGATGCGAGCGGCGCAGGCCGATCCCAGAACCGATCACCTCGGCCAGCGCGCCTGGGGGGTGGTGGTCTTCGTGCTGGGCCAGAAGCGGCTTCTGCGCTGGCCCTTCAGTGGGCTCGCCCACCTCCTCATCTTCTGGGGCTTTGTGATCCTCAATCTGGAGATCCTGGAGGCCGGCCTGGAGGCGCTCGTCCCGCCGCTCAATCTGGAACAACAATGGTGGTGGGGTCCGGTGGCATTCGCCCAGGACTTGCTGGCGGCGGCGGTCCTGACCGGCCTGACGGTGGCGGCGCTCAACCGATACGTGCTGCGCCCGGAACGCTTCCGCGGCAGCCACACCCGGGATGCCGCTGTGATCCTGGTCCTGATCGCGCTGGTGATCCTGACCCAGCTCGGCCTGTACGCGACTCAGATCGCCTCCGGGACGGACCACCTGGTCAATTTGCGACCGGTATCCGCCGCGGTGTCCCAGCTCTTCCGGGGGGCGCACGGCGAGGGCATCTGGGCTTGGCACGAGTTCTTCCTCTGGGCTCATCTCCTGCTGATCGCCGGCTTCGCCGTCTATCTCGCCAACAGCAAGCACCTGCACATCCTCACCTCGGCGCCAAATGTCTTCTTCCGCAGCTTGGAGCCAGCCGGCCGCCACCTCCCCACCCTCGACATCGAGAAGGCTGAGCATTTCGGGCTGAGCCGGGTGGAACAGCTGACCTGGAAGCAGGAGCTCGACCTGGCCACCTGCACCGAGTGCGGGCGTTGCCAGAGCCACTGTCCCGCCTTCAACACCGGCAAGCCGCTATCACCCAAGCTCTTCATCACCGACCTCCGCGACGGCTGGTACGCCCACGCCCGAGGCGGCACCGCCCCTCCCAGCTACTGGCGGACGGGAGCCGAGGCTCCTACCCAGGCCAAGCCACCCAGCGATGGCCAGTTGCTCGACTGGAGTGTGATGGAGGAGACGCTCTGGTCCTGCACCACCTGCGGGGCCTGCGTCGAGGAGTGCCCGGTCCTCATCGAGCACGTTCCCGCGATCGTGGAGATGCGCCGCAGCCTGGTCTTGGAGGAGTCGCGGATTCCCAAGGAGGCGCGCCAAGCACTGGAGTCGCTGGAGCAGCGTGGCAACCCCTTCGGAATGGCGGCGGACACCCGGATGCGCTGGGCTGCGGGGCTGGAGGTCCCCCTGCTGGCCGACAACCCCGAGGCCGAGTACCTCTACTGGGTGGGCTGCGCCACCGCCTTCGACGAGGCCAATTGGCCCATCGCCTGGGCCACGGTGGCGATCCTCAAGGCAGCCCAGGTCAGCTTCGCCGTGCTGGGACAGGAGGAGATCTGCAACGGCGACCCCGCCCGACGACTCGGCAACGAGTACCTGTTCCAGACCCAGGCCCAACAGGTGGTGCAAAAGCTGCGGGAACGCGCCGTGCGCAAGGTGATCGCCAGCTGTCCCCACTGCTTCAACACCATGGCCCGCGAGTACCCGGATCTTGGCGGCGACTACGAGGTGATCCACCACACCCAGCTCCTGGCGCAACTGCTTGATCAGGGACGGATCGAACTCAAGGAGTCCTGGGGCAACGGTGAGATCACCTACCACGACCCCTGCTATCTGGGGCGCTGGAACAGCGAGTACGACGCTCCCCGCCGAGTGCTGGAGGCGATTCCCGGGGCCAAGTTGGTGGAGATGAAGCGGAGTCGCAACGAGGCGATGTGCTGCGGGGCTGGCGGCGGCCGTCTCTTCATGGAGGAGACACGGGGGACTCGCATCAACAGGGTCCGGGTCAAGCAGGCGGAGGAGACGGGGGCCGGGACCGCGGCGCTTGCGTGTCCCTTCTGCGCCACCATGTTCAGCGAGGGAATCAGCTCCCAGGAGGTGGCCCTGCAGAGTCGGGACATCGCTGTCCTGGTGGCGGAGTCGATGGGGCTGGACTACCTTCCCGGCCGCGGCTGATCGGGTTGGGATAATCGGCGAGTGGCGGCGGATTCCGGCCCAGCCGCGATCGATCACGTCGGCCTCGCCGTAGCCGATCTCGAGGCAGCGGCGGCCTTCTACCAACGGTTTTTCGGGGCGCCACCGGCCCACCGGGAGGAGGTGCTCGCTGACGGCGTGAGGACGGTCTTCTTCGACCTCGGGCGCTCAAGCCTGGAATTGCTCGGAAGCAGCAGGTCCGACTCCTCGATCGCGCGGTTCTTGGAGAAACGGGGAGAGGGTCTACACCACCTTGCCTACCTGGTCCCCGACGTCCAGGCTGAGCTCATTCGCTGGCGAGAGCGAGGTGCCGAACTGATCGACCAACAACCTCGGCCGGGAGCGCGGGGCAGGCTGGTCGCCTTCATCCACCCCAAGTCGGCGGGGGGAGTTCTGACCGAGCTATGCCAACTGGTGGAGGAGCGGGAGTGAGCTCCGACTCCACCGTCCCGAGGCCGGATGAGACCGAGTCTCTGCTTCCCCTCAAGCCGTGGTATGGACCGGGCGCTGCCGAACCGGCTCCTCCCGGAGAGCCGCCGTACACCAGGGGACTGCGCCCAGACGGCTACCGGCAAAGGCTGTGGACCATGCGCCAGTACGCGGGATTCGGTTCGGCCGCTTCGACCAACGAGCGCTTCCACTATCTCTTGGAACGAGGCCAGACCGGACTCTCGGTGGCCTTCGACCTGCCTACTCAGATGGGCTACGACTCCGACGCCCCCGAGGCGGAGGGAGAGGTGGGCAAGGTGGGGGTGGCCATCGACACCCTGGGCGACATGCAGGTCCTCTGCAAAGGACTGCCCCTGGACAAGGTCACCACCTCGATGACCATCAACGCCCCGGCCAGCCTGCTGCTGCTGATGTACGAATTGGCAGCCGAGTCGGAGGGAATCGCTCCGGAACTCCTGGGAGGCACTGTCCAGAATGACATCCTCAAGGAGTACGTTGCTCGGGGCACCTACATATTCCCGCCGCGACCCAGCATGCGGCTGATCACCGACACCCTCACTTACTGCCACCAGCGGCTGCCCCGCTGGCACCCGATTTCGATCTCGGGCTACCACATCCGGGAGGCGGGAGCCACCGCTCCCCAGGAGCTGGCCTTCGCCCTCAGCGACGGGATCGCCTATGTCGAGGCGGCCCTCGGCGCCGGAATGGAGCTGGAGGAGTTTGCCCCCCAAATCAGCTTCTTCTTCAACGTCGGCAACGACTTCTTCGAAGAGGTCGGCAAATTCCGGGCCGCCCGCACGCTCTGGTCGGGGATCATGCGCGACCGCTTCGGAGCCCGGAGCGAGCGCAGTTGCCAGCTCCGGTTCCACGCCCAGACTGGAGGGGCCACCCTGACCGCCCAGCAACCACTCAACAACGTGGTCAGGGTCTCGCTCCAGGCCCTGGCGGCGATTCTCGGTGGCGCCCAGTCCCTGCACACCAACTCCTTCGACGAGGCTCTGGCCCTTCCCTCCGAGCAGGCCGCAACCCTGGCCCTGCGCACCCAGCAGCTGCTCGCCTTCGAGTCGGGAGTGGCGCGGGTGGCAGATCCCTTGGGTGGAGCCCATTTCCTGGAGGAGCTGACCGGCCAGTTGGTCGAGGCGGCCCGCGAGATCATCTCCGAGGTCGACCGGCGGGGCGGGGCGGTGGCTGCGATCGAGCAGGGCTACTACCAGGACCAGATCCAGGACGCCGCTTATCGCCATCAGCAGCTGGTCGAAAACGGAGAGCGGGTGATCGTGGGGGTAAATCGCTTCCAAGACCAGCTTCCGGTCGAGGTTCCCATTCTCAAGGTCGACCCGGAGCTGGAGCGAGGTCAGCGGCAACGGCTGGCTCGGCACCGCCGGGAGCGGTCCAGCACGGCGGTGGAGCGGGCCCTAGCTCGAGTCGAGGAGGTGGCCGCGGGCGACGCCAACCTCCTCCCGGTGATGCGCCAGGCGTTGGTCGCGGGTGCCACCCTGGGCGAGATCTGCAACCGGCTGCGCCAGGTTTTTGGAACCTTCCAGCCCCGGGCCACGGCCTGACGGTCGGGAAAGGGACGGCATCAGGACTTGGAGCGTCGCCGTCTTACCTCCAAAGAAGTCCCAAGAACGCTGGGGTATTTAGCGTCGTGGTAGAGCTTGGCGGTTACCGGACGCAGTCCCAGCGGGACCCTCAGGAATAGCTGCGCCGCCGCCAGCGCCCCCAGCGGCGGCGCCACCAGGTAGATCCACAGCGACCCGAAAACTCCCGAGATCACCGCCGGCCCCAGGCTGCGGGCGGGATTCATGCTGCAACCCGTGTAAGGCGCTCCCCGCCAAACCAGCAAAGCGATCACCAGCCAGAGCGCCAGCGGAGTCCAGCGCGCGGTTCTAGCTGAGGAGGTGAAGGTGAAGATGGTCAGGATCAAGATGGCGGTCATCAGAGCCTCGATGCCAATCGCGGCCGCTACGCTGACACCTGGGTGAGGGCTGGTGCGACCGTCTCCGACCGAGACTGCCACTTGGCCCCAACTCAACCTCAGGATTGCGACCCCAACGATGGCGCCCAGCAGCTGCGACCCCAGGTACCCAAAGAGGTCGGACCGCGAGACGTGCCCGCTCGACCAGAAGGCAATGGTCACCGACGGATTGAGATGCGCGCCACTAAGACGTCCTAAGGGCGAGATCGCCACGAGTCCCCCGGTTCCCGCGAACAGCAGCCCCGTGATCAAGAGCCGGAGCGACGCATTTGGGACCAGGTGGAGCATCGGTGAGCCCGCTCCGAAGTCGAGGCAGACGGCGCTGAGACCGCCCAGCACCAGGATCGAGGTGCCTGACCCCTCCGCAATCCACACCCGCCAGTGCCATCCGCCTCTGGGGGGATTGCCCAAAGACAGAGGCTCCGCCGCCAAGGGCGCGGTGGCGCCGACGGTCGCGCTCACCGGCTCAGCATCTGCGAATGCGCGGCCTCCAGACGGAGTCCGTGCCCTAATGGATCAGCGAAGATGGCGAGGTGTCCAAGCCCAAGGCGCGGACGGCGCCCGAGCAGACCGACAACACGCCGCCAAGCCCTAACAAAACCGGGCGGCCGCCGAGGAACGAGCCTAGTGCCAATGAGCGCTTGATCAACCAGCTCCGCAAGCGCCGGCACGATGCCGCTTACCGGGGCGGCGAGCCGGAAAGGATCCAGCGCGCCAAGGGCAAACTCACCGCCCGGGAGCGGATTCGCCGTCTGCTCGATCCGGACAGCTTCGTCGAGCTGGACGCCTTCATGGTCCATCGATCCACGCAGTTCGACATGGCGGACCGGACGGCTCTCGGCGATGGCGTGGTTACCGGGTATGGGCTGGTGGGAGGGCGACAGGTGTTCATCTTCTCCCACGACGCCTCGTTCATGGGGGGATCGCTGGGCGAGGCCTTCGCCGAGAAGGTGTGCAAAGTGATGGATCTGGCAGAGCGCACCGGTTCACCTGTGATTGGCATCAACGACAGCGCCGGGGCCCGGATCCAGGAAGGCGTGGTATCACTCGCCGGTTACGCGGATATTTTCTACCGAAATGTGCGGAGCAGCGGCGTGGTACCGCAGCTATCCATCATCGCGGGGCCGTGCACTGGGGGCGCAGTCTACTCACCGGCGATCACCGACTTCACCTTCATGGTGCGCAAGGTCGGGTACATGTTCATCACCGGTCCCGACGTGGTCCGGGTCACGACCGGGGAGAAGGTGGATTTCGAACAACTGGGTGGCGCGGATGTCCACTCCCAACGTAGCGGAGTTGCCCATTTCGTGGCAGACACTGAGGACCAGGTCTTCGCTCAGGTCCGCGAAATGCTCTCGTTCTTGCCGCAGAACAGTAGGGAAAGAGCGCCCGTTGTACCGTCCACCGATCCGGTCGATCGCGCCGACGTAGAGCTGCAGGAGATCATCCCCGAGCTGCAAACCCAAGCTTACGACATGCGCGACGTGATCCATCGCGTGGTCGATGACGGCCACTTTTTGGAAGTTCAGGAACTGTTCGCTCCCAACCTGGTCATCGGCTTGGGCCGGCTGGACGGACGAAGCGTTGGCGTGGTGGCCAATCAACCCCGTCATCTGGCCGGTGCGCTCGACATCAACGCATCTATCAAAGGGGCAAGATTCGTGCGCTTCTGTGACGCCTTCAACATCCCCCTGGTGACATTCGTCGATGTCCCAGGATTCCTCCCCGGTACTGATCAGGAGTATGGCGGGATCATCCGTCACGGGGCCAAGCTGCTCTACGCGTTCGCCGAGGCCACGGTGCCGAAGCTGACCGTGATCACCCGCAAGGCGTATGGCGGCGCCTACGACGTCATGTGCAGCAAGCACATCGGGGCCGACTACAACGTCGCTTGGCCCTCAGCAGAGATCGCAGTCATGGGGGCTGAGGGCGCAGTTCAGTTCTTGGCCCGGCCTCGGCCGGGGGCAGCGCAGGTCGACCAGGCCGAGCTAATCGCCTCCTATCGTGAGCAATTCGCCACCCCTTACCAGGCCGCGGAGCGCGGCTATATCGACGACGTGATCGAGCCCCGTCACACCCGGTCGGCGCTGATCTCCGCTCTGCGGATGGCCAGCAGCAAGCGAGTGGTCGGGCCGGAGCGTCGCCACGGCAACATCCCGCTCTGACCCCTGCCGGCCGTCCCTACACTGAGACGAAGCAGTGGTCGCCGGGCGCACCGGCTGACGGGAGGCGTCGGTGAAGCTACTGGAGCACCAGGCCAAGGAGCAGCTGCGCCGGGTCGGGATCGAGTGCCCAACCGGCCGGGTCGCCCGGTCCCCCCAGGATGCCCAGCGAGCGGCGCAGGAGCTGGGCCGAGTTGTCATCAAAGCCCAGGTGCCGATCGGAGGCAGAGGCAAAGCGGGAGGAGTCAAGCTGGCCCAGACACCTGCCGAGGCCCATGATGCCGCCGCCGCGATCCTGGGAATGGAGATCCACGGCTACAGCGTTCCTTCGGTGCTGGTGGAGGAAGCGCTCGAGATCGCCAAGGAGATCTATCTGGGCGTGACCGTCGACCGGGACCGACGGTCTCAGGTGGTGATCCTGTCCTTCGCCGGGGGGATGGAGATCGAAGAGGTGGCCGAGCACTCGCCGGAGAAGATCGCGAAGCTCTGGCCCGATCCCTTCGCCGGTCCGCATCCCTTCGAGATCAGACAGCTGACCATGAGGGCCCTCGCCGCTGTCGGAGGCGACGAGAGCCTTCCCAAGGGCCGCTACCTGTCCGAGCTGGTGCCCGTGGTCCAGCGATTGTTCGGACTCTCCCAGCAGCTGGACGCCAGCCTCTGTGAGATCAACCCCCTGGTGGTGACCGCCTCGGGACAGGTGATCGCCGGCGACGCCAAGATCGAGATCGATCAGAATGCGGAGTTCCGCCACCACGACCTGGTGCGCCAGCTCGGCCCCGACGCCGCCGCCGCCACCAGCGGCGATGACCCGCTCGAGGTCGAGGCTGGGCGTCGGGGCCTAACCTACGTCCACCTGGGCGGGAGCGTGGGAATCATCGGCAACGGTGCCGGGCTGGTGATGAACACCCTGGACCTGGTCAAGCAGCACGGTGGTTCGCCCGCCAACTTCCTGGACATAGGCGGCGGAGCCCGGGCAGAGGTGGTGAAGCAGGCGCTGGAGATGCTGCTGCTGGACCCAGCTGTCAAAGGGGTGTTCGTCAACATCTTCGGTGGCATCACCCGAGGGGACGAGGTGGCTCGGGGCCTGATCAGCGCCCGCGACGAGCTTCACATGACCGTGCCGCTCGTGGTGCGCATGACCGGGACTAGGGAGGAGGAGGGACGCCAGCTACTCGAGGCAGCCGGGATCACTCCCGCGGTCTCCGCCCCCGAAGCGGCCCGCAAGATCGTCGAGCTGGTTGCGGCTGGGGAGGCCGGCTGAGTTGAGCATCCTGCTGGACCGCAACTCGACCGTGGTGGTCCAGGGGATGACCGGCAGTGAGGGTTCCTTTCACACCCAGCAGATGCTGGATTTCGGCACGCGAGTTCTGGCGGGAGTGTCGCCCGGCAAAGGCGGAAGCAGCCACCTCGGTCTGCCCGTCTTCGACAGTGTGGCGCAGGCCGTCGAAGCCACCGGAGCCAACACCGCTGGGGTGTTTGTGCCTCCCGCCTTCGCGGCGGATGCGATCATGGAGGCGTCGGCGGCCGGAATCGCCCTGGTCGTCTGCATCACCGAGCTGATCCCGGTCAACGACATGGTCCGGGCCCGCGCCTTCATTGATGCTCGGGGCGCCCGCCTGGTGGGCCCCAACTGCCCGGGCCTGATGTCCCCCGGGGAGCGCGCCAAGGTGGGGATCATTCCCAACCACATCGCCAACCCAGGACGGGTGGGCGTGGTATCCAGATCGGGCACTCTGACCTACGAGATCATCCAGTCACTCGGGCGTGCCGGCTACGGACAATCGACCTCGGTCGGGATCGGTGGTGACCCCGTCCTCGGGGTCAGTTTCTCGGACGTGGTCCAGCTCTTCGGCGAGGACCCCGAGACGGATCTTGTGGTTCTGGCCGGAGAGATCGGCGGTTCCGATGAGGAGCGTGCAGCCGAGCTGATCGGGCGGGGCTACCCCAAGCCGGTGGTGGGCTTCATCAGTGGCCGCAGCGCGCCGCCAGGGAAGCGGATGGGCCATGCCGGTGCCATCATCAGCGGAACGACCGGCAGCCCCGCCTCCAAGGTGGCCGCTCTGGAGAAGGCCGGGGTCGAGGTCGCCGACACCATCGAGCAGATCGTTGAATTGGTGCGCCAGCAGCTCGGCGCTGCGGTGCGATCCTAGCCCAGATGGGACTGAGCTTCGAGCTGAGTCCGGAGCAGGCGGCGATCCGCCAAACCACCCGCGAATTCGCCAGCCAGGTGGTGGCCCCCGAGGCGGCCGACTGGGACCGGCGTGAGGCCTTTCCCTATCCCCTGGTAGCGCAAATGGCGGAGTTGGGGCTCTTCGGGCTGCCCTATCCGGAATCGGTGGGCGGGGCCGGAGCCGACTTCGTCAGCTACCTAGTGGCCCTCGAGGAGATAGCCCGGGCCGACGCCGCCCTGGCGATCACCATGGAGGCGGCGGTCTCGCTGGGGATAGCGCCCATATTTCACTACGGAAGTGAGGAGCAGAAGCAGCGTTACCTCCCCGATCTCTGCGCCGGTCGAAAGCTCTGGGCCTTCGGACTCACCGAACCCGAGGCTGGCTCGGATGCGGGAGGGACCAAGACCAGGGCGCGGCGCGAGGGCGAAGAGTGGGTGATCGATGGCACCAAGTGCTTCATCACCAACGCCGGGACCGACATCAGCTCCGGAGTCACCATCACCGCCATCAGCGGGAATGAGGGTGGGCGCAAGCAGGTCAGCGCCTTCTTGGTGGAGCGGGGGTCATCGGGCTTCGAATTCGGGCCACCCTATCGCAAGCTGGGCTGGCATGCCAGTGACACCAGGGAGCTGAACTTCGCCCGATGTCGGGTGCCCGGATCCAATTTGCTGGGCAAGGAAGGCGGGGGACTGGGTCAGTTCTTCAAGACCCTGGAGGCAGGGCGGGTGGCTATCGCCGCCCTGGCGGTGGGCGTGGCTCAGGCTTGCCTGGATGCATGTCTCAGCTACTCCCAGCAGCGGCGGCAATTCGGTCGGGCCATCAGCCAGTTTCAGGCGACCCAGATGAAGCTGGCCGACATGGCCACCCAGATCGAACTGAGCCGCCTGATGGTGTGGCGGGCGGGCACCCTGATCGACCTGGGTCAAGCAGCGGGACAGTTCGCCGCCATGGCCAAGGTTCAGGCCTCGGAGACAGCAACTTGGTGCGCCAACCAGGCGGTGCAAATCCACGGCGGCGCGGGGTTCATGGAGGACCTGCCCGTGGCTCGCTACTATCGCGACGTCAAGATCAACGAGATCGGAGAGGGTACCTCGGAGATCCAGCGACTGATGATCGCCTCCCACCTCCTGGGACTGGGCGGCTCGGTCTCGCGGCTGATCGACGAGGAGCGCGCCTGAGCCTTCGGGTGGTTTCTCCTGTCGGGGGTACGATTGGGTAGTGAGCGATCGAGACCCTTTGATTGTGGCGGCGGCTCGCACCCCCTTCGGCAAGTTGGGCGGGGCCCTCAGCTCCGTCTCGGCGGTCGATCTTGGCGCTCATGCCATCAGGGCCGCGCTGGAACGTGCCGGCGTGGCCCCGGAAGAAGTTGACCAATGCATCATGGGCACCGTCATCACTGCTGGCCAGGGGCAGATACCGGCCCGTCAGGCGGCCCTGAAGGCGGGAATCCCTTCCCAGGTCTCGTCGCTCACGGTCAACAAGGTCTGTGCCTCCTCGCTCAAGGCCGTCAACCTCGGCGCTCTCCTGATCAAGGCAGGAGAGGCAGAGGTGGTGGTCGCCGGCGGCATGGAGTCCATGTCCCAGGCACCCATGCTTTTGCCCGGGGTCCGCCGCGGGGTGCCCATGGGCCACATGACGATCTACGACTCGATGCTCTGGGACGGGCTCACCTGTCCCATCGACGACGTTCCCATGGGCGAGCATGGCACCACCGTCGCCGCCGAGTTGGGGGTGAGCCGAGCCGAGCAGGATGAATACGCGCTCCTCTCACAGCAGCGCTACGAGGCGGCCCGGCAGGCAGGTCGGATCGCCGAGGAACTAGCACCTCTTGAGGTGCATGGCAAGGCCGGAGCAACCCTCGTGGACCGGGATGAGCAGCCTCGCCCGGACACCAGCATCGAGAAGTTGGCGGCACTGCGTCCGGTGTTCGGCGGGCCCGAGGGCAGCGTTACCGCTGGCAACTCCCCCGGGATCAACGACGGAGCAGCGGCGATTGTGATGATGAGTCGGGCGCGCGCCAGATCCTTAGGGGTTGAGCCTTGGGCACAGTGGCTGGGCTACGGTGAGTCGGCCGCCGACCATCCCTATCTCGCCACTGTGCCTGCCACCGCACTGGCCCAGGCGCTGGGCAAAACGGGTGGCGGACTGAATGCCCCTGATCTGAAGGTGGTCGAGATCAACGAGGCCTTCGCCTCGGTCGTCATCACCAGCTCCCGCATGCTCGAGCTGACCTTAGACCAGGTGAACCCCAACGGCGGTGCCATCGCCGTAGGCCACCCTGTTGGCGCGTCAGGAGCCAGGATCCTTGCCGCCTCCGTTTTGGAGCTGCGGCGCCGCGGCGGCGGGCTGGGGGCGGCAACCATCTGTTCCGGAACCGCGCAGGGCGAGGCGACCTTGGTCGAGGTGGCCTGACCTAAGGCAGGGTCGGAATTCTTGGCATCGCCGCGGGGTGAATCCGCGGTCTCTGCCTACAATCAGGAAGGTCCCACGGCCGCACAGACCGACACTGAGGCCCCATGCGGAGGACGCGCGATGGCCATCGAGGTTGCCGCAGACCGGTCAGCCATCCAGACCTCGGTGCGAGAGCTGGCCCGGGCGAAGATCGCGCCCAGGGCCGCCGAGATCGACCAGTCCGCTGAATTCCCTCGGGACGTTGTGGAGATGTTCCGCCAGCAGGATGTGTTCGCCATCCCCTTCAGTCCCGAATACGGCGGCCTCTCGGGCTCGGCACTCACCTTGGCGATAGCCGTCGAGGAGATCGCCAAGGTCTGCGCAACCTCGGCGCTGCTCCTGGCGGTACAAGGGCTGGGAGGGTACCCGATCCTGCTGGGCGGGACCGAGGAACAGAAGCGAGAGTTCTTGCCTCAGCTCGCCAGCGGCAACAAGCTGGCCGCTTACGCTCTCAGCGAGCCTGACGCTGGCAGCGACCCAGCCTCCATGAGCACCCGTGCCAAGCGCGATGGCAATGACTATGTCCTGGACGGGACCAAGACCTGGATAACCAATGGCAGCGTGGCCGACCTGATCGTGGTCTTCGCGGTCACCGAACCGGGTGAGGGCGCCCGGGGTATCTCGGCCTTCCTGGTCAATGGCGACAGTCCGGGGCTACAGCGCAACCGGATCCATGGCAAGTTGGGGATCCGCGGCAGTGACACCGCCGAGCTCGTCTTCAGCGGTTGCCGGGTTCCCGCCAGTCGACGCCTGGGAGCTGAAGGAGACGGCTTCAGGATCGCCATGGGAGTTCTCGATCGCTCCCGGCCCCAGATCGCGGCCCAGGCCTTGGGGATCGCCGCTGGGGCCCTGGAGCAGGCTGTGGAATACGCTCAGCAGCGGCACCAATTCGGCCGGCCCATCGCGGAGTTTCAAGGTATCCAGTTCATGCTCGCGGACATGGCTACTCAGGTCGAGGCCGCCCGCGCACTCACCCATCAGGCTTGCCGTGCGGTTGATGAGCTAGATCCGCAGATGACCGTGCTGGCGGCGATGGCGAAGCTGGCCGCCTCTGACGCAGCCATGAAGGTGACTACCGACGCGGTCCAAGTGCTGGGAGGTTATGGCTACATCAACGAG
>JBAUWA010000006.1:0-25944 GCA_049583555.1 Candidatus Dormiibacterota bacterium | reverse complement strand
GGTGACGTCCGTCTCAAGTCTCCAGGCCCCCTGGCCGGTGACTGTGGTAGGCGTGGGAGACGAGGACGATCTTGGGCTGGAGTCTGAAGCCCGAGCTGGGCTCACCGCTGAGCCCGGCCGGATCTGGCTCCGCCTTCTGCGCAGTCGGGCCGGGGTCACCCTGGGCAGCACCCTGGCGCGCCAGCCTGAGGTGGTCGAACGCATTCGCCAGATTCCTGGCATCGGAAGCGTCAGGATCAGCTCAATCGCTGGAACTGTTGGCCCGGGTGGTGAGCACTGGCTTGGCTTGCTGGCCGCCGCTCGACTTCCGGTACCCAGTGCCAAACCGCTCGATGGGCTGAACTTGTCGCTGTTGAGGTTCCTGGAACAGCGGCTCAAGCCCTACGGGGTTGCCCTCCAGCTGGGACGGGTGAAAGGGGCTTGGTGCCCCGGCTTCAGCGACATCGGCCTGAACGGACGCAAGCTGGCGGGCCTGGGCTTGCGGCTCACCGGGGGCTGGGGACTGGTGCGGGGAGTCGTGGCCGTGAGTCCACCGAGCGCCGACGAGTTGCACCGCTTGGACCAGTGCCATCGCACGTTCGGGCCGGGGCTGGACTACGCGACCTTCACCTCCCTGTCCCAGATCCCCGGCCTGTCCCCAATCCGGCAGGAGACGGCGCTGCAACTACTGGGCGGTGTTGCTGGGGCTCCTGCGAAGATGTCGCGGTGACCTCCTCGCTCAACCTGCGGCTGGTCCTCGAGCCCGCCCCGGTTCTACACCATCGGGGCGCACCGGTGAGAAGTTTCGACTCGAGGCTCCGTCACTTGGTGGACACCATGTACGAGCGCTGCGAGGAGTGGAACGGGGTGGGGCTGGCGGGACCTCAGGTGGGATTCAACCTGCAGGTGGCGGTAATCATCTACGAAGGTCGGCGCTTCGCCATGTGCAACCCGGAGATCGTCTCCCAGCAGGGAGAGGTGGACGCGGCCGAGGGTTGCCTTTCGATGCCCAACCACAGCGGAATAGTGCGGCGCTCCGAACTGGTCACAGTCCGCTATCGCAACGTCCAGGGTAAGGGCGTGCAGCGGGAATTCGAGGGCTGGTTGAGCCGGATCGTCCAGCACGAGACCGACCATCTGGTTGGCATCCTCTGCTCTGAGCGGCTGGCACCGGGCGCAAGCTTCGAGCCGATAGCGGCCGATGGCGAGGCCGCCGACCTGCCTGCCGAGGGCGCTGCCCAACCCCGGCGGAGGAGCCGACGGGCTAAGACCGGGGAGGCAGCCCAGCCCGTCGGCAGCGAGAGCTGAGCTAGCTCAGGCCGAAGCCGACGCCCCGACGTCGGCGGTTTCCGGCGCAGCCTCAGCGACCTCGTCCGCCTCAGCATCGATCCGGATCTTGATCTCGTCCCCGACCAAGAATCCCCCGGTCTCGAGCGCCATGTTCCAGTTGAGATCGAAGTCCTTGCGGCTCAGAGTGCCGCTGGCCTCGAAGCCTGCGACCTTGAAGCCGTAGGGGCTGGTCGACATGCCCAGGAACTCAACGTCCAACTCGACCGGACGAGTGACGCCCTTGATGGTGAGCTCGCCCTGAACCCGGAAGCGATTGCCGCCCCGGCTCTCGATCTTGCCACTCTCGTACTTGATCACCGGGAACTTGTCGACGTCGAAGAAATCGGCTGAGCGCAGATGGGCGTCGCGTCTCTCCTCGCGGGTGTCAAGGCTGGCGGCTTGGATCTCCGCCCGAGCCCTACTGCGGGTCAGATCGGAGGGGTCGAGCTCGACCGCGCCTGTGAAGTCCTTGAAGTTGCCTCTGACCGTGCTCACCATCATGTGCCGGGCTGAGAATTCGAGAGATGTGTGGGCATTGTCCACCTTCCAGCTCATCTAGCTTCCTCCTGATAGCCTGTGATCGCCAAATCAGCGATAATTGCTTAAGCAATCATATACTAAGGAACTTGTCCGTGCAACTATCTACCGGAAGGAGCTCCATAGCCCCTGCCCTAACGGAGGCGCAGATGGAGGCTTGGAAGTCCTTTCTCAGGGCACACGCGGTCATCACCAGGGCTCTGGAGCGACAGCTGCTCGAGACTCACCGCTTGCCCCTGGCCGAGTACGACGTTCTGGTCCAGCTCAACGAGGCTGAGGGCAGGGCCTTGCGGATGTCGCAGCTGGCCGACCGGGTTTTGCTGAGCCGGAGCGGGCTGACGCGGCTGGTGGAACGGCTTGAGCGCAACGGACTGGTGGAACGCAGCAACTGTTCCAGTGACGCTCGAGGCAGCTTCGCCGTGCTCACCGAGCTCGGCGTGCAGCGGCTGCGGGAGGCAGCGCCGGCTCATCTCGAGTCGGTCAGGGCTCTCTTCGCCGAGCCGCTCACGACCGAGCAGGTCGACTCCCTCCGGGAAGCGCTACAGCTACTCGCGGCGGCCGTGCCTGCCGGCTGCGCTGCTGCTCTACCCGATGGCGAGATTGCAGCGGTCGGCGCCGACCCCGGAGACTGTGTCGAGTGAGCCAGCCGGAGCCAAGCGCCTGCCCTTTCCCCGGCCCGGATAACTCAGCCTCCAAGCCGGACGCGCAGGGCGTGGCTGAGGCGTGCCCGGTGCCAGCCAGTGCGCGTCCTCCTGACGTCGCCTGGGACGTGGAAGCCCACGTCGCGGCTATGCGCAAGGCCCGGGCGGCGGCAGAGACCAGCCATGTCACCACTGCCAAGGCTGAGGAGATGGCCCGCAAGGCGACCGAGCAAAGGGCGGAGCGCAGAGGGCTAGACCAGATCAACGCCGACTTCGTGGACAGCCTCTCCAAGAAGCTCGGCTACGGACACCCGCTCAGCAACCGTGCTGACCTGCCCGCCTTCACATGGACGGCGGAGGCTGAGGCCCGGCTGATGGAAGTGCCTACCTTCTGTCGCGAGCTGACCCGCTGGCGGGTCGAGTACACCGCCCTAAAAAAGGGGCTGGGGACCGTCATCACACCTGCGGTTATGGACGTGAAGTTCGAGATGTGGGGCGAGGTCTCCCACGCCATTCAAGACCGCTATCACGATGGCTTGGAGTGGACCGACTCAGCCCGAGCCCGGTTCGAGACCGTGCCTGAGTTCGTTCGGGGTCAGGTTCTGGAAGCGGTAGAGGGCAACGCCAGGACCATGGGCGCCACCGTCGTGGACGACGGCGTCGTGGACAAGGTCATCGAGCGCTGGGCGACCAGCGGCGACTTCCACGAGGGGCTCTACGGCTTTCGCTGAAAAGCCCGGGACGCCGAGCCAATCTCATCACCCGAGTCGAGCCTGGGCCTCCTCCAGATCTACCTCACCGCGCGCCAACGCTTGAAGTAGCGATAACTTTGACTCAGGCTGCGCTTCCCGGGACTCCACCCCCAGCCTGGTCAGTACCGAATCCATCCGCGAGCGCACGGTGGGATAGCTGACCCCCAGCTGTCGCTCCAGAGCCTTGAGGTTGCCTCGGGATCCCAAAAAGAGCTTGAGGAGCTCCCGGTCTGAGGGCGACAGAGAGCAGAACTCGCAGCTCTCGAAGTCTCCGGAGAGCTCGGTGCCGCATCCCTGACAGGAAAGCCGGGTCAGGTGCAGTTGCTCCCCGCACACGGGGCAGCTGCGGGGGGCATGGTTCCCCGTCACTCCTCGACCTCGTCGACCCAGACCGCGCCGGTCGTGGTCTCAACATCCAGCTGGCCGTCACCCGCGCCAACGGTGGCCTCGCGTTCCTCACCACCCATGGTCCACCCCTCGGCGATGCTTGAGGACTCCCCGGGGAGAGAGATCCTGCCCAAGGTGCTGCGCGCCAACACTCTGACGCTGGAGCCTTTCTCCAGTCCGATCTTCACGGTCCCAGCCTCACAGCGCACTCGAGATCGGCCCTCATTGAGGACCCCGGTGGCCGACACCGTGCCCCAGGTCACCTTGAGATCGAAGGGGCTCGCGAACCCCTCGAGCTTGGCGCTGCCTGCCTGGATCTCGGCCTTGATCGGCCCCTTTACCCCATTGACTGAAAGCAGTCCCGCCGCCATCTCCACCTCTAGCGCCAGAGTGGGATTCATTCGGATCTGGATTGGCCGGAGGGCCCGCTGCACCGGCTCGCGGGAACCGAAGTTGGGCTTCCCAGGCCACCCGGCCCAGCGGAAGGCGAAGCCCGACTCTTCATCCCCAGGACCTGTGGTCCGAACCACCAGAGTGTCACCTTCGCGGCTGGCTTCATGCATTCCGCTCACCACCGCCTCGCGCACTTCGGAGTCGCCGGTGATCCGGAGTGGGTGCATTGCCCCCACCACCCGCAGCTTGCGGAGGGGAACCTCGGTTACCGCCGCCAGCTGAGTTCGATGGAGGGCCTCGATCTGGGCCGCGGCCGCCTCTGGAGAGAGCTCGCCGGAGGCCACCTTACGGAGAATGTCTTGAACGTCTTGATCATTTGGCATAACAGATTAATAAGCTCGTCTTGACAATTTGTCAACTCGCAACGCAAGTCTCGCCCGTTCCCCCTCGATCGGGTGGCGGGGCGCGGACGGCGCTACGATGCCGGCGTGACCCTAAGCCAGGATCAGAACCGGACCGCGGAGAGAATCCCCGAGCCTCCGCTGCCCCCGCGGGTGACCAGGATCGAGCAGGGAACCTGGGCGGTCTACGCGGTGGTAGCGATTCTCCTAATCGCGATTCCTTTCCTGACCCACTCCTTCGGCCTCCCCGACATCGCCGCCTGGGTATTGCTCCTGGGCACCGTGGCGATGACCATCGGCTGGATGAGAAGTGGAGCTCTTCGAGCCCCGGAGTGGCTCAAGCCAGACGACTACGAGCGCTTCCTGGCCTCCATCCAGCGAGTCCCCGAGGCTACTCTGGGAGAGCCCGCTCCACCCAAACCGACCGGGCGGCCTGGAGACCCAGGGCGGTCTGGCGTCCCGCCACCAGCACCGTGACGGCTTCCGCCCCAGGGGCCCGGTGCACCTCGACCTGAACTCCCGGCTTCAGCCCTTCCACCTCCAGCAGACGGAGGAGCTGGGGGGCTTCGTGCTCTGCCACCTCGGAGATTCGAGAGATCACGCCCGGCGTCCCGGCCTCGAGATCGATGAGACTCACCAACTCCTGGCTCCGCATCCCGGCGCCGGGGATCTCGTTGCCGTGGGGACAGGTGGTCGGTCGTCCCAGCGCCGCGAAGATCCGGTCCAGAACCAAGTCCGAGAAGGAGTGCGACATCCGGCCGGCCTCCTGGTCGGCGCTGGCCCAATCCAGCCCGAGGGCATCGGTCAGCCAGCGCTCCACCACCCGGTGGCGACGGACCACCTGCGAGGCCTCCCGCTCTCCCGAGGGGGTGAGCTTGAGGCTGCGATCCGAGTTGAGCTCGACCAGACCCTGCTCATGGAGCCGTTGCATCACGCCGGTGACGGTGGGAGCACTTACCCCCAGCCACTCGGCAAGCCGGGAAGGTCGGACGGTCTCGCCCTCGTGAGAGATGTAGTAGGTCGCCTCCAGGTAACGGGCCGCAGTCGACGAGACCCCGGATGGGTGCTCAGCGGCCGGGTGCGGTGCTGTTGGTTCGCTCATCTCACCCGAACCCGGATAGCCGGGAAAGCAGCCGACTGCGGAGGCTTGCGGCCAAGGCTCGTCAGCACCACTGTGGCCATCAGCCAAATGCTACTTGGGCGTTCGCTTGACGCCGCCCTGGCGAAACTGACGGAAGACGGCGGCCGTACGATGGACCAAGTTAGCCTCAGCCGGAGGAGCCTATGAGCAAGGTCCACGACAACCACGAGGACATCGTCCTCGACTTCCTCGGGATGCCGCCGGAGATCGAGGCCGGCAACATCTTCCCGATCGAGTGGCACGAGGAGACCCCCCAGCTCACCGACATCTACGAGAAGGCCAAGCGCGACGCTTGGAATCCATCCCATCTCCCCTGGAACGAGCTCGATCCCGGGGAGTGGAATGAGGAAGAGCGGCTCGGAATGATGTACTGGTTCGGAGTGCTGGCTAACTTTGACGCCTCCGGTCCAGCAGTCTTCGCCAAGGCCATGGTCCGCAGCTACGAGCTGCACGAAGAGGATCCGGTGCGTCGCTGCCTCTTCTCGGTGGTGCGCGACGAGCAGAACCACGAAGAGGTCTGCGGTCGGATGATCCAGACCATGCGCGAGGGAGGCCCGATTGGATTCCAGCCCAAGACCGAGCTGGAATACCTGGCAGTGCGCAACCTCAACTGGCTTTACTACAACGGCGCCCGTTATTGGAACGGCTACAGCAAAGCTCTTTACAAGTATCCGCTGGCCATACTTTTCTCATCTTTTCTGATGGGAGAGGTGGCGTCTTCCACTCTCTTCCACCACATGTTCAAGCACTCCACTCACCCCGTCTTTCAGCAGGCGTTTCGTAATATCGGCAAGGATGAGGCGCGCCACCAGGCGATTTGCATGCGGATGCTGGAGAACCATTTCCAGACCATCAGCGCCGAGGAGAAGCTGCTGGTAACCCGGCAACTGCGTGCGGGATTCGTGTTCCTCTCGATGATCCTCTTCGAGCCTCCGGATCAGTTCTGGATCATCCCCCCTGACTTTGCCGATGTGCACCACAAGATGGAGGACATCGCCAGGGGCGCCGGCTTAGGGGTTGCCACCTTGGAGCAGAAGACCGAGAACTGGCGTCAGGCGATGCTCAAGATGAAGACTATCGTCGAGAAGCACGGAATCGCGTTCCCGGCCATGCCTGAAGTGGGAATCAGCGGCGAGGAGGTCGCCAATTTCTCCGAGGAGGATCTGATCCCGGTCTTCTGACCTGAGACCGCCTCTAGGGGCGTCGGCGCAGCCACGATTCGACGTGTGCTGCCACCTCCTCATCGTGGACTGCGATGCCAACGGTGTTGTGCAGAGCTCCGTCAGTGAGCTCCATGCGACGTTGCACCAATCGCAGCGGTCTGGCACTCGGCGCTGCGGCCAAAGTCTGGAGGCGGAGCTCCAAGACCTGGTGCACCAGTTGGCCGGTGTGAACTTCGACGTATCCGGAAGGGACCGCGATCACCAGCTCAACCTGGCGCTCCGGCAAAAGGCGCATAAACGCGACCTCGGAGTGACTGAGCTCACTCGAATCGCCGACCGTGGTCCGCTGGCTGATGCGGAGCAGGGCTCGTTGGGGGACCGCCTCGATGACGAGGGTCTCCCGGTATGTAAACGGCGGCACAGCGTGCCACAAGCCGCGCCCCTCCCCCTCCCAGAAACCCAGCCAGCCTGCGAACGGCGCCACCAAGTCGGCGTCTCCCGTCGTCGAAGGCACCGCTGGACCTTAGGCCCCAATAGAGAAGCGCGTCAACCGCCGATCACCTCTCTTAGGAGTCATCTTCTCCTCGGCGTTAGGCTACCCGCATGAATCCGGCACCTGTCTCCCGAGCCGCCCTCCTGCGTGTGCTGGCGGCTGGGCTGCCGCCACCTGGGGTCTTCCCGCTTCGCGACCGACACCCCGACCCAGGTCTCTTCGGGCCGGGCTCCGCCACCTGGCAGGTCATGCGGGAACCGCTGCTCATCCTCGGCGCCGCACGGGCGCTGCTGCTGCAGTCAGCCCATCCCCTCATCGCCCAGGGAGCCCTGGACCACAGCGACTTCGCCTCGGACCCGGTTGGACGATTCCAGCGCACCGCGGGTTGGGTCACCACCGTCGTATTCGGTACCAGCGATGAGGCCCAGGCGGCAACTCGCTCGGTCAACCAGCTGCACCGCCGGGTCAGCGGCGAACTGCCAAAGGTAAATGCAGTCGCCGCCTGGGGCCCGGGCAGCGCCTACCGGGCGCAGGATCGGGATCTGCTCCTCTGGGTGCACGCATCGCTGATCGACTCCATGCTGGTCACCCATCGAACCGTGATCGGCAATCTGCGGCCAGGGGTCGGCGATCGCTACGTGCGGGAGTGGGACGTGATCGCCCGTCTCATGGGCTTGCCCGACGGCTCCACCTGGGAGTCTGAAATCGGGATGCGCAATTGGATCAATCGTCAGATCCGTCAGGGAATCGCCCTGCCCGGTGCAGGCTCGCGTCGGGTGGCGCGCGTGATCCTTGGTCCCGGCATTACCGGACCGGCATTGGCCAAGGTGACCAACCTGGTCACAGCGGGGATGCTGCCGGCCCGATTGCGCCGGGAGTTCGGTATCAGCTGGAACCCGGCGCAGGGGCTTGCCTTCCGGAGTCTGGCCCTGTGCCTACGCTCGTCAAGGCCCATCCTGCCCCGAGCGCTGCGGGTCTCGCCGGTCTACGACTTCGCAATGGCCCGCACCAATGGGGAGCTGCTGAGGAGTGCCGATCGGGCGGACCAACTCCTGTCCCGGCTGCGCCTGGCCTAAGCGCCTTAGGTGAGGTCCCAGGCCTCGATGGCCGGGACGTTGTGCTCGTGGCTCAGGATCGAGATGGACGCCACCTGCAACATTAGGTGCCGGCAAAGCTCTACCGACACGCCCAGGTAAGCCGCCGCCACGGCTCTGAGCACGTGACCATGGCCAAAGAGGGCATAGTTCCGATCTGGCTCGAGGGCCAGCTCCGCCAGCAGGCGCCGGCACCTATCGAGCACCTCTTGTGGGGACTCTCCACCGGGACAGCCATCCCTCCACAAGTCCCAGCCCGGTCGGCTGCGCTCAATCTCCTCACTGGTTACCCCTTCGTACTCTCCGTAGTCGAACTCGCGGAGGAGCGGTGTGATCTCCGGAGTGGGGCGTACCCCGGCTAACTCGGCGGTCTCTCGAGCCCGCCGCATTGGGCTGGCGAAGACCTTGGCAAATTCGACACCTGCCAGCCGCGGCCTCAGCTCCTCGGCTTGCTCTTCACCTCGCGCAGTCAGACGGATATCGGTTGAGCCGGTATGTCGGTGCTGGAGGCTCCACTCGGTCTCCCCGTGGCGGACCAAATAGATGGCCATCGGCTCGCCAGTCTACGATCGCGAGCCAGGGATCTGACTTCAGCCCTGGGTATACTTGGCGGCCTCGGGAAGTAGCTCAGTCCGGTTAGAGTGCACGGTTCGGGACCGTGAGGTCGGCGGTTCAAATCCGCCCTTCCCGACCACTTCCCTCACAATTCCCTTGCTCTGTAAGGCATCGGCGCGAGCCGAGGTCCGGACGGCCAAGTGCCGGCCGGGCCGCTAATCCACATCAGGCCCGAGTCCCGCACAGCCGGTATCCTGCCTCGTGCTGGCCAGCTGCTGCGCTCAGCCAATCGCCTCCGTCGACAAGGAGGCCAGGTGTCGGTCGAAGCGAGCACCTACGACAGCGTTCTGGATCACGTCACCTTGAGCCCGCCGCTGGCTGGCGTCGGTCGGGAACCTCCGGGTGGGGCCGGGCGGTGCGGGAAGAGCCGGAGCTCAGCCAGCGATCTCGGCCACCCCTCAGGCGCGCGGCCTCGGCCCGGACCTAGGGCCGCGCAGTAAAGGCGCGCCGCCTCGGTCGTTGCTCTCCGCAGCGGGTCGGGAAGTCACCCATGTTTGATCAGAATCATTGTGTACTGCCCATTGTCAGGGTTAACAGGGAATGCAACGTGGGCACCATTGGCTGCATCGTGGAACCGGGCAACCTGGTGGCTCCAGTGCAAGTTTGGCTCCCCCGTGTATTCCCACCCATTCGCAACCCCGGCGACTAGCCCGACGATGACCACCTCTGCCGCCGCTAACCGAAGCGTCCGCAGTGACCGTCTCTTCGCCCACCCTCTGCTGAGCTTGGCTGCTAGCCACATCAAGACCCCAAACCAGGCCAGAATTGGAAATAAGTAATACCTTCCCCCTACTGAAGGGGACATTAGTGAAACCCATGCCGGCACGCGGCTAATCACTACCCCCGGCGACCACAGTGCAGCCGCAAAGGACAGCGCCGCGAATAGGATCCAGAGGCGCAAGATGTCCGGGCCGCGCCATGCTGCCCATGCGATCAGAACCAATGCAAGCACGGTGATCGAAATGGGTAGGAGGGTGTCCTCCTGCCATAGTGGTGCCCGGCCTAGAAATGAGGCTAGGATCACTTCGCCGCCGAAGATCTTGCAAAACGCCACCAGCCCCGCTCCCAGTGGCTCCGTTAGACGCTGGTGGAAGTGCGTCACTATCACTATCAACTGAATCACGTCCCCGACAGCGAATATCGCGAAGAGATTGCGGTGCCAGACCGAGCGGCGGCGCCACCAGACCATTGCCGCGGTGGGAAGGAGGAAGATTCCAAAGGGTCCTGATAGTGCTGAAACCCCAACTAGCGCGTACTCGATGCCTCGTAACAGGCGGGTCCGAGGGGGCAGAGACCAAATGATCAGAAAGGCGACGATCGTCAGGTGCCACATGGCGTTGGTCAGGTTGACGTCGAGCTCAGGGGTATTCGGGACACCAACATAAAGGAGAGCCAGAGCCATGCGAGCTGTGAGTGAAGGGAATGAACTGTCCAGCCGGGAAGAGAGAAGATAGGCGACCGGCAAAACCTGCACAGCTAATGCAGCGATGAAAAAAACCGTAGGCGCCCAAAGCAGCGGGAAGAAGACGGTAACTGCGGCGACTAGCCGCGAAAACGTCACCAGATAGCCTGAATAAGGAGTCACGAGAGCATCCCAGCCAATGTTGTATGCACCCGCGTACCACTGTCGTCCGTCTTCGACGAAAAATTGCGCGTTCAGGAGTGCGTCCGGTCGCCGAGACACCACCGCACCGACAGCGAGCAGGAGAAATGCGGCCACGACCAAACGTCGGTGGTGGCGAGCAGATCGGACGTAAGACTGTACCCGGCGCACACATGGCTCAGCGCTCCCGACAGCCCCGTACGGGTTCGGTCCCTTGTCGTGACCTTCCGCCACTGCCACGAGCCCTAGTGCCGCGCCTTGAACTCGTCCCAGGCCGCGAGCGTAACCTTGCGCCGGTTCTCATCATTGCCGGGATCGTCTGGCCAGTCACCAGGCCGCATCCCTGACCACACTCCAACCGCCCACTCCCCCAATTCCTCAGCGTCAGTATGGCTGCGGCCCTGTCCCACTCCTACCTTGGTAGGCCACCTCGCCCTTTTCGTCATCGCCTCGGCGTAGCATCGCCTGGGTGCCCACTGCGCCACTTCAGGAAGAATTCCGCGTCAGGGACTGGAGCGGGGGGCTCCTCAAGTTTTGCGGGCACGATCTCCCAGAACCTGCCACAGGACACTCGCACCGTCAACTACCTCCACTGCCCGAGAGCCGGAGCTGGTTGCCGGCGACACGCAACACTACCTCCTGCTGAGCTTCTGTCAGCCCCCCTTCACCTACTTGATGAACCGAGCAAAGACCTGACTCTGTTCTTCCGCGAACCATGATCGTCCTGCGGCGCTCGTTTCGCTCTTGACGGGCAACCGTGAAACCGCCTTTCCCCATCCAGGCGATTGCCCAGGGCGATCGCCGTTACAAGCGACGACGCGCGGTCCGCTGAACACTGACTCTCGAAATCTAGCCCGTTGCTGTCAGCTGTGGCTCGCGGTCGGCCTCGCTGACGACCATCGAGATCACCTCGTAACTCTCTGTAGGACGGGATGCGCCCACGCCAGAGACCGCCAAGGTCTCCAGGGCATTCGGCAGCGCCGCTGCCGGAACCAACGCCTGCACTCGCTCGGGCTCCCCTGCCGCTGCTGCCGTGGCGCGAGCAGCCGCACGTCGCCCACGGATAGCCGCCGCCAGTACTAGCACCGTCGCGCCCACGAAGAGCGTGGCGGCAATGAAGGCATGATCAGCCCCGACGACAAACGCGGTACGCGCGCTGGCCACCGACTGGCCGGGGACAATGCGCCCTGCCGGGCCGAACACGGATACCAGGACCGCAAGTCCTAGCGCACCGCCCATCTGCTGCATGACATTGACCAGGCCCGACGCTGCGCCGGCGTCCTCTTGGCGCACTCCGGCGAGGGATGCCCCGGTCAGGGGCACGAAACCGAGCCCGTTGCCAATTCCGAAGAGCAGCACGGGGACCAGCACTGATACGTACGTGCTCGACGCTGACAGCTGCGTCATCAGCAGCACGGCGAGCGTCGACAAGCTGAAGCCCACCACCATCAGCGACTTGGGGCCGAAGCGCTCGATCAACCGTCGCGCGCTGAGCTGGGACATGGCGAAGAGCGCCACGCTGAACGGAAGGAAGCCCAGTCCGGTCTCCAGCGGTCCGTAGCCAAGCACATCCTGGAGGAACTGCGTCATGAAGAAGAACATCCCGAACATGCCGGCCACGAGAAAAAGCCGCGCTACATAGGATGCGTTGCGGCTGCGGTCGGAGAACAGCCGCAGCGGCGTGATCGGCTCGGAGGCGCGCCGCTCCAGAACCACGAACAACCCAAGCAGCACGACCCCCAGCGCCAGCGCGCCGAGGGTGAGCACGTCGCCCCAACCGTTGCTCGCCGCGCGGACGAACCCGTAGACCAGAGAGCTGATACCGACTGTCGAGGTCAACGCACCTAGGACGTCGAAGTAGCCATTTCGGCTCGGCGTCTCGGTCAGGGAACGACGGGCAAGCAGCAGGACGATGAGGCCGACCGGCACGTTGACGAACAGCACCCACCGCCACGACGCAATCTGGGTCAGGATGCCACCGAGGATCAGTCCGATCGCGCCGCCGCCGATCGAAACAGCGGTGTAGTAGCCAAGCGCACGTAGGCGCTCCCTGCCTTCGGTGAACATGATCATGAGGAAGGCCAGGGCCGATGGAGCCGCAAACGCGCCACCGACGCCTTGTAGAGCACGCGCCGCCAGCAGCAAGTCTCCCGAGGGCGCCAGTCCACCGAGGAGCGAGGAGACAGTGAAGAGGCCGATGCCCGCCATGAACACGCGCTTGCGGCCGAGGAGATCGCCGGCCCGGGCCCCGAGAAGAAGGAAGCCGCCGAACGCGAGGGTGTACGCAGTGATGACCCACGACAGGCTGGTCGGGGTGAATTTCAGCGCCCTGGCGATGTCGGGGAGGGCGATGTTCACGATCGTGGCGTCGAGAACGACCATCAACTGAACGGTCAGGACGATGCCCAGCACCAGGCCGCGCCGAGGACCGCGCTGGACCGTCCGACTGGCCGGACGGGTGGGGATTGGGTCAGTTGGCATCTG
Organism: Candidatus Dormiibacterota bacterium; assembly: GCA_049583555.1. Classification (GTDB taxonomy): domain Bacteria; phylum Chloroflexota; class Dormibacteria; order Aeolococcales; family Bog-877; genus Bog-877. The sequence continues at coordinate 12,932 of JBAUWA010000006.1, read as the reverse complement.
AGGTCTCCAAGTGGTAGGATTGCGAAACGGAAGCTTCCTCCGGAAGTATACGGAGGCTCCCTCCGTTTAGCAAGTCGGGTATTGGTGACAGTCGTGGGACGTGAGGTCGCAGCGGCAGAGGGTCGGGCGCCGGAGGCCGGCGACTCCGTATCCACAGAACGGCACATTCGTGCCGACGCCCTGCGCAACCGTGAGGTCCTGATCACCGCCGCCGGCGCCGCCTTCTCCGCCCATGGTGCCGACGTGCCCCTCGAGGACATCGCCCGCGAGGCAGGCCTGGGCATCGGCACCCTCTACCGGCACTTCCCCACACGCGATTCACTCGTCGAGGCGGTGTATCGCCATGAGGTCGACGTCCTGTGCGAACGCGCCGACGAGCTCCTCAACACGCTCCCGCCCGACCAGGCGCTCGAAGAGTGGATGCAGCTCTTCGTCCGCCACGTCGCCACCAAGCGGGGCATGCTGTCGGTGCTCAAGCCGATGCTGAGTAGCAACCCCACCTTCTTCGCGGAGACCAAAGGACGCGCCACCGCCGCGGCCACCAGGCTCCTGGAGGCGGGAGTCGCGGCCGGCAGCATCCGTGCCGACGTCGACGGGGGCGACCTGCTCCGGGCGGTCGGGGGCGTGTGCATGTCCACAGACCAGGACGCCACCGATGCGTCGAACCGCCTGGTGGGGCTGCTCTTCGACGGCCTCCGCCACGGTGCAACGATGGCCTCCCCGTTAGCGGTGTCTTCGCAGGTCTAGGGGTCCAGGGTGCCCCTGCACCCGGCTGACAATTCAACTGTCGCTCGCCTTCAGCTCAGCAGCGTGAGCTTTGGTGCCTTCCTAAAAAGCGGAATCACGCGTCGGTGCAGCGGCAGGCTTGCGGCATAGAGAGACCAGCCTTGCGCGCCGGTGCGGGGCCTGTCCGCGGCTTTGGGCCAATTCGTCACAATGTGCTACCGTGTAGACACCATGAGTAACAAGGTGGGCGTCCGGGAGTTGCGGCAACAGGCCAGTGCCCTATTGAGACGAGTCGCCCATGGCGAGACGATAGAGGTCACCTCGCAAGGGCATCCTATTGCCCGGATCGTTCCCCTCAGATCAAGCGCCCTGGAGCAACTGGTGCTGGACGGTCGGGCTATCGAGCCATCCTGTAACCTCGTGGAACTGCTCGAGTCGCTGGGGATGCCGATCGCCCCTAACCCCTCTGGTCAGCAGGCTACCGCCGCCCTTGAGGACCTTCGCTCGGATGAGCGGTAGGACCGCCTACCTGGACACGTCTGCATTCCTGAAGCTAGTGGTCCGAGAGCCGGAGTCGGACGCGCTCGTGAGGGCGCTGGTGCACTGGCAGGATCGCGCGTCAGCGAGCCTTCTCCGCACCGAGGCGGCGCGGGCGCTGAGGCGAGCCGGGCAGGAATCAGCCCTCGGCCTGGCACGCAGGCTGTTCGCGGGAATGTTCTTGGTTCGTCTTGACGAACCTCTGCTCGACCACGCGGGCGAGCTCAACCCTCTGGGCCTGCGTTCCTTGGATGCGATCCACCTGGCAGCGGCCCTGGCGGTGGGGCCCGACCTCGCTGTGTTCCTAACCTATGACTCGCACTTAGCGGACGCGGCGCGCGCAGTTGGATTGGCTGTCGAAGCTCCGGTCTAAGCCAGCGAGCGCGCGAGTCGGTCAGCCTGAAGGATGGACGTGGGTTCTCCAAAACTCGTTGCGCTCGGCGAGGGAGTCCCATGTGGAGAAGGCAGTTGGATCGGGGATTGTCACACCACTACGCCGCGAACGGCTGCTGCGCAGATCTTGATCGGTACCGATCGCAGCAATCAGGGCCGCGCCAATGGCTGAAGCGAAGTCGCCAATCTCCGCCTCCAACTCGCTCGCGGTGGAGTCCGGCAGAGATGCCGGAGCGCGAACCTCCCTGGCGGCAGCGTCCGAGAGCCAGCGCCGGAATTGTGGGTGATTCGCGTCCCAACCGCCACCAGACTGAGATCGAGGCAAGCCCCTAGCTGGAGTGGGGGTGGCTGTGGGCCTCTGCTTTGATCAGTCCTATCGCATTGCCTTCGGGGTCGGCAAACATCGCGACGACCGGACCGTTTGGCACTCTGTCGGGAGCCATCAGAGTCCGGCCCCCCAGCTTCTCGATGGTGGCCAAGGTGGCTTCGGGATCCTCGACTTCAACGTAGAAGGTGACATGTCGACCGTCCTGTTCAGAGGTACCGCCGATTCCGCCTTCGATCCCTCGCTCGCCTCCGGGATGGACCAGCACGTAAGTCATCGGGTCCTGCGTGGCCGGGTGCATCTCCCAGCCGAATGCCCCCTCATAGAAATTCGAGAGTGCCGTCCCATCCTCTCCGATGACCTCGAAGTGAACGACTGGATTGCCCATCTCAGACCCATCCTTACTGGCGATGCCCTATAACTCGGGCGAATCGTAGCTGCTCGTCCCTTCCTGGATCGCAGCTCGAGGTCCGCGGAATCGAGCAGCGGGCGCGAGATGGGGTTGCTACTGTAGTCAGAGTGCGCGACCGCTGGGCTGAGGGGTCGGCTGATAACGTCCCACCTCCGCAGAGCCGGAGGGAGTCTAAGCCGCGCCGCCCGTTGAATGCAGGCATGTCACCGACGCGACGACGCCAGGCGGGCAGGCGCCCTAGTTCGGTCGGTTCCTGGTGGTCGGTAGGCGGCGAGCAGTCGCGTTATCGTTCCGCCGGCTTCTTTAGAACCCAGCCGTGGCTGCAGAGCGCCCGGGATATGCCCCGTGCCGCTGTCAGCGCTGCGGTCGCGGTCGCGGTGGTGGTGGTCGGCTTGTTCGCGGTCATCAGCCTGCTCACCGCCGGCGGGCAACCGGTGCTACCGAGCGGACATGTGGTGCCGATATCGGTCCACCCCACCAGTCACCACCTCGCCGGCGGCGGAGGTCACCTGATCTGGTACCGGACGGGGCAACTGCTGGTGGTCGACCTGCAGATTGAAGACCTCCAACCCGGAGCGACGGTGAACGCGCGGCTGGTGCCAGAAGGCACTTGTAGCGGCGCGCTTCCGACTGGGAGCCGGTTAGTTGGGAAGGTGCACGCCAACAGCCGGGGGGTAGCGGCATTCAACGATGAACTCCTCGGGGTCTCTAACCTGCGCTTCTCAGATTGGTCGATTTGGATCGGGGCAAGCGGCAAGGATCGCGCCCCCACCGCTTGTGGTGTGGTCTCGCTGGCCAACGGGGCACTGAGTACGTCGTGATCCGGAAGCCGGGATCGGGTGCGGCCGTGCTGGCTGCCCTGATCATGGCCGCGCTCTGGTTGGCCGGCTGCGGATCCACCGTCGGTGGCACCTCCAATACGGTGCTCAGGCAAGGCATCTCCCGATGTGTCGCCAGCCGGGCTAAGAGCCACGTCACGGTGGACGCCAATTCGGCCTTTCGCTTCGTCCCCGCTACGGCGTGTCTGCGCCTCAATGGCACCGTCACCTGGATCAACACCACGACCGACCTGGACCACACCACGACCGACGAGCCCAGCCTCGCGGCCAGCCCCAGCGATGCTTCGATCCCAGCAGGCGGGCACGGCTGGGACCTAGCCCTGCCCGCCGGCCACTCGGCACATCTGACTTTCCGGGTGGCCGGGGTCTACCACTACTTCTGCATCGTCCATGAGACGCTGGGGATGCTAGGGGTAGTGGTAGTCGTCGGCCGACGCTGACCAAGGACGGCGCCGTATCGCTGAGCAAGCTCCTCGACTCGCCTTACGGAACCTTCAAGATGAAGTCCATGGACGACGAGCTTCCTCTCGAGTCAGGGCCGACGCAGGCGCCTTCGGGTCAAGTTGGCCCCGCCTCAGAATCCCCTGCAGCCGCCGAATCGGCGCCTCTGGCGGCTCGGCTGCGCCCACGGAGTTGGCGGGAGATATTGGGCCAGGACCAGCTGGTGGGGCCCCAGGGTGCTCTCAAAGGTTCCCTCGAGGGCGGCACTCTGCCGTCAGTGGTTCTGGTCGGTCCACCGGGTTCTGGCAAGACCACCATCGCCCAGCTCCTGGCGCGATCGCAGTCGGCGCACCTGATCTCGCTGTCAGCGGTGAGTGCCGGCGTCGCGGAGATTCGCCGGGCGGTGGTCGACGCCCGCACCCGTCAGCGCTTAGGACAGCGAACCGTCCTCTTTCTTGACGAGATCCACCATTTCAGCCGCACCCAGCAGGACGCTCTGCTCCCCTACGTCGAGAGCGGTCTCCTGACATTGATCGGGGCCACCACCGAGAACCCCAGCTTCCAACTCACAGGGGCCTTGCTCTCCAGAGTCCAGGTCCTCGAGTTAGAGCCGCTAACCGCGGACGCGCTGTCGGAGCTGCTCGACCGCGCCCTGGCCGACCAGGAGGTTGGCCTCGGTGGCCAACACCTCCGGCTGGAAGACCAGGCAAGGAAGGTCCTGGTGGCTCGTTCCGGCGGGGATGCTCGGGTGATGCTGAACGCGCTCGAGCAGGCTGCCGCCGAGGTCGGGGCCAACGGCGTCCTGGACGAGGCGGCGGCGCTGCGTGCGCTCAGCAGTCCGGTACTGCGCCACGACCGAGCCGGAGATCTCCACTACCAACTTCTGAGTGCCTTCATCAAGTCGATGCGGGGCAGCGACCCTGACGCCTCGGTCTACTGGCTGGCCCGCCTTTTGGAAGCGGGCGAGGACCCTCTGGTCCCGGCGCGGCGGATGGTGATCTTGGCCGCCGAGGACGTTGGGCTTGCCGAACCGCAAGCCCTGGGGATGGCCGTCGCCGCCCACTCGGCGGCGCAGCTGGTGGGGATGCCGGAGTGTCGCCTGCCGCTGACCGAGGCGGCGATCTTTCTGGCGCTGGCGCCCAAGAGCAACAGCGTCATCTCTGCCTACGGTGCCGCGGCCGAGGACGTCCGCTCTCGGCTCCACCTCTCGGTGCCCCCACATCTTCGCAACGCGGTCACCGCCCGTGACCGCCAGCGGGGCTTCGGCAAGGGCTACCAGTACGCCCATGACGACCCCCAAGCCCTGGTCAGCCACGAGCACCTTCCGGCCGAGCTCACAGGCCATCGGTACTACCGACCTTCCTCCCACGGTGAGGAGGTGGCACTTGGGAAACGACTCGAGGAGACTCGCTCGCGACGGAAGGGCTAGCTCGCCCTCGCCCTACGAGTCTTCAGCCGCAGCCTCGGCGTCGGCTGGAGCCTCACCCTCGGCCACGGCCTCGGCACCCTCCTCGCCCTCGACCGCGACGACCTCCTCCTCCTCCTGAATCCTGGGTGCGGCGATCTTGGCTATGACCTCTTCGGGATCAGGAGCAGTCGCGAACTCAACGCCTTCGGGCAGTCGCACCTCGGAGATACGCACCGCGTCGTCGATCTCGGCTAGACCGGAGACGTCGATATCGATCTCGCCGGGGATGGCATCGGGGAGGCAGCTCACCTCGATCTGGTGGATCAGATGAAGCAGCTCACCGGCGTTGAACTTGGTCGCCGGGGCCTCGCCCACCAGCACCACCGGCACCTGCACCGTCAGCTTCTCTAGCAGGTTGACCTGGAAGAAGTCGACGTGCACCGGCGTCGCGGTCCGAGGATTGATCTGGAGCTCCTTGATCAGGACCGGACGCGCCGCGCGCTCCCCCTCCACCTTCAGTTGCAGTAGGTGGCTGCGTCCAGCACGGTGGAACACCTTGGCGAATTCCTTGCCCGAGATCTCCACGGTGACCGGGTTTACCGCGTGTCCATAGACCACGCCGGGGAGCAGGCCCTGTCGGCGCAGACCGGAGACGTGCCTGCCCACGATCGAGCGCGGCGTCACCTCAAGCGTGAAATCCATGAGCCTCCACAGTCAGCTCCGGCCCGGTTCGCCGACCTCGCCTGAGATCGGCGCAAGCCGCCGGATCGTACCAAATCCGCAGCTCAGCGAGCCCCGGCGGGAACCTTCTCCAGCCCGAAGCGGCGCTCCACGTAATCGATGATGTCCCGGATGCTGGTCCCGGGGGTGAAGACCTCGTCTACACCCATCCGCTTCAGCTCGACGGCGTCGTCGGGGGGCACGATCCCACCGCCGAAGACCACGATGTCCTCTCCGCCCCGCTCTCGCAGCAACCTTAGAACTTCGGGGAAGAGGGTCATGTGAGCCCCGGACAAGAGGGAGATGCCGATTCCGTCGACGTCCTCCTGGATGGCCGCCTCCACCACCTGGGCAGGGGTTTGATGAAGTCCGGTATAGATCACCTCCACCCCGGCGTCCCTGAGGGCGCGGGAGATGACCTTGATCCCCCGGTCGTGTCCGTCCAGTCCGACCTTGGCGGTCAAGATCCGCACCGGTCGTCCGCTCATGGCCCCAGTCTAGGTGGAGTGCACTGCAATCACGCTGCAATATGGGGATGTGGAACTGCCAACAATTTCCGACCAGGAGCTTCGCAGCCGCGCCTCCGCCGTCCTGCTAGGGATGGCTTGTGGGGAGCTGGCTGGGGGATCTCTCACCCTCACCCGGCTGGCCCTCGACCTCGGCGAGTCAGTGGTGGAGAGGGGTCGGGTGGAGGCCGGAACGATCCTGGAGCGGTGGGTCTTGCTTCCACCCGGGGCCGGCCCCCGGCCAGGTTCCATCACCGGCCAGGCGCTGCGACTCTTCCAGGAGGGGTTCCCCGCCGAGGGTCTGGCCGACGCCACCGCCCGGCTGCTACCTGAGCGCAGCGGAGACGCTCCGCTGGTGCGAGCCCTCCCGCTGACGATCCTCGCTCGCCGGAACGGCGCGCTGCTGAAGAGCTGGGCGGACGAGAGCGCTCTCATCACCCACAGCGACCTCACCACGCGGATGGCAACGGTCGGCGCCTGCCTTCTGGCTCGGGACCTGCTGACACGAGGGTTGGAGGAGAGCCTGGCCCGGGTCGACCAAGCGCTCAGGGAGGAGGCACCCCTGCGGCTGGCTCGGACCTTCCGGATGCCCGGGCGAGCCGAGTCGCCTGAGCTTGGAGACGACGCCGTGGCCGTCCTCAGCCAGGCCATCCATGCGCTGGCCAGGACGAGGGATCTCGATGATGTCCTCCAGGAGTTAGAGAACCAAGAGCGGCCTAATGCCGGGGCCCAGGCGCTTGGGGGTGGCTTAGCCGGTGCCGCATTCGGCCTCAAGCCCAGCTCCCGCCGACTTGGTCAGATTGATGAGGAGCTCCGCCGCCGCATTGATCGGCTGGCCCAGGAGCTGGTTGACTTCGAGGCCCGAGACCACGCCTCCGGGAAGGCGACCAACGGCGCCGCGGTGCACCTTCCCGGACTGGGGTAGGGCTCGGGATCTTGGCAAAGACCGAACTGTTGGTTGACGGAACCAATATCGCCTGGGCATGGGCACGCAGCCGGCCCTATCTGCTCCGCAAGGACCACGCCGGTGCCCAGCGGCTGCTGGTGGTGACTGCCAGCCACTCCGCTCTTCGGGCGGTCTACCAGGAGCTGACCTTCGTCTTCGATGGACCCGCTCCCGCGGGAGGCCCCTCGAGCACCGCAGGGCTCCGAATCCTCTATCCCGACAGCGGCCAGAGCGCCGATCAGAGAATCCTCGAACTGGTGGACCGGGCGGTTCACGCCGAGGTGGGGGCGGTGGTCGCCACCAGTGACCGGGCCCTGCGCGACCTGGTCCGCCGCCAAGGGGGCTCCACCATCGGCGGCCAGGAATTGATCCTCAAGATCGACCCCCGCAGCGTCGCCGGGCCCCGCCGACGCTTGGCCGCCCCTGGCAATGACGTCGAGCAAAAGCCTAGGCCATCGCCGGACGACACCGAGACCTGGGTGCGGCGATTCTCAGGGAAAAGGAAGCCCAGTGCCTGATCCGTCGCTCGCTAGAAGACCGGCTGCTCCCGATAGGTGCCGAAGACGTCGCCTAGAGCGGCGATGATCTCGCCCTCGGTGCAGAGAACCCGAACCGCGTCGATGATTCTCGGCATCAGGTTCTCGGTCCCGCGGGCAGTCTCGCGGAGTTCATCCAGTCGGTTGGCCACCGCTTGGGGGTCGCGACGCTCGCGGAGCTTCCTCAGTCTGGCGATCTGATCACTTTCGATTGCCCCGTCGATGTGCAGCAGCGGGGGCGACTCACCGTCGTCGGAGGTGAAGGCGTTGACGCCGACCACGATCCGCTCTTTGGAGTCCAGCTGCTGCTGGTAGCGGAAGGCTGCGTCGGCGATCTCCCGCTGGAAGAAGCCGGACTCGATGCAGGCCAGCACCCCACCTCGAGCGTCGATCTCGGCGAAGTAGGCTTCGGCGGCGGCCTCCATCCGATTGGTGAGGTCCTCTATGAAGTAGCTGCCTCCCAAGGGATCGATGGTGGTGGCTACTCCGGTCTCGTAGGCAATGATCTGCTGAGTGCGCAGGGCGATCTGGGCCGCCTTGGCGGTGGGCAGGGCCAGGACCTCGTCCATGGCGTTGGTGTGTAGCGACTGGGTGCCACCAAGCACCGCGGCCAGCGCCTCCAGAGCAGTGCGGGCAACGTTGTTCTCAACTTGCTGGGCGGTGAGAGAACAGCCCGCGGTCTGGGTGTGGAACCGCAGCAGCCAAGAGCGCTCATCCTTGGCGTGGTAGACGTCGCGCATGCGTCGCGCCCAGATCCGTCGAGCCGCGCGGTACTTCGCCACCTCCTCGAAGAAGTCGATGTGGCTGTTGAAGAAAAAGCTCAGCTGGGGAGCGAAATCGTCGACCCGCAAACCCGCCTCAATCCCGGCCTCCACATATGCAAACCCGTCGGCGAGGGTGAATGCCAGCTCCTGAACCGCTGTCGATCCCGCTTCGCGGATGTGGTAGCCGGAGATGGAGATGGGGTGCCATCTGGGTACATTGCGGGCACAGAAGGAAATCACGTCGGTGACTAGTCGCAGGCTCTGTTGCGGCGGGAAGATGTACTCCTTCTGAGCGATGTACTCCTTGAGGATGTCGTTCTGAAGGGTGCCTCCCAACTTCTCGGCCGGAACCCCCTGGCGATCCGCCACCGCGACGTACATCGCCAGCAGAATCGCCGCCGGCGAGTTGATCGTCATCGAGGTCGTCACCTGTCCAAGGTCGATGCCTGAGAAAAGCTGCTCCATGTCCTCCAGCGAGTCGATGGCGACTCCACACCTACCCACCTCTCCTTCCCCCAGGGGATCGTCGGAGTCGCGACCCATCAGGGTGGGCATGTCGAACGCCACCGAGAGGCCGGTCTGCCCCTCCGCCAGGAGGAAGCGGTAGCGCTCATTGGTCTCGGCGGCGCTGCCGAAGCCAGCGAACTGGCGCATGGTGAAGAGCTTGTCCCGGTACATCGAGGGGTATACGCCCCTGGTGTAGGGGAACTCACCCGGATATCCGATGGTGTCCGCATAGTCCTGGCCCGCGAGTGAACCGGGGGTGTAGAGGGGATCGACCGGCAGCCCGGAAAGGGTCTCGGGAGGTGGCCTGAAGCCTTCTTTCAAGGCCCCAAAGCGAGAGGGGCGGTAGCGCTCGGCCCAACGCTCCAGGGCGGCCTCGTCATCGACCATGGCCGCCGACTGCTGCTCCAGCATCACTGGTTCCTCCGGGTCTCCGCCGCCAGGTCCGGTTCGCCACCCACCATCTTGCTCTCGGCGGCCGCCAGCCGTGCCAGGATCGCCTCGGCCGTGCGCTCCGGACTGGCGGAACCGAGCTCGTCAGGCGATGACTTCTCGGTCGCTTCGGAAAGAACCCGTCGGGCGAATTCTGTGGCAAAGGCGCCGACTAACTCCACCACCTCATCGCGGCGTCGGCGCTCGGCCCGGAGCGTCAAAGTTCCGCTGGCCAGCAGGTGGGCCCGATGGAGGTCCAAGGCTGTGGCGAGGTCGGCCACGCCCTCAGCCCCTTTGGAAGCCACCGTGGGGATGACCGGCACCCGCCAGACACCCTCCTCGCGATGAGCACGGACGAGATCACGTAGCTCCCGCACAACCCTGTCGACCCCGTCGAGGTCCGCCTTGTTTACGGCGAACAAGTCAGCGATCTCGGTGATGCCGGCCTTGATGATTTGGACGCCGTCCCCAGCCGCCGGGGTAGTTACTACCACCACCGAGTCCGCGATCTCGCAGATCTCGAGTTCGGATTGACCGACCCCGACCGTCTCCACCACCACCATCTCCCAGCCCAGTGCGGTCAGCAGCCGGACGGTCGCCCGGGTGGCCAGCGACACTCCTCCCAGGTGACCCCGGGCGCCCATGCTGCGGATGAACACGCCTCGGTCCAGGGCATGCCGTTGCATTCGGACGCGATCGCCAAGGATGGCTCCACCCGTGAACGGACTGTTGGGGTCCACAGCGAGAATCGCCACCCGCCGACCTTGGCCACGCCAGAGCTCGGTCAGCCCGTCCACCAAGGTGCTCTTCCCGCTTCCCGGGGGTCCAGTCAGCCCGATGATCTGGGTCCGAGAATCGCCCGAGGATTCCTGTCGGGCGGCCAGTTCTTGGATTAGATCAGCGGTCCCGGGCTGGCGCGTCTCGATTGACGAGATCGTGCGCGCCAGAGTCCGGGTGTCTCCCTCAATCAGACGCTCTGTCTCCACGGCGACCCATGGTAGGGAGGCTCGCGCCGACCTCGGCTTACTTCCGGGGCACCGGCGTGAAGAGGCCGCGCTCTTCGGTGTGTCCATTCATCCGCAGAAACCGCGCCATGCCATCGAGTTGCGCCTCTACCAGTTGTCGTCCCTTCTCGGTGAGACGGTAAGGGCGGCGGCGACCGTCCGCCGGGAGACTCTCCACCAAGCCGTACGCCTCAAGCCGGGAGAGGGCCCCGTAAAGAGTCCCGGGGCCCAGCGTGACCCCCGCCTGCTTGCGCACTTCCTGGACGACCGAGTAACCGTGGCGAGGCCGGTCGACCAGGGTGGTCAGGACCAGCAGGCCGGGATCGCGCCAAGTCGGCTGGCCAGGCTGCTTCACGGCGAACCTCAAATAGTGGAAGGCAAGTGAGTCGCATCGGGAGGTGAGCCGCCTTGCGATGAGCGATCGCGTAGCCGCCGCAGATCAATCTACCGTGCCGACCCTCGGTGCCGCAGTCCGGACTAGGACTGCCGCTAGCGCCCGGTCCTAATTCGAAAGCGCCGAGCCCAGACCACGTCCCGATTTGGCGTGGCCAAGATCTGCCCGAGCCATCCGCGAAGCTGTCGCCGCCTCGCCCCCATCAAGACCGACCTCGGTATCGCGGGAGTAGGCTCACCACGCAAATGCACCTGGCCGATCCCCGTGCGTCCACCATCCACGCGCCGACTCGGTGCTGGCTGGCCCCACGCCGCGACAACGAGTCTTACGCCGTTGCCTGATCCCCCCGCCGACGCCTCATCCCGGATCGTCGATTACGACAGTGGTTTCGACTACTGCGACTTCTGGGGCAACCGTGATTACGAGAGCTGGGTGGAGGAGCGCGCTTTGCGGCGGCTGTTACCTCGATTGGGCCATGTGGGCTGGTTCGCCGACTTCGGAGGAGGCTATGGTCGAAATGCCGTGCACTACCAAAGCGTGGCTGAACACGCGATTCTGGTGGACTATTCAGTGACTCAGCTGACCCGGGCAGCTGAGCGACTGGGGCCAGAGATCCAAGCCGGTCGCCTTCATCTGATCCGGGCCGACCTAGGACAGCTTCCTCTGGCCGACTCAGCCGTGGACGCCGCCATGGTGGTTCGGGTTCTCCACCACATGACCGACGTGCAGCGCTGCCTGACGGAGATGTGCCGTACGGTTAGAACTCGTTGGCTAGTGGACGTGCCCATAAAGCATCACGCACTGGCATGGCTTCGCAGCGCCAGAACTGGAAACATAAGCCCTCTGCTGACTGCCGAGCCGATTGTCACCGGCTCTACCGAGTATCCCTTCTATACCTTCCAGCTCGCGGCTATTCGTCAATTTTTGCGCAGCGCAGGTTTCCGCAGCCATGCCGCGGCCAGCGTCAACAACTTCCGGCGTTGGGACCGAGTGCTACCCCAGAACGTCGTGAGCGGTCTGCGCCCTGCCGTGTACACGCTCGACCTGGCCGCCCAGCGGCTCGGACGTGGTTGGTGGGGCCCGAGTCAGTTCCTCCTCGCCTCTCGCATCCGGACCCAACCGACCCAAATCCCACCGCTCGACCCGGGCCTCCCGGTCCACCTGGCTGAGTTAGCCCGACGCACCCGATGCCCTGGCTGCCACGCCGACCTGGCTTGGTCGGTTGCTGAGGCGAGCTGCAGGTCGTGCGGACGCCGCTACTCCCTGCGCGACGGCTTCTGGGACTTCACAATCGGCCCAGCCGCTGGAGCCAACAACCAATGAGCCCTTTGCAAGTTGGGTCGCTGCGCGGTGGATGTCTCACGACCGGCCCGTCACAGGCTTCGGTTCAGCCCCTGGGAGGGTCGCGACCTAGCGCAGCGGGCCGATTTTTCAGTCTTAGCTTGGAGCCCTGTGCGGGCTGGGTGCGACCGGCTCCCAGCCACATCCTCGCGGTCCACCCGGCTTGGCAACAGGTCGATTACACCTACGTGGGGACAGGCGAGATCACCCGGGGGTAGCCGGTGCCAGTAGTCCGCCGTTATGTTGGGAGGCGTTATGAAATTAGAATGGAAGAAGGCTCGAAGGCGCGAGAGAACTTCAAGCCGGCGATGAAGGCTTGTCATTCTGTGCCCACGGCGATGCGAAAGCAGTCTTAGCTGAAATGGACAGAAACGTAGGTGTCGTGCTTTACGTGATTGCGATGGTCGCCGTCATTGTCGGAGTAGATCTCCTGTTCTTCAGAAACCTACCCTGGCCACGACTGGCAGTGAACATTGGCATCGTCTTGGTATTCGCAGCTTTCTACTTTAGATTCCTCAGGCAGCCATGAACAAGGCGCGATAGTACCCGCAGGCTCCAGTTAGTTTTTCGCATCCGATTGTGCGGCGCATTTGACCATCCCCTAGGCAGTGGTCGATCCGCCTTTCAAGAGCGATTTCGAGATTACGACCCTCTGGATCTGGTTGGTCCCCTCGTAGATCTGGGTAATCTTGGCGTCGCGCATC
>JBAUWA010000005.1:0-2404 GCA_049583555.1 Candidatus Dormiibacterota bacterium | reverse complement strand
CGTTCTGAGCCGTGAGCTCGGCGGGATCCAGAGCCGGGGCGACCTCGACCACGTCCATGGCCACGACCGGGGTGTGAAGCGCCACCTGGCGGATGGCTCGGAGCAGATCGGCCGGGGACATCCCGCCTGGCTCTGGCGTGCCGGTTCCCGGGGCGAATCCAGGGTCTAAGACATCGATGTCGACAGAGATGTAGATGAACTCCGGCCCTTCCAGCGCTTCGGCCATGGCGCGTCGGATGACCTCGGCGATCCCCAAACGCCAGACCTCGTCCATCAGGTGCCAGCGCATGCCTGCCCCCGTCATCCAGTCGAAGACCTCGCGCGGGGGCCAGTAGCCGCGCAGTCCGATTTGAACGAAGTTGGCGCCCGGGACCGCGCCTGACTCCACCAGCCGGCGCATCGGGGTGCCGTGCGAGAGCGGGTTGCCGAAGCTCTCCGGCGCGGTGTCGGCATGAGCGTCGAAGTGGACGATCCCCAAACGACCCCGGCCCACGACGTCGGCCACCGCCGTCGCCGAGGGCAGTGTCACCGAGTGGTCCCCTCCGATGACGAGCGGGATGATCCCCCGCGAGGCAACCTCCCCTACCCGCTGCCGGATCGCCTGGTGCGAGGGCTCGACCATTCCTGGCTCGCAGGCGGCGTCGCCATAGTCCACCACCGTGACCGCGCGGAGAGGAGCGATCTCCAGATCCAGATGCCAGTCGGGCGGCTGGTAGTTCGCGACTCGCACAGCCCGGGGACCAAACCTGGCCCCGGGGCGGTAGCTGGTTGAGTCGTCCCACGGGGCTCCGACCACCGCGAAGTCGGGCCGCCACCGGTCCAACTCCTCTGGCTCGCTGAGCTGGACCACCTTGGCGAAGGATGTCGGCCCCAGATAGGAGGGTCCGTCCATCTGGCGCCGGAGATAGGGAGGAATCGCGGGCCGGTCCACCTCAACAGCGCCCAATGACATTTGGAAGGGCTCGATGGGGGCAGCTCCGACCCGGTGGGAGTGACATCCGGCCGCCCATTATCGCGGTCAGGGTCCGATCCGGATCAAGTCCGGTCGGTCACCGGCTCCAGACGCTCCACTCGAACTCGACCGTCGAGTCCAAGGTAGACGTCCATGATCCGCTCTAGCACTTGCTCGAAGGCGCTGGGGTCCCACCCCTCGATCAGCTCGCGCATGCGCTCGCGATGGCGCTGAGCGATCTGGGCGACCACGGCCCAGCCCTTGTCAGTCAGGCTGAGAACGATCCGCCGGTGATCTGAGGGGAGCGGGGTCCTGCTGATCAGCCCGGCCTCCAGCAGAGAACGGCTCAGCACCGAGATGTGGGCCCGGCTCGAGGCCAGCTGCTCGACCAGCTCCTGCTCCGGGACGCCCTCCAGACCGGCTCCTCCCAGGACCAGTACCGCGTGGTAGCCCAGGGGGGTGAGGCCAGCTTCCGCCGCGGCCGCGTCCAGCATGGTCAGCGCCCTGCGGAAGAGATAGCGCAACTGGCTTCGGAACGCCAGTTGCTCCAGCAGTTCGGGCCCGACGCCGGGCGGGGTCCGGGCCGGCGCTGAGTTTGCGGGATCGGGCAACTGGCTCAGGCGCTAATCACGACCGGGGTCCCGATCGGCGTCCAGCTGTAAGCCCAGGCCATGGTGGCGAGCGGTGTATGCACACAGCCATGGCTGGCGATCACGTTGTCGTACTGACTCCCCGGGCCGTAGTCGTCGGTCGCTTCCCAGGGGGCGTTGTGGATGAAGTAGCCTCCCGAGAGGAACTCCATCGCGTACTGGATCATCACCGGCGCGTAGTAGTAAGGGGAACTGGGCGGGTAGCCCGAGATGAACTCCACCGGACCTTCTTTGAGGAAGATCGAAAAGGTTCCGGTGGGAGTCGGCAGCTGGGGCCGACCGGTGGTGACCGGGGTGGCGTTGACCACACAGCCGTTGTCGTAAAAGATCATCTCTTCCAGGGAAATCGAGACATAGATTGATTTCCCCGCAATGCGGTTGTGGCCACACTGATCCGCAGCCAAGACGGCCTCCACCTTGGTCTGCAAGGTAAGGAGATTGGACTGTGCCGTGCCCAGCCCATTAACGGTTTGGGCCGCCTGGAACGCGGCCTTGCTGGCGCTGTACTGGACTTGAAAGCTTGCCGCGTTGGCGGCCTGCTCGAAGGATGCCTGGTCGACCAGCCCCAGCACGGTGTGGTTCAGGTTGCTGACCCGCTGCTGCAGCCCGATCTCCGCCTTCAGCGCCTCCAGCTGATTCGAGAGCGCGCTGCTCTGGGCGGTCCCCACTTCGCCTTTGGACAGCGCCAGCTGCAGGGCGCTGACGTCGGCGGGCACGTCGAGCGCCGACAGGCCGTCGGCGCTGGCTAGCTTTTCGGCGGCGGCGGCCTGGGCCACCAGACTAGTGGAGCTAGCATCAAGGG
>JBAUWA010000004.1:0-6497 GCA_049583555.1 Candidatus Dormiibacterota bacterium | reverse complement strand
TCTCCCCCTCGAGCATGCGCTGGACCGGTATGCCGGTCCAGCGCGCCACCACCTCGGCGATGTCCTCCTCCCCCACCTCTTCCTGCAGTAGCGGGGTGCCACCCTGGTCCTCGGTCAGCTTCTGCTGCTCCTCCTCCAGCCGCTTGCGCAGCTCGGTCAGCTTGCCGTAGCGCAGCTCAGCGGCCTTGGCGAAATCGGCCATGCGCTCGGCCCGCTCGGCCTCGAAGGTGGTGCGCTCGATCTCTTGTTTGGTGGCTCGAATCTGGCCAATGACCGCCTTCTCCTGCTCCCAGCGCTGGCGCAGCCCCACCGCGCTCTCCTGAAGTTCCGCAAGCTCGCGTTCCAGCGCTTGGAGCCGCTCCATCGAGGCCCGGTCGGTCTCCTTGCGCAGCGCCTCGCGCTCAATCTCCAGCTGTCGCACTTGGCGCTCGACCGCGTCCAGCTCCACCGGCATGGAGTCGATCTCCATGCGCAACCTGGAGGCTGCCTCATCGACGAGGTCAATGGCCTTATCGGGCAGGAAGCGCCCCGAGATGTAGCGGCTGGAGAGGACCGCAGCTGCCACCAAGGCCGAGTCCTTTATCCGCACCCCGTGGTGGACCTCGTAGCGCTCTTTGAGACCGCGGAGGATGCTGATGGTGTCCTCCACCGAGGGCTCACCCACCTGGATGGGTTGGAAACGGCGCTCCAGGGCTGGGTCGCGCTCGATGTGCCTGCGGTATTCCTCGAAGGTGGTAGCGCCGATCGCCCTGAGCTCGCCCCTGGCCAGCGCGGGCTTGAGCATGTTGCCTGCGTCCATGGCCCCCTCGGCGGCGCCGGCCCCGATCAGGGTGTGGAGCTCGTCGATGAACATGATGATCCGGCCGTCCGAGCCAGTGACCTCCTTGAGGAGTGCCTTGAGCCGGTCCTCAAACTCGCCCCGGAACTTGGTCCCGGCGATAAGAGCTCCTAGGTCTAGAGCCACTACCTGCTTATCCTTGAGGGTCTCGGGGACGTCGCCGCCGGCGATCCGCTGGGCGAGGCCTTCGACGATGGCGGTCTTGCCCACCCCTGGCTCGCCGATCAGGACGGGGTTGTTCTTGGTTCGTCGGGAGAGCACCTGCATGGTCCGACGGATCTCCTCGTCCCGGCCGATTACCGGGTCGAGCTTGCCCTCCCGGGCCTCTTGGGTAAGGTCACGGGTGTAACGCTCCAGGACCTGGAACTTGCTCTCCGGATTGGGATCGGTCACCTTCTGGCCCTGACGAAGCGCCTCCAGAGCCGAGCTGAGCCGTTGTGGGGTGGCTCCCAGTTGGGCCAAGATCCCCGCCGCCGGACCGCCGCGGCCACTGGCCAGCGCCAGCAAGAGGTGCTCGGTGCTGCAGTAATCGTCGTCAAGCTTGCCCATCAGCTCGAAGGCCTGGTTGAGGACATCCTCGAGCGCTCGAGAGAGCCGGGGACTAGCTCCCTGCTGCTTGGGACGGCTCTCAAGATCGGCAAGTAGGCGGGAGCGAACCTGACCCGGGTCCACCTCCACCTGACGCAGCAGTGGCGCCACCACCCCGTCGGTCTGGTCGACCAGAGCCAGGAGGAGATGCTCGGGCTCGACCTCGGGATGCTGGAACTCGGTCGCCAACTCTTGGGACCGCTCCAAAGCCTCTCGACTGCGCTGCGTCAGCCGGTCAAGCTGCATGGTCCACCTCCCAATCCAAATGCTCTCACAGAGTGGTTTTTACCCGCGCCGGCGAGGTGGGAAACCGAAGAACCGAGACCTCAGGAGGCCAGAAACTGCGTGATCAGGCTGGCGGTAATTTCGGGCTGGGTGGCCGGAAATAGATGGCCAGCGCCCTCCAGCGCTTTCAGCTTGATCCCGGGGAAGTAGCGGAGTTGAGGAGCCACGTCCCGGAGCGGGAGCTGACCGTCCTCGCTGCCCCACAGGACCAGCACCCGGCCTGAGAGCAACCCCAGGGCGGGAAGGAGTTCTGACTCGGTGCGGAGCTGCAGCGGCTGGAACAAGCGGGGCACCAGGTGTAGGTCGGAACCGTGCGCGAATCGACCTCCCACCAGCCCCTGGTAGCGATCATCGCCCCACTCGCCGTAACTCGTTGCGTTGCCGGCCCCGGCTAGCCTTCGCCAGGCAGCCAACAGATCCATGGACCCGGGCACCAGCGCCAGGTTCCAATGGAGTGGGATGCGGCGGCTGAGACCCAAGGGGCTCAGCAGAACCAGTCTCTTGACCCGCCCCCCCTTGGCGATGGCGAATCCGCCCGCGGCGAGTCCTCCCAGCGAGTGGCCCACCAGGTCGAACTCGGCGAGCCCGAGCTGATCCGCCACCGCAGTGATGACCTCGCTCCAAGGGCGACTGGGATGGCCTTTGAAGGCCACACCATCGCTGAGGCCGCTGCCGGGGAGGTCGAGCGCCACCACCCGATGGCGGCGGGCCAGCTGGGCCAGCAACTCGGGGAAGTCTCCTGCCGAGGCGCCAAGGCCGGGAACGAAGAGAAGATCACTTGATCCGGCGCCCCCGACCAGGGCGTGGACCCTCCCCACCGGGGTGTGGATGTAGTGATGGCTGGCGACCAGACCTGCGTGGTCGAGTCGTCGGTCTAGCGCCGATTCCAGCTCCGCCATCGGCGGGTCGGAGGTAGCGGCCTGGCGCGCCCATCCCACCAGGGCGGCGTAGCCGCAAGCCATGAGCCCAAGCCCGATCGCGAGATCAAGCTTGGGTCGCTTCACACTTCCTTGAACTCGGCGTCGACGACGTCGCCGTCGCTGCCCGCGGCGGCGTCCGGAGACCCGGCAGCCGGCGGGATGTCCTCACCCCCACCCTGTTCCCCATCCGAGCCAGGGCTCGAGGGGCTGGCTTGCTGATAGATGGCCTCGCCCACCTTCTGCAGGACATCGGAGAGCTCCTTCTGCCGACTTTCGATGTCTTCGGCATTCTGGGCCGCCACCGCCTCCTTGAGGGCGTCGGTCTTCTGGGTGATCTCCTCGCGAAGCTCCTCTGAGATCTTGTCGCCATGCTCGCGCAGCGTCTTCTCAGCCGTGTAGACCAGGGTGTCCGCCTGGTTGCGCCGGGAGATCTCCTCGGCTCGCTTGCGGTCCTCGTCGGCGTTGGCTTCCGCCTCCTTGACCATGCGCTCCACCTCCTCCTTCTGGAGGGTTGTGGAACCGGTGATGGTGACCTTCTGCTCGCGCCCGGTGCCAAGGTCCTTGGCGGTGACGTTGAGGATGCCGTTGGCGTCGATATCGAAGGTGACCTCCACCTGAGGCACACCTCGAGGGGCGGGGGGAATCCCATCCAGCATGAAGCGGCCCAAGGTCCGGTTGTCCTTGGCCAGGGGTCGCTCGCCTTGGAGGACAACGATCTCCACCGAGGACTGGTTGTCGGCAGCGGTCGAGAAGACCTGCGTCTTGCTGCTGGGGATGGTGGTGTTGCGCTCAATCAGCCGGGTGTTGACCTCACCCTCGGTCATGATTCCCAAGGAGAGCGGAGTTACGTCCAGCAACAGCACGTCCTTGACCTCGCCCTTGAGGACGCCGGCCTGGATCGCAGCACCAATCGCGACCACCTCGTCGGGGTTTACCCCACGGTGAGGCTCCTTGCCGCTGAGCTTCTGGACCAGCTCCTGAATCACCGGCATCCGGGTGGAGCCGCCCACCAGAATTACCTCGTCCAGGTCACTGGTCTTCATACCCGCATCCTTGAGAGCGTTTTCAAACGGCGCCTTGCAGCGGTCGGTGAGATCGGCTGTCAGCTGCTCGAACTTGGCCCGGGAGAGCCGGGTGTCGAGGTGCTTGGGACCGTTCTGATCGGCGGTGACAAAGGGTAGGTTGATCTGGGTTTCCTGGAGTTGCGAAAGCTCGACCTTCGCCTTCTCGGCCGCCTCGGTCAGGCGCTGCAGGGCCTGGCGATCGGTCTTTAGGTCGATGCCCTGCTCCTTCTTGAACTCCTCAGCCAGCCAATCGACAATGCGACGGTCGTAGTCGTCACCGCCCAGATGGGTGTCGCCATTGGTCGACTTGACCTCGAAGACACCCTCGCCGACCTCGAGGATGGAGACGTCGAAGGTGCCTCCGCCGAGGTCGAAGACCAGGATCTTCTCGGACTCCTTGCGATCCAAGCCATAGGCGAGAGAGGCGGCGGTTGGCTCGTTGATGATCCGGAGCACGTTGAGCCCGGCGATCTGGCCGGCGTTCTTTGTGGCCTGGCGCTGGGCATCGTTGAAGTAGGCGGGCACCGTGATCACCGCGTCGGTGACCTTCTCTCCCAGGTAGGCCTCAGCGTCGACCTTGAGCTTCTGCAGGATCATGGCCGAGATCTGCTCAGGGGTGTACTTGGTGCCGGCGACGTCGACCTCAGCGCGTCCGTCCTTACCGGCCACGACCTTGTAGGGGACGATCTTGCGCTCACTCGCCACCTCGTTATAGAGGCGGCCCATGAAGCGCTTGATCGAATAGACAGTGTTCTCGGGGTTGACGGCAGCTTGGCGCCGGGCCAATTGCCCGACCAGCCGCTCGCCGCCCTTGGTAAAGGCCACCACCGACGGGGTCGTGCGACCGCCCTCCGCGTTGGGGATGACAACGGGCTCGCCGCCCTCCATGACGGCGACCACTGAGTTGGTCGTTCCCAGGTCGATTCCGACGGTCTTGGCCATTAAGTCTGCGAACCTCCGTAGCACTGAAGCCTGGTGCCGATTCTGGCACCGCTAGAGCTACCCTACCGCAGCCAGGCGCCGCCCAAACGCGGCTCCATCTCCCGATCCCACCATAGCTCTCCGGTGCCCGATGATTCCAGCGTGCACTGGACTGATCCCAGTTCCCGCTCACGCTCTTGGTGGCGCTTGCGCGCGGCCGCCGGTGCCCTGATCGTGGGTGTGGTCGCCGCCCTGAGCTTGGCGGCCACGCGCACACCGGAGACTGCCAACGGCCTCGGCATCCTGCCCAGTACCCAGGCCCTGCTGGAGCAGAGCGGGATCACCCTGCAAACCCCAAAGCGACCCGCCAACATCAGCGCGGCTCAGGCCGAGTCAGCGGCCACCAAGGGACAGTCCGGGGTCCTGGTCAACCAGGTGCTGCTGGCGGTCGCGGTCGGCACGCGAGGATCGGCCATCTCACCCCCGGGAAGGCTTTGTTGGGTGGTCTTCCTCAACCCCGCCGCTGAAGAGGAGACCAATCCCCCGGCGCCGGGGGCGATCCGCCTGGACACGGTCCTGGTTGACGCCCAGACTGGGGCCGTCATCGAGGGCTTCATCTCGTTCGGCGGTTCGACGCCAAACTCCAAGGTCGGCAGCGAGTAACCCCTCCGCTGGCCCCTCTCGATCAGGCGAGCGCCAAGGGCGCCGCCCCCGGTGCGACACAATCGCCAGGTGCTGCGCCTAGCGTTGAGGTCCGTCCGCGGCCAGCGAGCGGGCGGGATGTCACCATTCCCCAGCGCAATAGGCCTGGTGCTGGCGGTGGCCGCCGTGGTCTACCTGCCCGCGCCGGGACTGTCGGTGAGCTTTCAGCCGGACCGACCCCCGGCCGGCCCTCTGCCCTGGCTGTCGGTCAGCCAGGGCAGAGTAGTCGATAGCCAGGGCCGGACCGTCATCCTCCGCGGCTTCAACGACGATGCGCTGCTCCAAGTCGGGGGACAGCCTCCCTCGCCCGCCATGACCCCGGCTGATGCCTCCCTGATGGAGTCGGAGGGCTTCGATGTGGTTCGACTGCCCATCTCCTGGTCACTCCTTGAGCCCCACGAGGGCCAATTCAGTCAGAGCTACCTGCGCCAGATCAGAGCAGTGGTTGCCCTCTGCGCCAGCCACCACCTCTACGTGGTCCTCGACATGCACACCGAGGATTTCGGGGTCGGCTTCGGCGGCAGCGGAGCTCCAGCCTGGCTATCGATCCCAGGAGTGCCCGACCTTCACCTGCCCTTCCTGACCCCGGCCTGGCAACGCCACCTCTCCCCCGCGGTGAATGCTGCGCTGGCGTTTTTCTGGCTTTATCCCAACTGGCAGCGGCTCTATTGGCAGGCGTGGGCCGAGGTCGCGGCCGAATTTCGAGGCGACTCCGCGGTCGCTGGATACGACCTCTACAACGAGCCCCATCCCTTTCCAGTGCCGCCGGCCATCTTTGAGACCCATATCCTTTGGCCCTTCTACGCCGCCGGTATTCGAGCTCTAGCCAAGGTCGATCCCAACCACCTGTTCATCGTCGAGGGCGACCTTTTCGCCGACCTTCCCACCGCCATCCGCCCCCTCTCGTCACCGGATCTCGTCTACTCCACCCATCTCTACAGCGGCAGCATCCTGGGCCCCTCCTTCAAGGGCACCGTGGAGCCGCTCCAGGCCGAACTCGAGCAGGGGCTGCAGGAGGCGCGTCAGCTCCCCGCCGCCTACTGGACCGGAGAGCTCGGCATCGACCGCACCCGCCCGATCGCCGTCTCTTGGGCCCGCGCCGAAATCTCCCTTTCCAATCGCTTCCTCACCGGCTGGGCCTGGTGGCAATGGAACGACCCGGACGACTGGGGAGTCGAG
>JBAUWA010000003.1:0-7040 GCA_049583555.1 Candidatus Dormiibacterota bacterium | reverse complement strand
TCCGGGCGAACTGGAGCCCGGTACGGGAGACGGGGCATCCCGCGAGCCGGCGGGTGGCGAGCCTGAGTCGGCGGGAGCCATGTCCCCAAGTATCCTCGCCGCCGCCGGCCGCCCTAGGCCGCTCGTGAACCAGGCCGCTGATCCGCCGAGGCGAAGCGAGGGTTAGCTAGCGCTCGAGCGCGAGCCCCCGCGTGATCTGCACCAGCCCCACAAAGCTGCGAAAGACGGAGAGAGCGTCTTCGCCTTCAATCACCACCTCGAGCTCGGTGGCGGAGTGGACCCCGCGAACCTGCAGGGCAACCTCAGCCAGGTCGGCATTCCGGAGTCTCACCCCCAGCCGGAAGGGTGCAGTGAGCTTAGGTGGCGGGGTCTCGCTCAGCCGATGAAGGCTCTTGCTAGCGGCGTCATGTATCAGCCGCCGAGCCATCGTGGGATGGAGACTCCGGGCCGCGAGACGACTGACCGACTGCTTGACCACGGCCATCTCCGCACCACCCAGAATCGGCTCGGCCTGGGCGGCCGTGTGCTGATCGCCGGTGATCAGGGTCACCGGAACCTGATAGTGGCTCGCCACCAGCGCGTTGATCCCGCTCTCCCCAACCAAGTGACCGTTGAGGGTGACGCCTTGAATCGCGGCCGGGTTGTAGGTGTGGGACAGGGCCGACGCGGCGCCGTCGACGGCGCCGTGGTAGCCGATGAAGAAGATGGCGTCGAAGCTGGAGTCCAGCCCCTCCATCATGTAGAGGGGCTTGTGCCGTCCGGAGCAGTACTCGGCCTCAGCGTGGAGCTGGTCCGGGATGAGGTTCTGCATTGCGCCGTGAGAGTCGTTGACCAGGAAGCTCTTGGCCCCCGCCTCGACCGCCCCATCGATGGCGGCGTTCACCTCCTCCAGCAGCAGTCGCCTCCCCAGCTCGTACTCGGGACCTGGCATGACCTGCTGCCAGTCGACGATTCCCGCCACCCCCTCCATGTCGCAGGAGATGAAGACTCTCAACGGGGTCGTTCCTGGGAGCCGCCGGTCAGGGTCCTCGGAGCCGGCCGCAACTGCGCCTGGCACTCGACGTTCAGGTGATCCTCTCCAACTCCGCCCAGTCCGTGGTACTGGCGATCCACGATGCTGCCTCGACATTGGCTACCACCTGCTCGGGAGTGGTGGCACCGGCGATGACCGAGCCCACCTGGGGACGGCCCAGGAGGGAACCAATGGCCACCTGGAGGAGCGATATCCCGCGCTCTTTGGCAAACCCTTCGAGCCGGTCCAAGACATCAAAACGCGTCTCGTCCTCCAGCAACTGGGCGAAGCCGGGTAGGGAACCCCGGGACCCGGGTGGCGGTGCCTCACCACGGTGGTACTTGCCGGTGAGTAGCCCGTTGGCCAGAGGGGAGTAGGGAAGCAGACCCATGCTCAGATGGTCCAAGGCGGGAAGCAGCTCCGCCTCTATCGTGCGGTCGAGGAGGCTGTACTCGTTCTGGGCCGATACGAACTGGGTTAGTCCCAGGGAGCGGGCTGTCCAGTTGGCATCCACCACCTGCCAGGCGGCGAAGTTGGAGCAGCCGATCCAGCGCACCATGCCTTGCTGCACCAGCTGATGCATCGCCCCCAGGGTCTCCGCGATCGGGGTGGTGGGATCGGGCTGGTGCATCTGATAGAGATCGATCACCTCGACGTCCAGGCGCCGGAGGCTGGACTCGACGGCGTCACGGATGTAGGCAGGGGTTCCGCGTCGTTGCTCGGGGTCCTCGCCCCCGCGCGGCATTCCGAACTTGGTGGCGATGAGCGCCTCGCCCCGCCGCCCTCGCAGCGCTCGACCCAAGAGCCGCTCGCTCTCGCCGGACCCATAGATGTCGGCGGTGTCAAACAGGTTGATGCCCCGGTCGAGTGCCGTGTCCACGACCGGTCCGACCGCGTCGTCCTCCATGCGCCTGCCGAAGTTGTTGGTGCCGAGACCGACCACCGAAACCAGCGGCCCGCCGCGCCCCAGCTCCCGCCTCTCCAGTTCAGCCATGTCCGCCACTTGGGCACTCGCTCCTCTCGGGCTCCACCAACTACGCCGTCCGCATGGTGTCAGATCCAAGCAGCCGCTTGCCGAAGACCCGCATCGCCAGCGGTCGGAGGTGTGGTGGCGCTGCCGCTGCGCTGATTCGGCTCTATCCTGAGAGGCTACGAGCGTTGCCAGAGTCGGGGGCATGCCGGGCCAGCCAACGCATCTACGGCCGGGCTTGTCCAGGGCTGCAAGGCGTCGGCGTCATCCAAATATGGAGTTAGACGGCATGGAAGTGAAGGAGTTGGGGCACCTGGTGCTCTACGTACATGACATCAACCGCTCGGCGAAGTTTTATGGCGAGGTGCTGGGCTGGAAGCGAATCTCACCCGAGGGTCTGCCTATCGCCGCGTTCTCGAGCGGCCGCACCCATCACGAGCTGCTGTTGATCCAGGTGGGGCCGAACGCCCAGGAAATACCGCAAGGGCGTCGGGTTGGTCTTTACCATTTCGGCCTCAAGGTGGCAGACTCCGATGAGGAGCTCAAGGCGGTCTTCGATCACATCCGCGAGCAGGGGGTGAAGGTGGTGGGCACCGCCGACCATACGGTCACCCACAGCATCTACATCGCCGATCCGGATGGCAATGAGATTGAGCTCTACTCGGACGTAGCCGGCGTCGACTGGCGCAATGATCCCGACCTGATTCTGGCGCCGACTCGTTCGCTGGTCCTCTGAGGACGATCAAAAATCCATAAAAGAGGCCAAGAGGAAAAGATCGAGGCCCACAAGGGCTGGGAGGGCAGGAGCGATGCAAAGACAGCTATTGACGACCGCGGTCGTAGTCGTGCTGCTGGCAGCTGCTGGCGTCACCGGGTCGGTAACAACCACCGTGGTGGCAAAGGCTTCCTCAACCATTTCTGGTTGTGCACCGGCGCAGCTCCACCTGTACCGATCTGGCCGGCTGACGGTAGCGACCGACAGTCCCGCCTATACGCCCTGGTTTGCGCACAATCAGCCTAAGAATGGCGAGGGATACGAGAGCGCTGTCGCATACGCAATCGCTGCCAAACTGGGCTTCAAAAAGAGCCAGGTGCACTGGACGATCGAGTCGTTCGACAGCTCTTACGCTCCGGGACCTAAGGCCTTCGATTTCGACATCAATGAAATCACGGTGACGGCTGCACGGGCCGCAGCGGTCACCTTCAGCGAGGGGTACTACAACGACCGCGAAGCGCTGATCACAGTCAAGGGCCAGGCAATGGTGAAGGACCACTCGCCCAGTCAGCTCAAGCAGTACAAATACGGGGACCAGGTGGGCACCACCAGTCTCACCTACATTGAGGACAAGATCGAGCCGACCCAGACGCCCTCCGTTTACAGCAACCTCAACGATGTCGCATCGGCACTCTCCAATCACACCATCCAGGGCTTCGTAACCGACGCCCCCACCGCTCAGTACATGGCGGCCTCGGGGGAGGTTAAGCACGGAGTTGTGGTGGGCCAGTTCCCCAGCAACGACGAGGTCTACGGTCTGCTCTTTGCCAAGGGCAATCCCCTAGTCACCTGCGTCGACAAGGCGATCAGCAGCCTCAAAGCCAACGGCACCTTGAGCCGGCTTCAGAACCGCTGGTTGGGAATCTACGACAAGATCCCCACCATCCAACCCTAGCCCAGCGGGCGGATCGACCCCATGCTCGCCGACGGCGACGGAGTCGACCCGGGTCCGCTCGTGGTCGCGGGCGGGCCCCCGTCGATCAGCCTCGGGGCTGGAGGGCGCCATGGGAAGGGCGGCAAGCGCGCGATCGCCATCTCCACCGTCAGCACCATCATCATCCTGGGGGTACTGCTGGGAGGATTCTTCTTCGCTCCCGGGAGCGCCGTGGTACGCCAGACCTTCTTCAACCTCAAGGACGCCCGAACCGCATTCTTCGGCGACCCCCGGATCGGAATATTCTCGGAGGGTTCGGCCCTCCTGCTCAACATCGCGATGTTCCTCAGCGCCGAGGTGCTGATCCTAATCCTGGCGATGGTGATAGCGATGGTCCGACAGCTCCGGGGCCCAGTGTCCTTCCCCTTCCGAATGCTGGCGATCGCATACACGGATTTCTTTCGCGGCGTGCCTCTGATCCTGGTCATCTACGCCATCGGCTTCGGCGTCCCGGCGCTGTACTTGGCGGGAATCTCCTATGCGTCGGTGTTCGTCTACGGTGAGGCAGCCCTGGTCCTCTCCTACTCGGCCTATGTCTCCGAGGTCTACCGAGCCGGGATCGAGTCGGTGCATCCGAGCCAGGTCGCCGCTGCCCGCTCACTGGGGCTCTCGCAGTGGCAGTCGATGCGCTCCGTGGTGATCCCCCAGGCGGTGCGGCGGGTGATCCCTCCACTGCTCAACGACTTCATCAGCCTCCAGAAGGACACCGCTCTGGTCTCGGTGCTGGGAGTGATCGAGGTCAACCGGGCGGCGGGGATCGTCAGCTCCACCGATTTCAACTACACCGGCTACACCGTGGCCGCGCTCCTCTTCCTGTTGCTGACAGTGCCTTTGGCACGCTTCACCGATTTCTTGATCGCTCGCGATCGCCGACGGCGCCAGGCCGGCATCGCGCGCTAATGACGGACAGCCTGGCACCGCTCGACCCCAGCCTGGCGCTCCAGCTCGACGACATCCACAAGTCCTTCGATCACACCCGGGTACTGAAAGGGATCGACCTCGCGGTGGCTCCCCATGAGGTGATCTGCCTGATCGGCGCCTCCGGGTCCGGCAAGTCGACGCTGCTTCGCTGCATCAACCTGCTGGAGGAGATTGATCAGGGCCGAATCGGCTTCTTCGGAGAGGACATCAGCGACGGCGTGGTCGACGTGAACCTGGTCCGGCGACAGATCGGGATCGTCTTCCAGTCCTTCAACCTATTCCCGCACATGACCGTGCTTCACAACCTGACATTGGCTCCGATCCGGGTGTTGCACAAACCGCGCCAGCAGGCGGAGGCTGAGGCTGACGCCCTTCTCCGCCAACTCGGCCTCCTCGATAAGCGCCGGGAGTACCCTGACCGACTCTCAGGTGGGCAGCAGCAGCGTGCTGCGATCGCTCGAGCCTTGGCGATGCAGCCAAGGCTGATGCTGCTGGACGAGGTCACGTCAGCCCTCGACCCCGAGCTGGTGGCGGAGGTGCTCAACGTGATCCGTTCCCTCGCCCGGGAGGGCATGACCATGGTTATCGCTACCCACGAGATGGGGTTCGCCCGAGACATCGCCAACCGGGTCTGCTTTCTTGACGGAGGCGTGATTCTGGAACAGGGCACTCCGGAGCAGATCTTCCGTCATCCCACCGAGGAGCGCACGCAGCGGTTCCTGCAGAGCATCATCGACGCCGGCAGACTCTGAACCACTCTCCTTTCGACAATGCACAATTCTCCGCATCGTTGAGCACTAAATTGCCGCGAGATCAGGTGGCTGGCGACGCGGCCAACAACGCCAGGAGGACCCGATGAAGTTCGTACCGGAATTCCACCCGCGCACCAAGGCGATCCTGGAGGGGACCGCGAGGAAGCCCGGCAAGGTTATCGACCAACTCGACCGCAGCACAGCGATCAACCGCGTCAACTCGTTTTTGGCGGTCAAGATCACCCAGGGCGTGGGGTCGATGTGGTGCGCCTACGTCTTCGCGATCATCGCCTTAATCGGGCTACCGGCAGCCCTCAAGCCGGGTGGCGAGGGAATCATCGCCTGGATCGCCCAGACATTCCTCCAGTTGGTGCTGTTGAGCATCATCATCGTCGGCACCAATATTCAATCGGCGGCGTCAGACGTTCGGGCTGCACACACCTACGAGGACGCTGAAGCGGTGCTCCATGAGGCGGTGCAGATACAGTTGCATCTACAAGCTCAGGACGAAGCATTAAACGCGATGATCGCCGCTCACAAAGCGCAGGAGGATTCACTCAACGCGATCATGGCTGCTCACAATGCACCAGCTTGAGTTTCATATCTACCGCCGCGCCCGCCGAGTGCCTAAAACCCGGGCCGAAGGCGAGGCACGTCGCCTAGGTCTCGTCGAGTCAGTCACGGGTCTGCAAATGGGGAGGATGTAGCGATGGCAGGTCGAGCAGTGTTGGTGACTGGAGCTTCGCGGGGGATCGGACGCGCGACCGCCAAGGCGTTTGCGGCGGCGGGCGACCGAGTCGCCGTGAACTACCGCGACTCGGCGGCATTGGCCGATGAACTGGTGGGTTCCCTGGCGGGTTCCGGGCACCTGGCAATCCAGGCGGATGTGGCTGATCCCGACCAGGCGCGGGCACTGGTGGAGTCCAGCGTGAAGGGGTTGGGTGGTCTTGACGTGCTGGTGAACAACGCCGGGATCAGTATCCCCCACGACATCACCGAGGGGAACTTCGACACCTGGCTTGGCGCCTGGGAACGAACCCTCGCGGTCAATCTCAATGGAGCCGCCTACGTCACTTACTGGGCGGTCCAGCAGATGCTCGGCCACGGCGGTCGGATCATCAACATCAGCTCTCGTGGGGCCTTTCGCGGTGAGCCTGACCAACCCGCTTACGCTGCCAGCAAGGCGGGTATGAACGCCTTCGGTCAGTCACTCGCCCGAGCGCTGGCTCCACACGGGATCGGGGTCATGACAATCGCACCGGGATGGGTGGCTACCGACATGTCCAACGACGAGCTCAAGAGGCCGAGAGGCCAGGAAATCTTGGCCCAGAGCCCCTTTGGGAGGATAGCCCGGCCCGAGGAGGTGGCCGCGGCCGCGGTCTTCTTCGCATCTCCTGACGCAGAATTCACCAGCGGGGCGGTCCTCGACGTGAACGGTGCCTCATATCTGCGCACCTGACCGACTGGATGTGTGCCATGGCGACGGTCGGGCACTTAGACTGACGCCCGCGCTTATAACCGGAGAGCTTCACCGTCGAGTCGAAAAGTGGGCCCGGCAACGCGCCCGATTTCACTGCAGACCCAAGGCGGAGGGCTCGTCTGAACAGCTTCGCTAAAAACTGGACTCGTGTGGCGGAAGAGGACCCGTCCGATACCTCCCCGGGCTCAGCCGGCAT
>JBAUWA010000002.1:0-11261 GCA_049583555.1 Candidatus Dormiibacterota bacterium | reverse complement strand
GGAATGGAGCGACTATCTGAGGATCTCCTGGGTTCAGCCAGAGCAGGAAATAGGTGAAGCGTTCGACCGAATTGAGCGTGCTTTGCTGACTGGCCGTGTCTGAAGCTAGATCGCCGTTCCGAATTGTCTGGCTAGAGGACCGCTCGCCCAGCGATCTGACCTTGGCGCGGTCGTTGGTGCCTGAAGGGATCACAGTCGATCTACTGCCGCTGTCGGCATCAAAGAGCTGGTCTGACGACGAGTCCGACCAATTACGCCAAGCTCATGCGCTGCTTGTTCAGCATTCCCCGGTGTCAGGCGAACTGCTCGAGCGGGCCGAGCAGCTACGACTGGTCCAGCTCTATGGGGTACGTGATGAGGGTATCGACAGAGAAGCGGCGTACCGGCGCGGGGTCGCGGTGGCCGTCATGCCGCTTCGGGGGTGCATTGCGGTAGCCGAATTGGCGATGACCCTAGTCCTGGCTCTATCCAAGGATCTCCTCAGGGCCCATCAGTCGACCGTGTCTGGTGCCTACCGATCCCTGGGCCTCACGCCCTTTACCACCAGTCAGACCAAACACGCATTCCAGTGGATGAAGCTCTCCGACATCTTTGAGGTCAATGGCAAGACTCTAGGAATCATCGGTCTCGGTGAGATAGGCACCGAACTGGCTAAAAGAGCACGTTCCTTCAGCATGCGCGTGGTTTATACCAAGCGATCAAGACTACCTCGCCAGGCTGAGGAAGAATTAGGAGTAGGTTGGCGCGAGCTCAAAGAGCTGCTGCAGGAGTCGGACTTCGTTGTGCTAACGCTCGCGTATTCCGAGTCCACACATAATTTCATTGGCGCCAGCGAACTCGATCTCATGAAGCAGTCTGCGTTCCTAGTGAATGTCGGTAGAGGGCCCCTGATAGATGAAGACGCCCTAGTGGACGCTCTCGATGCTCGGCGCATAGCGGGGGCTGGACTAGACGTCTTCGTCCAAGAACCGCTTCCACACGATCACCCTCTCGCACAATCGCATTCGGTCATTCTCACACCCCACATAGGCGGAGGCTCAGGAGGTGCTCGCGAGAAGCAGTTGTCTGACGCGATCGGAAATATCGTGAGGTTCGCGACGACCGGTGAGGCGCAGCATACAACCCTTATCAGGGAGGAGTGACTAAATGCTCGCGACAAATGCTGACAGGCTAGTGGAGGCAGCAGTAGGGGGACAAGTATGGCCGCCCGCCGCGGACAAGAACCCCTACAAGGTTGACTCAGAGGGTGTCCCGGCGGTAACTCTCGGCATGGCGGGGATTTGCTTTACGCACAGAGTCGGAGACCCCGCGTTTGGCTGGGAGGCGGACCACCTGGAGCCCGCGGTGTCGATGCGGCACCCTCAGCCGGCCGCGGAGCACGCCCTGCACTACATGGTCTGCATTGGAAA
Source organism: Candidatus Dormiibacterota bacterium (assembly GCA_049583555.1). Taxonomy (GTDB): domain Bacteria; phylum Chloroflexota; class Dormibacteria; order Aeolococcales; family Bog-877; genus Bog-877. The sequence continues at coordinate 9,852 of JBAUWA010000002.1, read as the reverse complement.
CGACGCAGTGATCACCTCGGGCGCGTGCGCCGGAGTTCGAGGGATTGTAACCGGAGAACATGCGCATGTACTGGTCGACTTTCCCCCAGACGAGGTCGAGCTACTCACCATCGGGGATAAGATCCAGATCCGTGCAGTAGGCCTCGGACTTCGGCTGTCAGATTATCCGGGCATTGCGATCCATAAGTGCAGCCCTCGCCTGATCGAGAGACTACAGTTGAACGAGCGAGCGGACCGCAAGGTTGAAGTCCCCGTCGTCGCCGAAATCCCGCCTTACCTTATGGGATCCGGTGGAGAACTCAACGCGGACTATGTCGACCAGGACTTCATGACCGGAGATCGCTCGGAGCTCAGGCGACTGGGCTTGGACCGACTTCGCATAGGCGACGTGGTGGCCGTTCCGGACCATAACCACATGTGGGGAAGGGGCTTCCACAAAGGGGCAATGACGATTGGTCTGATCATTCATGGTGATTCTGCCTGGACAGGACACGGTCCAGGGGTACTGGACCTGATGTCAACCCTCGGCGATGAAATTGTTCCGGTACTCGATGCTGACGCCAACATCGCGATTAGGTTGAACATCCGGTCCCGCGAGGAGCTCGCGAACAGGGTGTCGGAGGGGCGCACAAGCTCGTTCGCCCACCTACAGACTCAATAGGTGGAGAGCCGCGACTGATATCGCCTTGAGCGCCTGCGTCACCCGTAGGCCCACTGAATTAAGGAGAGCCCTATGATTACGGACAATCGTGAGCAGTTGGTGGGAATCGGCGTGCAGGGCACGGTAGTCTCACCGGAATTGCCACCTCTACCTGCCTCGCCGTACCAGATTGGCTCCGATGGCGTCCCCTATTTATTGCCGACCCCCGGGGGGATCGTTTACAACGTACGCATAGGGGATTCAGCCTTTGGGTGGCTAGGTGACATGGTCCAGCCGGGCGTGAGTATCCGCAACCCGCAGGACCTTGCCAACAACGCTTTGAACATTCTCGCCTGTCTGGGAGATGAGTCTCGAGTTGTCTCAGGACCCGCGCTTGGAGCAAAGGGGACGGTAATAGGGAAGAGCGGCCGCTTCGCGGAGCACGTGATCCTGCATTTCAACCGAGAAGTGACCGAGAAGCTGGCCTTAGACGATCGTATCTTGGTCAGAGCGTTGGGGCGCAGTCTCCGCTTGACCAGTCATCCGGCGATTCAGCTCAAGAGCATCTCGCCGAGATTACTAGACGCCTTGGAACTCCTGGATCTCGGCGGGGACCGGATCAAGGTCCCCGTACGCGCGGTGGTACCTGCCTACCTGACTGGAGCGGGCGCCGGTCTGGGCAGCGAAGCGGGGTGTGTACAGATCCAAAGCGAGGATGCCCAAGCCTTGAAGGACAATGCACTGCTTGACCTTCGTCTCGGAGACGTTGTTGCGCTCAATGACTACGACTGTCGGTGGGGGAACGGCTTTCTGAAGCACGCTGTAGCTATCGGAGTTGTGGTACACGGTGACAGCCCGCGCAGCGGGTTTGGGCCCGGAATCACGCCTCTAATGGCAGGTATTGACGGCGCGATCGAGCCTACAGTTGTTCCCTCGCGGAACATTTTAGACCTGCTGAGCCTTGAGCCGTAGGCCCGCAACGTGAGTGGCAGCGAGGCCTTATCGGGGCTGGTAGCGGTCGTCACGGGGGCCGGAGCCGGTCTCGGCCGCGCAACGGCTCTACACCTTGCTCAGCAGGGCGCGACAGTGGCCGCGATCTCAGTCGTGGCGTCTGAGTTGTCCGCCCTGGAAGCGGAGGCTGCTGGCAGTGGCCTCTCTCTGAGTCCGTTTCAAGCCGACGTCGGCGATGCAAATGAGATCCACGATGCTGTCCTAGCCATAAAGTCCAATTACGATCGGGTGGATCTTCTGATAAACAATGCGGCAATCATCCTCGTGAGGCCAATCGACGAGACCTCGGTCGACGAGTGGGACCGGGTACTAGCCACCAATCTTCGCTCAGCCTTCTTGCTATGCCGCGAGCTAGTTCCCGGAATGAAGGCGCGGGGCAAGGGTCTGATTGTGAATGTGTCGTCTCGATCTGGGACCGAAGGTTTCGCCGGCGAGTCTGCCTACTGCCCCTCGAAGTTTGGCCTAGAGGGCTTGACCAAGACCCTTGCGCTAGAGCTTAACCCCTGGAACATCTGGGCTGTCACCGTTAGTCCTGGTATCGGGATGCGCACGCCGATGTCAATGACCACTTATACAGAAGAACAGCGCCTGCATTGGCGCGACCCAAGTGAACTTGCACCCGGGTTCGCAGTGCTAGCCAGAATGGTCGACTCTCACTCTACCGGCAAGCGCTTTGACATCTGGAGACTGGCACTCGAGGGTACACTTGAAGCTGGTGAGATCGTGTCGGCTTGACACCTGTGTTCCCCAGAGGTGCTTGACGATCTTTGCGACTCTGCAACCAGGACCCAAACCTTAGACTCATTGGCTGAGCTCGCGCGATCAAGTTGGGTGGCATGAGGTAGCTCCAGAACCCGTGGATTGAGGTGTAGATGTGAGCGGTCTGAACGTAATCTCGTTCAAGCCCGAGCCCGGGCAGTATGCGTGGACCTTTGGAGGCAGAGAGCCCTTGGCGCACATCAAACCTGGCACGATTCTGAGACTGTTCACGGAGGACTGCTTCGCTGGGAGGGTCAGAACTGAACGAGACTTGGTATCGGAGGTGTGCGAGTTTCCGTTCCTCAACCCGCAGACGGGACCCTTCTATGTCGACGGTGCTGAGGTCGGAGACACCTTGGCAGTCCACTTCATCGAGATTGAACCCGCGCGCGATTGGGGGGCGTCAACCACGGTCCCTCTTTTCGGGGCCCTGACCGCCACCCACCTTACCGCTCTGCTGAACGAGCCACTGCCCGAGATCGTATGGATCTGGCAACTGGATCCCGTGGGCAGAACGTGCCTCTTCCGAGCGCACTCAGGCGATTTCAGCGTCGGATTACCGATGGATCCGATGCATGGCACGGTAGGCGTCGCGCCGGCCAACCTCGAAGTACGCTCAGCGTTGGTTCCCGATGCGTTCGGCGGTAACATGGATACTCCCGAGATGCGGGCGGGCGTGACCTGTTACCTGGGCGTCAACGTCTCGGGTGGACTGCTCTCGCTTGGAGATGGTCATGCTCGCCAGGGGGAGGGCGAGACCTGCGGAGTCGCCGTGGAAACCGCGATGAATACCGTGATCGCGGTAGAACTCATCAAGGCGCGGCCTTGTCCCTGGCCGCGCCTTGAGAGCGAGGACTACATCATGTCTACCGGCTCCGTCAGGCCCTTGGAGGACGCCTTTCGGATCGCCCAGAGTGATCTAGTTCACTGGCTGGGCGAAGACTACGGCTTGGAGAAGATGGACGCGTACCAGTTAGTCACGCAAGCAGTGCTTGCCCCTCTGGCCAACGTATGTGATACCAACTACACCTCGGTCGCCAAGCTGCCTAAGCGCTATCTACCCGTTGGTGAGGCCATGGGCGGCGTAGATCGCCATCTTCGCCGTCTCGCTGCCGAATACCGGGGTGCCGTCCCGAGCGTTCTTGAACACTAACCTCACACCTATCGGAGATTACTAATGTCTCTAAGCTTCAACTCGCAGTTTTTTGCGACCCATGACTTGGTCGTAGAGGGACCTCCTCGCGAGCTTGTTGGCTATGGCGAGCATCCCCCAAAGATTCGGTGGCAAGAGCACGCGCGAGTCGCGGTGCAGATTGTGGTCAATTACGAGGAAGGTTCCGAGAAGACGTACGCCATGGGTGACAATGTGAACGAGGGATTCTATGAGCTGCCATACAAGGTCGAAGGGCAGCGAGACCTAGCAGTTGAGTCGGCCTATGAGTACGGCTCTCGCGCAGGAATCTGGCGTCTCTTCCGGGTGTTCGCCGGGGCCGGGATCCCGGTCACCTGCGTCGCGGCGGCGGTGGCGCTAGAGCGCAACCCCGACGTAGCGCGCAAGCTCAGAGAGCGTGGTGACGAAGTGGCCGGCCACGGCTACCGCTGGAGCAATCACTTCGAGATGAATCGCGATGAGGAGCGAGAGGCGATTGCCAGAGCCGTCAGGTCGATCACAGCCAGCATCGGTCAGCGCCCGTTGGGGTGGTATTGCCGTGAGATGAGCACCAACACCCGAGAGCTGGTTGTTGAGGAAGGCGGATTTGTCTATGACTTCGACTGCTACAACGATGATCTGCCCTACTGGACACTGGTCAAGGGAAAGCCCCACCTGGTGACGCCCTATTCGCTGGTGGTGAACGATTGTCGGTTTGTGGTACCTCAGGGGTACGGCAGCCCGGAGCACTTCTTTGAGTACGCGAAAGCGGAGCTTGACCGACTTCTCCACGACGGTGACGATGTCAACCGCATGATGTCGATCGGCCTCCATCCTCGCTTCTCAGGGCACCCTGCGCGCGCCGACGCCCTGGCACGTTTCATCGATTATGCGCAGCGCCAGGGTGATGTCTGGTTTGCTCGTCGCATCGACATTGCTCGAACATTCGCGGAGCAGTACCCGGCCGAGAAAGCTCTCGCCGTTTCACGTTAGCCGACCCGTGGGTCGGGAGAGCAACCACCACGGCCGGCCAGCGCGTGGCTCGTCCGCCTCCGCCTCCGCGCGGCCTCATTCCCTAGTCCGCCAGCGCACTAGGTCAGGCTGGAGATCGGTGATCGTCTGGCATCCGCTCAGCGCCATCGTCCGGCGCATTCCCGAATGGAGCAGCTCGATCACATGATCAACCCCGCGCTCGCCAGCAACAGCGAGTCCGTATAGGTAAGCGCGGCCAGCCATGCCGGCACGAGCCCCGAGCGCAACCGCCTTGACGAGGTCACTCCCGCGCCGTACGCCCCCGTCACACAAGATCTCGATCCTGTCCCCGACCGCTTCGACGACTGGGGCTACCAGCTCAAGAATCGGGGGCGCTCCGTCTAGCTGCCGACCGCCGTGGTTGGAGAGAGCGACCGCCTCGAGGCCCGCGTCTGCGGCGCGCCGGGCGTCCTCTATCGACTGCACTCCTTTCAGCACAACCGGCCCAGTCCATGCGCTCCGGAACCAGTCCAGATCCTTCCATGACAATGACGGGTCGAACTGGCTGTTGACGAAGTCAGCCAGATTAGCGACAACGGTTCCGTCGGGTGCGCCGGTTCCAACCACGTTGGCGAACCTGATCGGATCCGCACGCACAAAGTCCCAGGTCCAGCGGGGATGCGCTAAGCCATCAAAGAGGGTGCCCACTCCGATCTTGGGCGGGAGGGTAAAGCCCCGTCTGACATCGCGTTCGCGTCGCCCCAGCACGGGATTGTCTACTGTCAGAATGATCGCTTCGTAGCCGGAGCTGGCCGCTCGCGACAGCATTTCCTTTACCAGACCCCTGTCCTTCCAAACATATACCTGGAACCACTTGGGTCCATCGCTGACCGCCGCTACCTCCTCGATCGACCGAGTCGCCAAAGTCGATAGCGCGTAGGGGATCCCAGCCCGAGCTGCAGCGCGGGCGACATCAAGTTCCCCACCCGGCGTCGCCATTCTCGTGAAACCGGTGGGTGCGAGAACCAGTGGCAGTGGCAGGGTCCGACCAAGCAACGTCGTTGAGGTGTCGACGTTGCTGACATCGCGGAGGATGCGGGGGCAGAACTCAAGTCTCCGAAACGCATCGATGTTCCTCCGTAACGAAAGTTCGTCCTCGGCGCCGCCATCTATGTAGTCAAATACGCCCCGAGGAAGCCGCCGGCGCGCGATCCGTCGCAGATCGGCAACATTGGCCGACTTTTGGATTCGGCGCACGTCGGCATCCCACTCGATGGGCCGAAAGCGCAGCACGGATCGAAGCGTGTCAACTACCGGCACATCGACCCCTCGTGCTCGTCATCCCCGGAGGGGAGCTCGCCGTCTCGGCATCGAGACCGTAGGAGAGACAGGCCTTGTCGTGCCAAACGTAGGTCGCGGAACGAAGCGTGATCTGACGTGGGGTGGTGATAGCGTCGGTTGCCTCCCGATAGCTCGCGCTCATCCTCAACCTTAAGTAGTGTGGCGCTTGGCCGGGGCCCGCAGACTTGGCGCGCCAAAGGGGGCGACGCGCCTACGCCCGGAGCCACACGGGAGCGAGTTGAGTTCCAAGCCGAACCGGCGCGCGGCAGTATACTGGCAGCCGCCAGATCGCCAGTGAGTTGGGTCTCAGCAAAACTCCTGTTCGCGAGGCACGGACCCAGTTGGTCGTACCAAGCTCTTCCGGGCGATGGCGACTACGAGCCCAGCCCTGACCCGCGGCCCTGGCCCGGCTTCGCATCGAACGGACCGCTAGGTTCAGGTGGCTTGGTGTGACCAGGGCCACGACGGAGGCCATCTCCATCGAAGCCGGGTGGGCACCTGACGGGCAGCTAACAGGCCGCGGCGCCTACGATAGGGATGGCCAAGATCCGACCCGAGGCACAAGCCATCGTGGTTGCGGGATTGGCAAACAGACCTGGGCACTCAGAATCCTGGGCAAGTGAGGGAGGCGATCGAGTTGAAGATCAAGGGCAAGCTATCGACGACGCGAATCGTGGGGCTGGCGGTAGCCCTAGGTTTGCTGGTCACCGCCTTGGCCAGCGGCATCACCGCGGCTTCCGCCAGCTCGGGTAAGACGGTCACCTTTGCGGAGCAGGCCGGGGTGGCGCCCTACTACATCATCCCCATGCAGGGGGACGACTTCTTCAGTAACGCCAACCTTTCCGACTTCTCCCAGCTGCTTTACCTGCCTCTGTACTGGTTCGGCGACAACGGCAAGCCCGTGTTCAACGAGTCGCTCAGCATCGCCAAGCCGCCGGTTTTCTCCAACAACAACACCACGGTCACTGTCAACCTCAAGCACTGGGTCTGGTCGAACGGGACTCCGATCACCGCTCGCGACGTGATCTTCTGGCTCAACCAGCTGACCGCTGTCACCGACCCCAATTCGCCCGCGATTGGCTCCAGCACCGCTCCCGGGCCGGGCTGGGCGGCGTCCGTGCCGGGCGGTTTTCCTCAGAACGTGGTCAGCTACACCCAGACCGGCACCTACTCGGTGGTCTTCGACCTTAACCGTTCGTATAACCCGACCTGGTTCCTCTATGACCAGTTGAGCCAGATCTACCCCCTGCCGACGGCGTCGTGGGACGAACTGTCCTCAGCCGGACCTATCGGCAACTACGACGCCTCCGCCGAGGCCAGAACCACTCTGTCCGGGAGTTCTCCCGCGACCTACGTTCCCACCAACCCGGGCACGGCGACCAGCGGTGCCTTGGGGGTGGCCGAGTTCCTGAACACCCAGTCGCAGGACCTTGCCACCTATGACAGCAATCCCCTGTGGAAGGTCGTCGACGGCCCATTCAAGCTCAGCGAGTTCACCACCAGCGGCTTCGTCAAGCTGGTGCCCAACACCCTCTACTCCGGGTCTCCCAAGCCCTCGATCGGCGCCTTCGAGGAGCTTCCTTTCACCTCCGACTCAGCTGAGTTCAACGCGGTGCGTGCCGGCAAGGTCACCATCGGGTACATCCCGACTCAGGACCTGACTCAGAAGGCATCCATCGAGAAGAACGAGGGCTACAGTTACGACCGCTGGTCGGTGCTGGGGATCGACTTCTTCGTCTACAACTTCACCGGCGACAAGACCGGTCCAGTCTTCAGCCAGCTCTACTTCCGCCAGGCGATGCAGTCGTTAGTGGATCAGCCCCAGTACATCAAGGACTTCATGGCCGGCACCGGCACCATCAACAACGGACCTGTGCCGACCTTCCCATCCAACGGCGATGTCAGTCCGTTCCTGGCCAAGGGCCAGGTCTATCCATTCGATCCCGCCAAGGCTGTCTCGTTGCTCAAGTCGCACGGCTGGACGGTAGTTCCCAAGGGTGAGAGCTTCTGCTCGAAGCCGGGCACAGGCGCGGGCGAGTGTGGGGCCGGGATTAGCAAGGGTCAGGACGCCACCTTCAAGATTTCCTTCCTGACCGGCTCGGTCCAGCTGACCAACATCATGGACGCGATGCAGTCGACCATGAAGTCGAAGGCCGGGATCGACCTTGCCCTCAACTCCGAGAGCTATGGAGACCTGGCGAGCGAGGTCTTCGACGGTTGCAGTCCGTCTAACCCCTGCAGTAACTGGGATCTTGCCAACTACAGCACCGGCGACACCTGGGTCTACTTCCCCGACTACCTGCCCACCGGGGAGGAGCTCTTCTACACCGGTGCCTCGGCCAACAACGGCTACTACTCGAGCAAGACCGCCGATACCGACATCACCGCATCCAACACTGCGCCCAACCAAAGCGCGGAGACCGCTGCCCTCTACAAGTACGAGGAGTATGTGGCCAAGGACCTCCCGGTGCTGGAGGTGCCCAACAGCGCTTACCAACTGACGGTTTATAAGAGTGATCTGACCGGAGTTGTTCCTCAGGGGATCTTCGCCGAGATCTATCCTCAGGACTACCGGTTCAAGAGCTGATCAAGAGGGCAAGAGCCCACGTTTTAGTTACCTGAGCTAGTGACCGGCGCCATCCCCGGAGCTGGGTTCGGCCCAGTTCCGGTGGATGGCCGGGTGGTCCCAGTCGTGGGGTACCACAAGAGCCGGGGGATTGCGACACGGAGAACCCCGAAAGTGGGGAAAGGGAGTTCGAGTGGAATTCGGCGTCAACCTCAATAATCGCGAGCCCCTGCTCGCGGCCGGCTACGGATTGAACGATCTCTTGCGCCTGGGCACGGTGGTCGAGGAGCTGGGATTCGATTCGGTGTGGGTCGGGGACAGCCTCTTCTCCAAGCCGCGGCTGGAGCCGCTCAGCCTGTTGTCGGCGCTATCTCAGCGCACCTCGCGAGTCAAGCTGGGCACCGCCTGCCTGGTCACCTCCACCCGCAACCCGCTCTACCTGGCGCTGGAGTGGGCGACCCTCGACCACCTCTGCGGGGGTCGCTCGATCCTCGGGGCCTGCATGGGCAATCCCGAGGAAGGCGTCAGGCGAGAGTTCGAGGCCCTGAAGCTGAACTTCCAGGACCGGGCCACGACCTTCGAGGAGGGGCTCGAGATCCTGCGAGCGCTCTGGACTGATGGCAAGGTGAAGCACCGAGGCAAGTACTTCACCTACGACGACGTGTCTTTCTTCTCGGGCACCGAGATGGGCCCCTTCGCTCCCCTGCAGAAACCGCCACCGATCTGGGTGGTGTCCAACATCCGCCTAACCGGAGATTTGGATCCCGAGGTGGCGAGCCGAAAAATGCAGCGCGCTTGCGAGCGCATCATCCGTCAAGGTGATGGGTGGATGACCTGCTGTCGGGCCCAGCATCCCGAGGAGGTGGTTGAGCAGGTGGCGATGCTGCGGGAGACCGCGGGTCGGCTGGGGCGCGACTTCTCCAGGTTCACCGTTTCCTACCAGGTGACGATGAACATCGGTGAGTCGCAGGAGGATGCGCGGGAGTCGTTCGGCCAGTACATCTCCAGCTACTACCCAGAGCTGAGCAAGTCGGTCGATCTTGGCAACTGGGGCCCGGTCGGCAAGCCGGAGACCATCCTCGATTGGTTCCAGCAGTTCCGAGCAGCCGGGGTCGACCATTTCATATGTCGGTTCGCAGACCTGGACCAGTTCGGGCAGGTGAGACGGTTTGCCAACGAGGTCCTACCGGTGCTTAAAGCCGAGAGCCGCGCCACCATCGCGGGATAGGAGGATGACGAGATGACGGACGAGGTCCGCAGTGAAGAGCAGATGCGCAAGTCGGCCGAGTTGATAGTCGACGTCTGCTTCGAGGTCAAGGAAGGCGACGTCGTCACCATCATCACCGACGACCGGCGCAAGGGAGAGGCGGAACTCCTGGCGACGGTCGTCTCCGAGCGGGGTGGCTGGCCGAT
>JBAUWA010000001.1:0-9408 GCA_049583555.1 Candidatus Dormiibacterota bacterium | reverse complement strand
GGAGTCGGTGCTGAGCGGGGACGTCGTCATCCTGGCTATGCCCGTCGGGGAGATCATCGCTTGGTTGGCACGGTTTGGGCCTGGCCTGCGACGGGACCAGCTTTTACTGGACACCGGCAGCGCCAAGACCTTGGTGGTGGCGGCGATGCGAGAGCATGTCAGCCCGACTGTCCGAGCTATCGGAGGCCATCCCATGGCGGGCAGCGAGGGCTCCGGTCCAGCCGCCGCGGACCGTCGAGCCCTAAGCGGGGCGACATTCGTCCTGAGCCCGGTTCACCGAGATCGGATGGCCCTGCGCCGGGCGTCGGAACTGGTCAGGGCGTGCGCGGCCGTACCCCTGGTCCTTGACGCCGAGACCCACGACCGTCTGGTTGCTCGTACCAGTCACCTGCCGCACCTAGTCGCCAGCGCGCTAGCCAAGGTCGCCATTCCCAGTGGCGTGGAGCTAAGTCAGGCCCGGGCTCTGGCGGGTAGCGGTTACCGGAGCAGTACCCGGTTAGCGGCTAGCGATCCTGCCATGGTGGCCGGCTTTCTTGATGCCAACCGCGGGGAGGTCCGAGCCGCGCTGGACGACCTCCGCCGCGAGTTGGACCTACTGACTCATGCGCTTGAGAACCGACCGGCCACCCTCGAGGCGGCACTGGCGGCAGCCCGTGACAGGCGGCAGCTAGTTCTGGGGGGAGACCCTGGTGCCAGCGTCGTTGGCCATGTATGACCGAAGCTACTCGGGCGGCAATATCCCAAGCGTGCGGATCGGCGCTGCGGAATTTAGCCCACGTATCCCTGCGCCACCAACAGTTCGGCGTTGAGCAGCGCAGCACCGGCTGCGCCCCGAATCGCGTTGTGGACAACCAGGGTGAATTTCCAGTCGAATACGGGACAGGGCCGGATGTGCCCGACGCTCACTGCCATGCCTTTGGCTGTGTCCCGATCCAGGCGCGGTTGCGGCCGATCAACCCCATCGATTACTACGACTGGATGAGGCGGAGCGCTGGGCAGCTGCAACCGCTGGGGTTCAGATGTGAAGCCAGCGAGGGCCTGACGCAGTTGCTCGGCGGTGGCGGGTGAGCGCAGCCGCAGCGAGACCGCTTCGGTGTGGCCGTCGAGGACTGCGACTCGGTTGCATTGGGCACTAATCCGCAGATCCGCCGGCGAGAAGTGGTTGCCATCCAATCCCCCCAGGATCTTGAGAGACTCCGCCTGCAGCTTTTCCTCCTCGCCAGCGATGTAGGGGATGACGTTGTCCTGAATCGTCACTGCCGCCACTCCATCGAGTCCGGCTCCCGACAGCGCTTGCAGCGTCACCACTGAGACCTCGGAGACACCAAACCCGTCCTGCAGTGGCTTGAGGGCCATGGCCAGTCCGATCGACGAACAGTTGGGGTTGGTCGCGATGAAGCCGGTGGAGTATTGCCGTAACACCCGCTGGTGGCTGAGAACGCTGGTGTGCTCCCAATTGACCTCGGGGATCAGCAGCGGCACGTCGTTCTCCATCCGGTGATTGCGGGCGTTGCTCACGACCGGGTACCCGGCCTTGGCGTACGCCTGCTCAGCCTCCCCGGCCACCGCCGCGTCTAGGGCGGAGAAGAGGAGTTGGCAGTCGAGGTCAGCCCCTAGCTCCTTGATCACCAAGCCGGCAGCGCCTTTGGGGATCGCCGTATCCATGCGCCACGACACCGCGTCTGCATAGGCTCTGCCCGCCGAGCGCGCGGAGGCGACGACCTCGGTGAGGTTGAACCAGGGATGGTCGTCAAGGAGCCGGATCAGGTGCTGGCCTACGGCACCGGTCCCGCCCAGCACGCCGACGCGATATCTGCTCATTTTCAAGGTGGAGTTTGCCAGACGAGGGCACTCCGCTACGCGCCCATCAACCCCGCGACCGGGACTGGTTCGGTAAAGTTTGCGTCATGGCGATTGCCACCACGGTCCCCGGCCCGCCTCTAGGTGCTCCGCGCACCCGGTTGCTCGCAAACCTTAGCCGCGGAGCCGGCTCCTTCTCCAGTGATGATCCAAGCCTGATCAGCCGCGGACTCGCTTGGGCTCCCCGCTCGGGAAACCGAATGTGTCAGCGCGCCACGGGGGACTTGCGAACTAAGTCCTAGCGCCGGTCGGCGCTAGCTCCCCCGGATCCCTCCCCAGGACGACGTGCCTTGTGTCCTGGACTAGCGCAGGCAATCCACCTAACAGATTTTCTAAGGAGCAGGTTGTGTCCGAACTCTTTCAATTGCGCTGCGAGCAATGCCGACGCCAATTCGGCAATGCCCCGCTCGTAATCTGCGAAGACTGCTTCGCCCCGCTTGAGATTTCGTTCGACTTGGATGCGGTGCGATCCGCAGTCAGCCGTGGTCAGATTGAGCGTCGTCCCCATGACATCTGGCGCTACGCGGAGCTGCTGCCAGTAGCTTCGGGGTTTCACCCAGCGCTCCCGGTTGGCTTCACGCCGCTGCTTCCTGCTCCCGCTCTGGGTAAGCGCCTGGGCAGTCATGACCTGTGGCTGAAGGACGACGCCGCCTGTTTCCCAACCCTTTCCTTTAAAGACAGAGTAGTGGCGGTGGCGCTGGCTCAAGCCCGAGCCTTCGGCTTTGAGGTGGTGGGGTGCGCCTCGACCGGCAACCTGGGCAATGCCGTGGCTGCTCAGGCGGCTCAACTGGGATTGGAGGCATGGGTCTTCATCCCCGCCGATCTCGAAGAGGTCAAGGTGGTGGGAACTGCCGTCTACGGGGCTCGGCTGGTCCGGGTGAGTGGCAACTACGACCAGGTCAACCGACTCTGCACCGAGATCGGCGAGCTCCATCCCTGGGGCTTCGTCAACGTCAACCTCCGGCCCTACTACGCTGAGGGCTCCAAGACGGTTGGCTTCGAGATCGCCGAGCAACTCGGCTGGCGGCTTCCCGACAACGTGGTGGTGCCGATGGCCGGGGGAGCCCAGATCACCAAGATCGCCAAGGCGTTCTCCGAGCTCATCGCCACAGGTCTGGTGGAGGCGAAGTCAGTCAGGATGTTCGGTGCCCAGGCCCAGGGCTGTTCTCCGATTGCCACCGCGGTGGTGGCTGGTGCTTCCGAAATTACCCCGCAGATACCGGACACCGTCTGCAAGTCGCTAGCGATAGGCAATCCGGCCGACGGCTATCACGCCCTCGAGGCAATCCGTTCCAGTGGAGGCTGGTCCGAGTCCGCTACCGACCCGGAGATCGTTTCAGGAATGCGGCTGTTGGCTGAGCTAGAGGGTGTCTTCGGGGAGACCGCCGCCGGGGTAACCGTCGCGGTCGCCGAGAAGCTGATTCAGCAGGGGCGGATCGGGTCCGGTGAGACGACGGTGCTCTGCATCACAGGAAACGGACTCAAGACCACCGACGCCCTACTGGACGCAATGCCGACGATTCCCATTCTGGCCCCCAATTTGGAGGCTTTCGAGGAGCAGATGGCGACGGTTGGGGCCGGGAGGTGAGGGCGACTGGCGAGGCCTTTTCACGGTGAGTTCAGTAGCCGTTCCTGCCACCACTGCAAACCTGGGCTGCGCCTTCGACTGTGCCGCCCTAGCCCTTGACCTGCACCTCATCGTCGAGGCGGGGCCGCGCTCTGGTTCAGGGTGTGAGGTCCTCTGTGAGGGCGAGAGCGCGGAATCGATTCCCCGCGATTCCTCCAACTTGGTTGTGCAAGGGATCAGTCGCCTGGCCGAGTGGGCTGGAGAGCCGGTGCCCGGGCTTTGGCTCAGGATTCGCAGCGAGATCCCGGTCGCAGTTGGTCTTGGCTCCAGCGCCGCCGCGATCGTCGCCGGGCTAGTGATCGGCACGCAGTCGCTCGAGATCCAACCTGACGAAGCGACACTGATCGGATTGGCGGCCGAGCTAGAGGGTCACCCCGACAACGTCGCCGCCGCCTACCTAGGCGGTTTGGTGGTCTCCGCTTCCAGCCAAGCCTCGGAACGGGTGCTGGTGCGCAAGGCCCGGGTTCCCCCGGATCTGCGCTTTGTCGCCGTCGTGCCCGACTTACCTTCGCCGACCCCCGAGTCGCGTGCGCTTCTTCCCGACACCTACAGCCGGGCTGATGCCGTACACAACTTGCAGCGCGCGGCCTTGCTGGTGGCGTCGGCATTCTCCGGCGAGTTCGACCTCGAGCCGGAGTTTTTCGCCGACCGCTGGCATCAGGCCCAGCGCGCCGCCGTCGTGCCTGGACTTGGCGAATGCCTCGCTCTAGAGCATCCAGATCTGGTTGGCGTCTTCCTGAGCGGCGCAGGCAGCTCAGTCTTGGGGGTGACCCGAGGGGAGGTGCCCGAGATTGCCGACAAGCTCCAGAGGTGCTTCCGGCGGCGGGGCGTCTCATCACGCGTCCTTTCGCTGGGCGCTGATAACGAGGGGGCCCGGGCACTGCCGGATCTGGCCTGATGACGTCGCTGCCAACCCCAGTTCGGGGGCGATTGAGCTCGGCGGTGCCTTGGTGGGTGACGCCCAGCGGATGGCCGCGACCGCCGTCATGGTTGGGCCGTTCGCGGCGGTGGGTCAGCCGGTGGTAATTGTCTCCGCCCTGGCCGGCGTCACCACCGAGCTCAGCGCCGCGGACGCGAGGTGGCGGTCCTAGATGTGGTAAGCGCCGCTTCCGTGATGGTCGTGGCAGTACGAACCAGACTCGCGATGGCGGTCTCAGGGGTAACCCCGGCCAGGTCCGTGAGCGTGAAGAGCGCTTCCGCGCTGAGCACCGCGGCCAGATCGAGCTTGAGCTGAGCCAGCGCCCCGGGATCGGTCGAGGCCGACTTCGCCAGCAGCGGAGCTAGGGCCTCCTCGATCAACCCGAACCGAATACCGGGGCGAGCGGCAGCCAACTCGGAGCGGCCGATGGTGGCCGAGATCATGGCTCGGACTGCTCCTTGGTAGGCCAGTACGCGGCGGAGCAGAAAGTCACAGGCGAAAGCCACCCGTTCGACCGGATCCTTCGACTCAGCGACCGGTTCAAGCGCTTCCGCGGCACCGGGCCACATGCCAACGAGGGCCTCGTTCACCAGCGAAACCAAGTCGGGAAAGTATCGGTAGGCCGTCGCCTCCGAGACCAGGGCCGCCGCCGCGACCTCCGGCATCGTCACGGGACCGCCCGAGCGAATGATCTCGCGGCAGGCCCCGACGATTGCGGTGCGAGTTCGCCTCTTCTGGTTGGCCCGGCCGGTGTCGTCCTCGGTGGCGATTACCGTCTGCCTCCTCACCCAGATCTTAGTGAACACCCGTCATGATAGTGGACTTGCATAAGCGATGGGGGTCAGCTATAGTTATGACAGTGTACTCTCACGAAGAGGGGCAGGCAGAGCCAACGATGCGACAGGAGAGGGACCATGTCCACCACCACTTACAGCGTGAGTCTCGCCGGTGTCGGCCCAGTGGATGTCACCGTCGCCGAGCAAGGCACGGGTCAACCCTTCTTGTTACTGCACGGTGGCGGCGGGCCTCCCACCGTATCCAGCTTCGCTGAACTTTTCTCCAGCGCACACCCTGCTCGGGTCATCAGCCCCATCCATCCCGGGTTCGGTGGCACGCCCCGCCCCGAAGCGCTGAACACTGTCCCTCAACTGGCTGCCCTCTACGCGGCGCTGCTCGACCTGCTCGAGTTGCAAGACGTCACCGTGGTAGGAAATTCCATTGGCGGCTGGATAGCCGCCGAAATCGGACTGATCGAGTCACCCCGCGTCAGGGGCATCGTCATCATCGACGGCGCTGGCATAGAGGTACCGGGTCACCCTGTGGCCGACTTCTTCTCCTTGACCCTTGATCAGGTGTTCCAGCTCAGCTACCACAACCCAGAGCCCTTTCGATTCGACCCAACCTCGCTGCCCCCGCCTGCGCAGGCGATCGCGGCCGGGAACCGGGCCGCACTCGCCGTCTACGCCGGGTCGGGGATGACCGACCCGAGTCTTAGAGAGCGTCTCGCCACGATGGAGACGCCAACCCTGGTGCTTTGGGGCGACAGCGACCGGATGGTCGATCCCGACTATGGAAGAGCGTACGCCGCTGCGATCCCGAGGTCACGGTTCCAGCTACTCCAAGACACTGGCCACATGCCCCAAATTGAGACGCCTGACCAAGTGCTTCGAGCCATCTGGGCCTGCGTTGAGACGGACTTCTCCAGCGTCCCAGGCCGACGGCCCACACCCGATTGATGTTCAAAGGCGGCGCCGGGTCGGTCGCTGAATTCACCCGCGAGGGAAGTTCCCCAATCCCGATCGCGGCCCCGGTCATCTACCATGCGGTTGACCCACTTCTGAGAACCTGGTGGGCGGGGAGGAGCGGCGAATGAACGACGCAGTGCTTCTGATCGGGACAGACAAGGGTGTTCTGGTCGGCCACAGCGACCGGTCTCGCTCCAGCTGGGAGCTGCAACCACTTCAGTTGATGATGAGCTCCGTTTACGGGCTGGGCATCGACCGTCGTCCGTCTACACCACGCCTCTTCGCGGGTGCGACCAGTGAGCACTGGGGTCCCTCGCTCTTCCACTCTGACGACCTTGGTCGGAGCTGGTCGGAGCCCGAATCGGCCCCTGTGGCGTTCCCCGCCGACACCGGGGCGGCCCTGATTCGGGTATGGCAGGTGCAGCCAGGGCTGGAGTCTCAGCCTGGCCTGGTCTATGCCGGAGTCGAGCCCCATGCCCTCTTCCGCTCCCGCGATGGCGGCGTCACCTTCGAGCTGGTCGAGGGCCTCTACAACCATCCCCACCAGCCCAAGTGGACGCCCGGGAATGGGGGCGCCTGCCTGCACACGGTCGTGCCCCATCCCACCGACCCCGACCGGGTTTTGGTGGCGCTTTCCGCGGGCGGGGTCTATCGGACCAAAGATGGCGGGGAGAGCTGGGAACCCGCCAACCGCGGCATCCAGGCCTATTGGATGCCCGAGGATCAGCGCTTCCCCGAATTCGGCCAATGCGTCCACAAGGTGGACATGCACCCCAGCAAACCCAACCGACTGCTGGCCCAGAACCACTTCGGGGTCTATCGATCGGACGACTACGGAGACAGCTGGAAGGCCATCGAGGACGGTCTACCGGCCAACTTTGGCTTTCCCGTGTTGGTACATCCCAACCAGCCCGACACTGCCTACCTCTTCCCGCTTACGGCGGACTCGGAGCGGCTCCCCCCCGATCGGCGCTGCCGGGTCTATCGGAGCCGGGACGGGGGAGACAGTTGGGAGCCGCTCAGCAATGGGCTGCCCCAGTCGGGCTACCACTCGCTGGTGCTCCGTGACGCCCTCTGCACCGACCGAGGCGAGCCCGCCGGGATCTACTTCGGGACCAGACACGGCGAGGTCTACCAGAGCCTGGACGATGGCGACTCCTGGCAGCTGGTGGCCGCACACCTGCCCCAGGTGCTCTCGGTGCGGGCGGCGCTCTTGGCGTGACCGCCAGCCTGCACCTGCCGGCAGTGCTGCGCCCCTCCGCCGACGGGCAGGCGGTGCTGGTGGTTGAAGCTGCCACCGTCGTCGCGGCCTTGGATGAGCTGGCTTCGACCCGGCCCCAGCTAGAGAGGCGGATCAGGGATGAGCAGGGGGTGGTGCGGCGCCACATCCGCATTTACCTGGGGGAGAGCGACATCGCCGATCTCGATGGGTTGGCGACGCCGCTTCCTGAGGGTGGTCGCCTCTACATCATTCCCGCCGTCTCCGGGGGCTGACCCCTGCGGAGCAGGCGCGCTTGCCAGTCAAGCGTGCCGCGGATGGTGCAAAGTCGGCGGCAATCTCTGTCTTTCGTTCGAATAGGTCAAAAACAGGTGCCGAGGGGCGGAATCGAACCGCCGACACCGGGTTTTTCAGACCCGTGCTCTACCAACTGAGCTACCTCGGCCCGGCCGGGGGCGAAGTCTACCAACCCAGATCGCACCTCCCTGACCGACTTGCGCGGATGACCGAACTCACGGGATCAGCCCCTAGGCCAAACGCTCCAAGATCATGGCCATCCCCATCCCTCCTCCGACGCACATGGTCTCCAGGCCGAGATGCTTGTCCCTGGTACGGAGCCCGTTAAGCAAGGTGCAGGTGATCCGGGCGCCTGTCATTCCGAAGGGGTGGCCGAGGGCGATCGACCCTCCGAATGGGTTCAGCCGGTCCTCCATGGGGTCGAGACCGATGCCTCGGGCGGAGGGGATGACTTGTGCGGCGAATGCCTCGTTGATCTCGACGATGTCGATGTCATCCATGCTCATGCCCGTGCGCGCGAACACTTTCTGAGTCGCAGGGATGGGTCCAAGGCCCATGTACTCAGGTTCGAGGGCCGCGACCGCGGTGCCCACGATTCTCGCCAGGGGAATGATCCCCAACTCCTTCGCCTTGTCTAAGGACATGACGATCACCGCTGCGGCTCCGTCATTGAGCGGGCAGGCGTTGCCCGCGGTGACCCGCCCGTCCTCTTTAAACACCGGCTTCAAGGTCGAGAGGACCTCGACGGTGGTGTTAGGCCGAGGACCGTCGTCGCGGTCGACGACCTGGCCGCTTGGGACCGTGACCGGGATGATCTCGCGATCGAAGAAACCGTCGGTCTGTGCCGCCACCGCCCGGTTCTGGCTGCGAGCGGCGAACTGATCCATCTCCTCCCTGGTGATCCCCTCCCGCTCGGCCACATTCTCGGCGGTCATGCCCATCGGCAAGTAGAGGTCAGGGAAGCCCTCGGGATTGCCGGGCATGAGACGGTGGTTGCGAGCCTCGGCGGGGTCGGAGGTGCCGTACCCGAAGCGGCTGACTGTCTCCACCCCAACTGAGGCAAAGATCTCGCCCTCGCCGGCTCGGATAGCGTGGTAGGCCATGCGGGTGGTCTGGAGTGAGGAGCTGCAGTACCGGGTCAGGGTGGTCCCTGGGCTGTTGACCCCGGCCAGGATGCTGATCGCCCGGCCCATGTTGAATCCCGACTCACCTCCCGGCAACCCGCACCCGCAGATGACGTCCTCGATGAGCGACGGATCGAGTTGAGGGATCCGCGCCAGGACCTGGCTCAGGATGTATGCGCCCAGGTCGTCGGGGAGGCAGTCGACCAGCGACCCCTTTCCCGCCCTGCCGATCGGTGAGCGGCCGGCCGCCACGATCACTGCCTCAGCCATCCCACAACCTCCTGGAACTCTTCTTGCCGGCCGATCTCACCAGCTTCAATCCTGACAGCTGTCGCGGTCGCGACCCTGCAGACGCCATCATGGGATCTCCCCTATATCGTCCCTGCCCGCTTTCGCCAGGAGATCACCCGAATTGCTCCAGATCCCGGTTATCGACGGCCACAACGACCTGGCGTGGGCTCATCGCAAGGCGGTCGCTTACGACCTAACCGCCCTGGACATTGCGGCGCCGCAGCCCAGCCTCTGCACCGATCTGCCCAGGCTCCGCCGCGGAGGCGTGGTTGGCCAGTTCTGGTCGGTATACGTGCCCACCACCCTCCCCGGCAGCGACGCGGTGG